>WYBS01000160.1 GCA_011525755.1 Planctomycetaceae bacterium
AGGCGCACGCGTTCCTCGAGGGGCGCGACTTCGTGGTGCCGGACGACATCAAGCGGCTCGCGGTACCCGTGCTCGCGCACCGGGTGCTCCTCGAGGGCGGGCTCCCGGGCGACGGATCGCAGAAGGACCGCGAGCGCCTGATCGAGGAGATCGCCGCCTCCACCGAAGTCCCCATTTAGGCGTGACCTTCACGCCCCCGTCCCGCTGCAACCCATTGTTCCAACGCGAGTTGCGACGGCCGCCTGCGGCACGCGTGCCGCACGGGGCGGTTCAGGCGGGAAGCCCGGCGGCCCGCGGCAACCCCTCCATCGCGGCTTCGGTCGTGGGCCCGTGCCCTAAGAACCGCGCCCTCGTCCGCACGCCGAGCGCGCGGAACGCGCGCACCTGCGACGGAGCGAAGAAGCACACGAGGTCCGCCCCCTCGAGGGGCCTCACGTCCACGTCCCGGAGCGGCACCGTGCGGTAGACGGGGACCGCCGCCACCTGCGCGCCCGCGGCGCGGAGCGCGTCGGCGAGGTCCCTGTGCGCATCCTCCGCCTGCGGCAGCAGCAGCCGCTGCCCGCGCGCGGGCCCCCACGCCTCCGCAAGCTCCTTCCCTCCAAGGGCCCCCACCACATCCACGTCGATCCCGCGTGCGCGGAGCGCCGCGGCGGTCGCCTCCCCCACCGCGCCCACGCGCGGCCACCGCGCCTTCGCCGGCGCGCGCGCGACCGCGTTCACGCTGGTGAAGAGCACGCCGTCGTACCCGGACGGGTCCGGGAACGGCGCGCCGTCCTCGACCGCCGTGAGCGGCACGCACGAGACCTCGTGCCCCGCCGCCCGGAGCCTCTCCGCGAGCGCGCCCGCGCGTTCCGGATCCCGCGTGAGGACGATCCTCACTCCCGCTCCCGCTGGCGCGCGTCGAGCGCGCGCGCGGCCGCATCCTCGGGGTCGAGCGAGAGCGCCTCGCGGACGAGCACGCGCGCCTCCTCCGGAAGCAGCCGGTCGAGGCACCACTCGGCGAGCTCCACCCGGCCCGCGACGTCGCCCGGCGCGAGCCGCCGCCGCGCGACCGCGACGCGCCGCGCGAGATCCGCGCGGTCCTCGATCCTCGTCACGCGCCTGGCGGGGATCCCGTAGAGCCGCCCGTCCGCGCCGATCGCCTCGACCTGGTCCCCGAGCGCCTGCACGCGTACCGCGAGATGCGTCTTGCCGTCCACCTCGATCAGGTCCGGAAGGTCGCGCGCGACATCCCCCGGCGGGAGCTCGCCGGCAGCGGCGCGCGCGGGCCCCGCGGGCGGTGCCGGCTCGGGCGGCGCGGCCTCCGGCTCCGGCCCGGGCGCCGCGGCCTCCTCGCGCGCGGGCCGCGGCGGAGGCTCGGGCGGGAGGATCGGCGGGGTCTCCGCGGGCGGCGGCGGACCGTCCGGCAACGCGAGGAGCGTCGCGACGGCGGCGACCGCGACGAACGCGAGCCCGGCGAGCGCGGGCTTCCACGGGAACGCCCGCCGCGGCGCGGGCGCCCGCCGCGGCGCGGGACGGGAGGGGGGCGCGGGGGGAGGGGGCGCCGCGTGGAAGGAGAGGATCACCTTGCCCATCTGGAGGAAGTCGCCGGGCTCGAGCGTGCACGGCAGATCCGGCGCGAGCCGCGCGCCGTTGATGCGCGTGCCCGCCGTCGTGCGCAGGTCGGTGACCCGGACCGTCGATCCCTCGACCTGCACGAGCGCGTGGCGGCGCGACACGGTCGGGTCGTCGAGGACGAGGTCCGAACCCGCGTCGCGGCCGATCACGACGAGCGCGCGGTCCAGCTCCCGCACGTTCCTGCCCTGCGGCGAATCCCACACGAGGAAGGGCACG
Source organism: Planctomycetaceae bacterium (assembly GCA_011525755.1). GTDB lineage: Bacteria > Planctomycetota > PLA2 > PLA2 > PLA2 > PLA2. The sequence continues at coordinate 1,834 of WYBS01000160.1, forward strand.
GGCGCCAATATAGCGCCGCCGTGGGCATCGAGGATGTGCCGCGACGCCGAGGCATCGGGCGCATCGCCGGGCCGGGCCCCTTCCGATCCGGGATCTTCGGGACGCTAGCGCTTGCTGAACTGGAAGCGCCGGCGGGCGCCGCGCTGGCCGTACTTCTTGCGCTCCTTCATCCGCGCATCGCGGGTGAGGAAGCCGCCCTCGCGCAGCGCGGGCTCGAGCGTCGCGTCGGCCTTGAGGAGTGCGCGCGCGACGCCGAGGCGCACCGCGCCGGCCTGGCCCACGGGGCCGCCGCCGGTCACGTTCGCGAAGACGTCGAAGCGGTCCGCGGCGCCCGTCGCCTTGAGCGGGCCCTTCGCGACCACGCGTACCGCGTCGGTCTGGAAGAACTCGTCGAAGGCGCGGCCGTTCACCTTGAACTCGCCGGCCCCGGGCTTGACGCGGACGCGGGCGACCGACGTCTTCCGCCGGCCCGTGCCCCAGATGTATTGCACGCTCATCGGGCGCTCCTCGCGAAGGTCACCGGCTCGGGGTTCTGCGCGCCGTGCGGGTGCTCCGCCCCCGCGTAGATCTTCAGCGCGGAGAGCATCCGCCGGCCGAGCCTCGACTTCGGCAGCATCCTCCGCACCGCGCGCCGCAGGATCTCGTCGGGACTCCGCTCGCGCATCTCCGAAAGCGTCCGGTGCTTGTGGCCGCCGTGATATCCCGAGTACCAGTCGTACACCTTGTCGTCGTCCTTCTTGCCCGTCGCCTGGATCTTCTCCGCGTTGATGACGACGACGAAGCTGCCGGTCCAGACGTGCGGCGTGTAGGTGGGACGGTCCTTGCCCTGGAGGATCCGGGCGATCCGCGTGGCGGCGCGCCCGAGCACCTCCTGCGAGGCATCGACGAGATACCAGCGGTTCGCGATCTCGCCGGGCTTGGGGATGGGCGTGGTCCTCATGGGAAGCCCAAGAACGTAAGGGCACCCGGGGCGGGTGTCAATCTTGGACGAGGGTCCGGACCGCGAGGATGAGGGAGCCATCGGGGCCGGCGTCGGGCGGGGAGACCGGGGTGGAGCCGGCGCGGATCCCGCCCCGGAGGGGCCGCTCGCGCACCCAGAAGCCATCGGGCGGCTCCCCGGAGGGAAGAGGGGGGGGTTCGGGGGCCTTCCGGACCTCCTCGACGAGAAAGATCCGGATCATCCCCTCTCCCACGGATACCTCCTCCCCGGGGCCCCTCCACCACGGGGTCCGGTTGCTGCCGAAGAGCACCGGGAGCGCGTCCGGCATGTGGGGCGCCGCGGCCCCGGGGCCCGCCTCGCGGTAGACGAGGTAGGTCCGGAGCCGCTCGACGCCGCCCGAGGACCACGAGACCTCGATCCTTCCGCGCGCGAGGGGGGTGTAGTCCGCGCGGGTGCGGAGCAGTCCCGTGCCCGCGCCGAGGAGCGCGACCGCGAGAAGTCCGAGCGCGAGCGTCGCCGCCCGCATCCGTCCCCGCATCGAGAGCAGGATCTGGAGTGCGCACGCGAGCGCCGCGCCGAGGACGATCCAGCGGGCCGCGCGGAGCGGGGGCGATCGCCGTGCCGTCTCCTGCACGAGCGCGTAGACGTCCGGCCGCACGTTCCCCGGCGCGGGGATCCGCGGCGGCGGCAGGTCCTCGAGGCGATCGGCGGCGGCGCCGAGGCCCGTGCCGTCGGGGAAGAGTCGGCGCGCGTCCTCCGCGGCGAAGGATCCTCCCGCGAGCACCCACTGCGCGACCTCCCGGAACCACGGCTCGTCGCCGCGGACGGGAACGGTCGCGAGAATCCTGTCGAAGAGGTCCAGCGCGCGCCAGGAGCCGCCTGCAAGCGCCGCCGGGCCGATCGGCACGGCGCCCGAGAGCCCGGGCGGGATGTCGCCGATCACGCCCGTGAGGGGGTCGGTGGCCCCGGAGAGGCGCAGGGCCTCGTCGCCGTCCACGCGGACGATGCAGGGCACCGTCGGCGGGAAGACCGGCGCCGTCCCCTCGACGCGGAACGTCCAGCCGTCGAGGTCCACGACGACCGGCCGGTCGCTCCTGAGGAGGACGGGGACTCCCGGACGCGCGAACCGGCCGAGCGGCGCGTCGACCTCCGCCGCCGCGGCGGACGCGAGGACGAGCAGGAGGAGCGCCCTCAACGCCCCCTCCGCGCGATCGCATAGACCGGCCACGCGAGGAGCGCGAGCACGGCGGCAGCGGGCGGCATCGCGCCCGCGGCGATCCGCTTCGCCGCGGCCCACGGGGAGGCCGAGAGCCACGCGTCCGCCGAGGATGTGTCGCCGAACTCGAGCACGAGGTAGCGGAGCGCGTACGGCGCCGCGAAGAGGAGCGCGATGGTCGGCGCGTAGAGGCCCGCGCGCGAAGCGCCGAGCGCGCGCGCCGCGCATCCCGACGAGGCCGCGAGCGCCGCGAGCAGGATCGAGCCCCAAAGCGCCGCAGAGGGGTGTCCGTACGAGGCTGCGGCAAGCGCCGGCAGCGCGAGAAGCGGCGTCAGGAGGCCGAACGCCACGGGTCCCCGCGCGACGAGGGGCGAGAGGAGCGCGCCGTGGAGCGCCGCGAGGCCCGTCACGAGCGCGAGCGGCCCCGGGCCGGGCGCCTCGGGGAGGAGGAACAGCGCGCCGCAGAGGAGCGCGAGGAGCAGGAGTCCCGAGAGGGCCTCGCGCAGGGGGATCATCAGGGCGACGATTGTCGCAGATAGATCGTGTCGAACCGCACGTCGACGGCCTGGCCCTGCACCGCGCGCACGTTCGCCGCCGCGATCTCGAGCAGTGAGAGCTTCTTCTCGACCGGGTTCTCGCCGACCGGGGCACGGGGGCGGCCCCAGAGCACCGTGACGTCCGCCTCGCCCTGGAGCACGACGCCCTTCTTCGGGTCGCGCGCGCGGGAGACGTCGATCGTGCCGAGGAGGAGCGGGTGGATCCGGTCGAGATTGCCGCCGAGCTGCCGGAGCGTGGCGAGGCCGTCGGCGAGCGCCTCGGAGCGCCACGGCTTGCCGAGGGGCGGCGGCGCCTCGGGCACGCCGGTGATCCGGAACAGCCCCTCGCTCGCGCGGGCGTAGGGCTCGTACGGGAGCGCCACGCCCTTGCCCGTGACCGGGATCTCGCGAGTGCCGGCGACGACGACGGCCACCGGGCGGTAGAGGCGGAACGAGACCCCGTAGCGGTTCGGCCAGTGGCGGCGCACGTCGTGGACGCACGCGACCCCGGGCACCTCCGCGAGCGCGGCACGCACCTTCGCCTCGAAGCGGCGGTCGAAGAGGTTCAAGGGCCCGAGGCGCTTCAGGCGCTCGCGGACGGGGCGGAGGACCTCGTCGCCCCCCCACGAGGGGCCGCGCACGTCGAGGCCCGCCGGCACGGCGAGAAAGCGCGGGTCCTTCGCGAGGCTCGCCTGCGCGCGGCGCGCGCCGACCCAGAGGAGACCGCAGGCGAGCGCGACCCAGAGGAGCCGCGAGGAGAGCAATGCCTTCGCCGCGGCGCCCAGGGCGTCGCCCTTCCCGGTCACTCCCACCGGCGCACCTCCATCTCGAGCTCCACGCCGTGGGCCTTCCGCACGCGGTCGCGCACCCTGTCCACGAGCCTCAGCACGTCGGACGAGGTGCCTTTCCCGTCGTTCTCGACGAAGTTCGCGTGGCGCTGCGACACGAAGACGCCGCCGACGCGGAGCCCCTTGCAGCCCGCGGCGTCGATGAGCCGGCCCGCGGCATGGCCGGGCGGGTTCTTGAAGATGCATCCCGCGTTCCCGACCCAGCCGGGCTGCGACGCCCTGCGCTCGCGGACGAGATCGCGCACCTTCGCGCGCAGGAGCTTCGGGTCGGCCTCGCTGCCGGCGAGCAGCGCGCGCACGACGATCCGGTCGCCGACCTCCGAGCCGCGATAGCGGAAGAACCCGGCGGGGGGCACGACGCGCAGGAGCGTGCCGTCGGGCTCCATCAGGTCGAGCGCCACGACGAGGTCGCCGATCGCGCCGTAGCGGCTCCCGGCGTTGCCGAAGACGGCCCCGCCGACGCGCCCCGGGATCCCGGCGAGGTTCTCGAAGCCCTCGAGTCCCGCGCTCGCGGCGATCCGCACGACCTCGATCAGCCGCGCGCCGGCGTCGACCTCGAGCATCCGGTCGCGCTTGCGGACGGCGGAGAGCCGCGCGAGCGAGACGACCGCGCCGCGCACGCCCTTGTCCGCGACGAGCAGGTTGCTGCCGCCGCCGAGGATCCGCCAGGGGATCCCGCCCTTCTTGAGGTTCGCCATCGCCTCCGCGAGCTCATCGACGTCCTGCGGCTCGACGAAGATCTGCGCCGGCCCGCCGATCCGGAAGGTCGTGAGCGGCGCGAGCGGCCTCTCCTCCGAGGCGCGGTGCTCAAAGCGCCTGTGCCAGCCGGCCGGCAACATCGCCGACGTCCCCCGCCCCCATGGTGACCACGACGTCGCCCGGCCGCGCCTGCGTGCGCACGAAGTCGACGATCCCCGTGAAGTCCTTGATGTGGACCGCATCGCCGCCGCGCCGCCGCACCTCGTTCACGAGGTCGTCCGGCGTGACCGCCTTGCGGTCGTCGTCCGCGTCGCGCGCGGCGAAGACCTCGGGGATGACGATCCGGTCCGCGCGCGCGAGCGCGTCCGCGAACTCCGGCAGGAACCGCTTGAGCCGCGAGTACTGGTGCGGCTGGAAGACGACCCAGAGACGGCGCGGCGTGTACTGGTCGCGCAGCGCGCTGAGGCCGGCGGCCACCTCGGTCGGGTGGTGCGCGTAGTCGTCGATCACGGAGACGCCGCCCGGCGCCCCGACGACCTGGAGCCTCCGCTTGACCCCCTCGAACCGCTCCAGGGCGCGCGCCGCCACCTCGCGCGGGATGCCGATCTCCCGCGTCGCGAGCAGGACCGCGGCCGCGTTGAGCGCGTTGTGGAACCCCGGGACCTTGAGCTTGAACTCGCGGCCGCCGGCGACGAACGACGCCGGAGGCACGGGCGTGACGCGGAGGTCCGCGTCCGCCGAGGGCCCGAACGTGAGCACGCGGGCGCGCACGCCGCTCGCGCGGCCGACGACGTCCTTGAGCGACTCGTGGAGGACGAGGAAGCCGGAGACCTGCGCGGCGAAGGCCTGGAACGCGGCCCGGATCTCGACGATGTCCTTGAAGTAGTCGAGGTGGTCCGCCTCGACGTTGGTCACGATCGCGCCGTTCGGCGCGTAGTGGAGGAAGCTCCGGTCGTACTCGCACGCCTCGACGACGAGCCGTCCGGTCCCCCCGCCCCCCCCCTCTTCCAGCTGCGGCACGTGGCCGCCCACGAGGCAGCAGGGCGAGAGCCCCGCCTCGCGCAGCACGAACGCGAGCATCGCGGTCGTCGTCGTCTTGCCATGCGTCCCGGCGACCGCGTAGGTCTCGAGCTGGCGCGACAGGAGCCCCACGGCGCGCGCGTACTTGAGGATCGGAAGCTCGCGGCGGCGCGCCTCGACGAGCGGCGCCGCGGTCTCGGGGATCGCCGCGGTGTGGATGACCCCCTCGATCCCCTTGGGCAGCGCTTCCGCCGCGTCGCCGGTCGAGATCGGGATGCCGAGGCCGCGGAGGAGCGACACGTTCTTGCTCTCGCGTGCGTCGGCACCCGAGACGCGGTGCCCGCGCGCATGGAGGAGCCGCGCGAGAGGCGTCATGCCGCTGCCGCCCGCGCCGAGCAGGTGCAGCCGGAGCGGCTGCGAGAAGTCGAGGAATTCGCGTGCGATCATCCGCCGAGCTCCGCATGCCAGCGGGCCTCGCCGAGCGCGGGCCCGAACGTCTCGATCAGGTGCGCGGCCATGTCGCGCGCGGCGTCGGGCCGCGCCACCCGCGCGGACGCGAGCGACATCGCGCTCCGCTCGAGGGGGTCGAGGAGGATGCCGAGAACGGTCGCGCGGAACGCCTCGGGCGAGAGGTCCGCCTCCTCCACGATCCGCGCCGCGCCCGCGCGCACGGCGTCGAGCGCGTTCCACGTCTGCTGCCGGTCGCGGTGGAACGGGTAGGGCACGAAGACCGCGGGCAGCGCGCGCGCCGCGCACTCGGCGACGGTCGACGCGCCCGCGCGGGCGAGCACGAGGTCCGCGATCGCGTACGCGCGGCCGATCTCGGGCAGGAAGTCCACGACGCGGCCGCGCACGCGGAGCGCCTCGTACGCCGCGCGCACGCGCCCGAGATCCCGCGCGCCCGCGCAATGGAGCACCTGGAAGCCGTCGTTCCGGCCGGCGGCGAGCCCCTCGACGACGCGCGTGTTGAGCCCCTCGGCGCCCTGGCTGCCGCCGAGGATGAGGAGGGTCGGGAGGGAGGGGTCGAGGCCGAACTCGCCGCGCTCGGCGCGCGCCCGCATCTCGCGGCGCAGCGGCGTCCCGGTGACGCGGCAGGAGAGCCGCGCGGGCAGCGCGTCACGCGCGCGCTCGGAGCCGAGGCCCGCGCCCTGCGCGAACCGCGCGAGGAGGCGCGTGGCGCGCCCCGCGACCGCGTCGCACTGCACCAGGTAGAGCGGGAGGCCGAGCGTCCGCCCCGCGAGCGCCGCGGGCACCGAGGCGTAGCCGCCGAGACCGACGACCGCGGAGGCGTTCAGGCCGGCGAGGATCCGGCGGGCGCGCGCGACGGCGGCCGCGAGGCGCACCGGGTAGAGGAGCCGCGAGCGGTCCGGGCGCGGCGCCCGGAGCATCGCGACGGGGAACTCGCCCGCGATCCGCTCGGCGTCGCCGCGATCGGGGGGGATCAGGAAGACGGGCTCGTGGCCGTGGAGCGCCCGCGCGACGGCGAGGCCGGGGTAGATATGCCCGCCGGTCCCTCCGCCGGCGAAGACGACCACGGGGCGCCTGAGCGGTGCGATCAAGGGTGTGCCTCCAGGAGGATGACGAGGGGGTCCGGGGGCGGAACCGGTCCGCCGCGGGACCGCGGAAGCGCGCCGGGACCCCGCGGTCCCGCGACGCTCATGCCTCTCCGGTTCACCGGCGTGCCTCCAGCGAGCGGCCGACGTTGACGATGAGGCCCGTGGCGAGGAGCGCCGCGAGCAGGTTGCTGCCGCCCTGCGACAGGAAGGGGAGCGAGATCCCCTTCGTCGGGGCGGCCGCGGTCGCGACGGCCATGTTCACGACCGCCTGGAAGACGACGAGAAAGGTCGCGCCGCAGGCGAGGTAGAAGCCGAACATCTCGCGCCTCCTCGCGGCGGCGATCGCGACGCGCACGCCGTAGACGCAGAGGAGGCCGAAGAGGAGCCCGACGAGCGCGACGCCGAGGAACCCGAGCTCCTCCCCGAGGTTCGGCAGGACGAAGTCGGTGTGGCCCGCCGGGAGGTAGTCGAGCTTCTGGCGGCCGGCGCCGAGGCCGTTCCCCATGAGGCCGCCGCTGCCGAAGGCGATGAGCGCCTGGACCTGCTGGTAATTGAGCTCGCCCTCGAAGAAGTCGAGCCGCTTCCGCATGTAGGGCACCTGGGACGCGACGACGAGGAGGAGGACGGCCGCGGCGACGCCGGCGACGAGGAGCCTCCCCACGCGCGCGCCCGCGACGAGGAGGAGCGCGGTGATGACCGCGGCGAGGAAGACCGTGGTGCCGAGGTCGGGGGCGAGGAGCACGAGCACGCAGACGGGCACCACATGCCAGACCCGCGGGAGCAGCGGGTCCCTCGGCCTCGCGTCCGCGAGCCGCGAGGAGAGGAACAGGACGACCGCGATCTTCGCGATCTCCGACGGCTGGAAGACGCCGACCGACGGGATCACGAGCCAGCGCTTCGTGCCCGCGATCGTCGGGGCGACGAGCAGCGCGAGGGCGAGGAGCGCCCCGGCGACGGCGAGCGCGGGGGCCGCGGCGCTCCGAAGGACCGGGAGCGGGATCCTCGAGACGGCGGTCGCGGCGGCGACGGCGAGCGCGGCCCAGACCGCCTGCCGCACGACCTGGTCGCCCCCGAAGGAGTAGACGCAGAGGAGCCCGATGCCCGTGAGGACGAGCGCCGCGACGAACGCCCCGAGCGCGTCCGCCTCGGGGGCGCGGGGACGGAAGATGTCGAGGGCGGCCTTCATCGGAGCTTCAGCAGCGCGAGGGCGAAGAGCGCGAGCAGGATCGAGACGATCCAGAACCGCACGGTGACCTTCACCTCGTGGTGGCCCTGGAACTGGTAGTGGTGGTGGAGCGGCGCGCAGAGGAAGAGCCGGCTGCCGCCCGTCATGCGGAAGTAGCGGCGCTGGAGGATCACCGAGACCGCCTCGACGACGAAAACGCCTCCGGCGACGAGCAGCGTGAGTTCGTGGCGGGTCGCGACCGCGACGAGCCCGAGCCCCCCCCCGAGCGCGAGAGACCCGGTGTCCCCCATGAAGACGGTCGCGGGGAAGGCGTTGAACCAGAGGAACCCGAGGCAGGCGCCGACGAGCGCGCCGAGGAAGACGGTCAGCTCGCCCGCGCCCGGGATGTGGAACACATAGAGGTAGTCGGCCGTATCCGCGCGGCCGACCAGATACGAGACCACGGCGAACGTGATTCCCGCGGCCGCGACGCACCCCGCGGCGAGGCCGTCGAGACCGTCCGTCAGGTTGACCGCGTTGCTGGAGCCGACGATGACGAGCGCCCCGAACACGAGGAAGAGGAGGCCCAGGTCGACGCAGAAGTGCTTCGCGAAAGGCACCTGGAGGTCGGTCCGGTGGTCGGCCAGAGGGTTCGAGACGTCGGTGGCCCCGATCGTGCCCCCGGAGCCCCCCTCGAGCGCCGCCACGGCGGCGCTCGGCAGGTACGGGCTGGGCTCCACCTCCGGCCCCCGCACGAGCGGGCCCCCGGCGTGGACGTAGAGCACGAGGAGGGCTGCCGCGGCGATCGCGACCTGGCCGAGGAGCTTCTTCCTCTCGGTGAGGCCCTTGCGGCCGTCCCGCACGATCTTCTTCCAGTCGTCGACGGCGCCGAGCGCGCCGAACGCGAGGAACGCGAAGAGCGTCGTGACGACGTAGACGTTGTCGAGCCGGGCGAGCAGGAGCGTCGCGACCGCGACGGCGAGGAGGAGGACGAGCCCCCCCATCGTCGGCACGGACTGCTTTCCCGCCCGCATGGTCCCGAGCGCCGCCGAGTCGTGGTCCGTGCACCCCTGCATCCGCCGCTGGCGCAGCCAGCCGAGGACGCCCGGGCCGCACACCACGACGACGAGGAAGGCGAGGATCGCCGCGAAGGCGGCGCGGAACGTGATGTAGCGGAAGAGGTTGAACCCCTGGAACCACGAGGCGAGCGGGACGAAGACCCAGTGGAGCATGGGGCCTTCAGTCGCCGCTCGGGGCGAGCGCGGGCCGGCGCCGCTGCTCGATCCCCCCCTTGACCGCGTCGTAGACGCGCTCGAGCGCCATCGCCCGGGAGGCCTTGAAGAGGACGACGTCGCGCGACTTCACGCGGATGGGCGGCTTCTCGACCGCCTCGGCGACGGAGGGCGACCAGTGGACGTTCCGGAGGCCCGCGTCGCGCGCCGCGCGCGCGATCGCCTCGGAGAGAGGGCCGATGGCCCACAGCACGTCGATCCGCGCCCGCGCGGCGCGCCGCCCGATGTCGGCGTGGAGCGTCCGCGACTCCTCGCCGAGCTCGAGCATGTCGCCGAGCACCGCGATCCGGCGGCCGCCGCCGCGGTAGCTCATCTCGGAGAGCGCCGCGGCCATCGAGCGCGGGTTCGCGTTGTAGGCGTCGTTGATGAGGCGGATGCGGCCGATCTCCTCGATCGCCATCCGGCCGGGCGCGGGGCGGTACTGCTTCAGCCGCTCGCAGATGTCCCACGGGTGCTGCCCGAGGCGGAGCGCGGCCGTCGCCGCGGCGAGCGCGTTGTGGACGTTGTGGACGCCGATGAGGCGCATCGTCACCCGCTTCCGGTGGAGGAACCGGAAGGCGAGCGAGTAGCCGCTGGTGCGGATGTCGTCCGCGAACACGTCGGCGTTCGGCCACGTGCCGAAGGAGAGGACGGGGCACGGGGCGGCTTCGATCATCGTCCGCGTCCGCTCGTCGTCCCAGTTGATCACGGCGCATCCGTCGGAGGGCAGCGCCTCCACGAGCGCCCGCTTCTCCCGCGCCACGCCGTCCACGTCGCCGAGCCGCTCGAGGTGCGAGGTCCCGACGTTCAGGACGACGCCGACCTGCGGGCGCGCGATGCGCGCGAGCGCCGCGATCTCGCCCGGGCCGTTCGTCCCCATCTCGCAGATGCAGAAGGAGTGGTTCCGCCCTGCGGAGAGGAGCGTCAGCGGGACGCCGAGGTCGTTGTTGAAGGACTGGGGCGACGCGACCGCCCGGCTGCCGAGCAGGAGCGCGAGCATCTCCTTGGTCGTCGTCTTGCCGCAGCTCCCCGTGATGCCGACGACGGTCAGGTCGAGGCTCCCGCGGTAGCCCGACGCGAGGTCGCCGAGCCCCTTGCGCGCGTCGGGGACGAGCACGACGGCCCTCCCCATGGCGCGGTGGGAGCGCGCGACCTCGGGCCGGTCGACGAGCGCCACGGTGGCGCCCGACGCGAAGGCCTCGCCCAGGTAGTCATGGCCGTCCACGCGGCTTCCTCGGAGCGCCACGAAAAGATGCCCGGGACCCGCCTTCCGGGAGTCGATCGAGACGCCCCGGACCGGCAGCTCCGGCCCCTCGTACTGCCCGCCTGTCCACGTGGCGACCTGGTGGACGGATACCTGCTCCATCACGCCGCCTCCAACAACCAGATACTAGATCTGGTGGTCCTATGTCAATTCCTATCCACGGTTTAGGGCTTCCTGCTACCCATGGTGGAGCGTCCGGAGGACCGCCAGCTCCTCCCGCGCCACCAGGACGTCGTCGAAGGGATGGACCTCGGAGCCGACGATCTGCCCCGTCTCGTGGCCCTTCCCCGCGATGAGCACGGCGTCCCCCGGCCCGGCCGCCGCGATCGCCTCGCGGATCGCCGCGCGCCGGTCGAGCTGCACGCTCACGCGCGCGCTCTTCCGGAGGCCGTCGAGGATCTCCTGCGCGATCCGCCCCGGATCCTCGGAGCGGGGGTTGTCGTTCGTGATCACGACGTGGTCCGCGCCCTTGGCCGCGACCGCGCCCATCCGCGGCCGCTTCGTCCGGTCGCGGTCGCCGCCGCAGCCGAAGACGAGGTGGACCGCTCCCCGGGTCACCTCGCGCACGGTGCGGAGCGCCTTCGCGAGCGCGTCGTCGGTGTGCGCGTAGTCGACGAGGACGAGGAAGGGCTCCTGCTGGACCGCCTCGAGCCGCCCGCGGGCGGGCAGCACGCCCTTGAGCGCCTCGATGGCCTCGCGGGGCTCGGCGCCGATCGCGCACGCGGCCTCGAGCGCCGCGGCCGCGTTCTCCGCGTTGTGCCTGCCGATGAGCGGCGTCCAGACGTCCCGGCCCCGCCACCGGAACCGGGTGCGCCGGGGCTCGACGACGACTCCCGTGGGCGCGAAGCGCACGACGTGCGCGCGCGTGCGGACGTTCCTGCACGCCGGGTCGCGCCCGTTCAGCACCGCGGTCGCATCCGGCTCGAGGAGGTCGAAGAGGCGCTGCTTCGCCGCCGCGTACTCCCGCATCGTGCCGTGGTAGTCGAGGTGGTCGCCCGTGAGATTCGTGTAGACGGCCGCGCGGAAGCGAAGGCCGTCGACCCGCCGCTGGACGAGCGCGTGGGAGGAGACCTCCGTGGCGCACGCGACGCACCCGGCATCGACCATGGCGCGCAGGAGCCGGCGCATCTCGGTGGCCGATGGGGTCGTGTTCGCCGAGGGGAGCTCCCGCCCCGGGTAGCGGACGCCGGTCGTCCCGATGAACCCCGCCTGGCCGGGCACGAGCTGCGCGATCAGGTGCGCGGTCGTCGTCTTGCCGTTCGTGCCGGTGACGCCGACGAGCTGGAGCTCGCGCGAAGGGTCGCCGTAGAAAAGGTCCGCGAGCCTCCCTGCGGAGGCGCGGGCGTCCTCCACGCGGACCCACGGGACGCCCGCCGCCGGGTCCCGCTCCGCCGCCACCGCGGCCGCGCCGCGCCCGACGGCATCCCTCGCATAGCGGAGCCCGTCGTCACGGGTCCCCGCCAGCGCCACGAAGAGGTCGCCCCCGCGGCACAGCCGCGAGTCCTCCGTGACGCCACTGATGCGGACGGCGGGATCGCCGGCGAGGGCGTACCCCGCCTCGCTCGCCAGGCGGCCGAGCGTCCATTCCGTCCTTCGCACCGTGACCGTGCCCACGATCATCCCCCACCGCTCCGACTGGATTTCGCGCCCCCCGAGTCCGGGTTCCGGCTTGAGACCGGGGAGTCCCCCTCCCCGGCCCACACGCTAGACCTATGGACCGCCGCAACACGCACCTTTCCTTCAGTAACAGTGCCAAGTTTGTGCCGGACCCCGGGCTCGGAGGGCGCGAGGATCTGATCAAGCAGGGGGATCGCGCGGCGAAGGATCTCCCCTGCGACGGGGGCGGCGCAGATGCCGCCATAGGGCTTGATCCCGTCCACGGGCTGCGGCTCGTCGGCAAGGACGAGCACGAGGAGCCGCGGGTCGTGGGCGGGAGCGAATCCGACGAAGGACGAAACGTAGCGGCGGGACCCCTCGGGGTACTTCTCCGCCGTCCCGGTCTTGCCGCCGATGCGGAAGCCGCTCACGAGGGCGCGCCTCCCGGTGCCCTCCTCGACGACCTCCTCCATCGCGCGGCGCACGAACGCGAGCGCGGCCGGGTCGAGGGGGAGATCCCCGGGGGCTTCCGCGGGGGCGGTCCCCCGGACGAAGGTCGGGCGGACGAGGCGGCCGCCGTTCAGGAGCGCGCAGTGCGCGGCCGCGAGCTGGATCGGGGTCACGAGGAGCTCGTGGCCCATGCTCACCGAGACGAGCGTGTAGTCGGGGTGCCACTTCCTGCGCTCCGTGACCTTGCCCGTTTGCTCGCCGGTCGCCTCGATCCCGGTCTTCCTGCCGAAGCCGAGGGCCTTGAGCAGCGAGTAGGCCTCGTCGCACCCGAGGGCCTGCCCGACCTGCGCCATGCCGATGTTGCTCGACTTGATGAGCACGTGCTCGAGGTCGATCGTGTTGTTGGGCTTCACGTCCTCGAGGCGCCTTCCGCCGAAGTACTTGACGCCGGGGCCGCAGTCGAAGAGCTGCCCCGGGCGGACCGCGCCGCGCGAGACCGCGCGGGCGACGATCAGCGGCTTCACCGTCGAGCCCGGCTCGAACGCGTCCTGCACGGCGTGGAGCCGGAGACACGCCGGATCGATCCCGGGGAAATCTCCCGGGTGGAATCCCGGGCGGTTGCCGAGCGCGAGCACCTCGCCGGTGAAGGGGTCGAGGACGATGGCGCACGCCGCGCGCGGGCGGTGGCGCTGGTCGAGGCCGTCCAGCGCCTTCTCCACGATCTCCTGGAGCGTGATGTCGATCGTCAGCGCGAGGTCCTTCCCGGGCACCGCGTCGCGGTCGCGCTCCGGGTAGAGGTGGAGCGATTCGTGGCGGCCGGAACGCAGGACGAAGGAGACGCCGTCCGTGCCGCGCAGGCGCGTGTCGAAGACGCGCTCGAGGCCCGTGAGGCCTGACACCCGGCCGTCCGCGTCCGCCCCGACGACGCCGAAGACCGCGGCGCCGGCGCGTCCGTGCGGGTACTCGCGCCGGGGCTCCTCGCGGACGATGACCCCCGGGATCCCCGCCGATTCCACCCGCGCCGCGGCGTCCCGGTCGATGCGGCGACGCAGGTAGACGAACCGCTTCCCCTCCTTCTTCTTCGCCCTGAGCAGCGTCGCGAACCCCTCCGCCGCCTCGGGCTCCCCGAGGAGGAAGGCGACCCTCGTCGCGAACTCGCCCGCGTCCTCGATCTCCTGCGGGTCCGCGGCGACCGTGCGGGCGTGGTACGAGACGGCGAGAGGGCGCCCCTGCCGGTCGATGAGCCGGCCGCGGGCCGCCGGGATCTCGACCTCGAGGAAGTGCTGCTTCGTCGCGCGGCGCGCGTACTCCTGGCCGCGCACGAGCTGGATGTAGCCCGCCCGCCCGACGAGAAGCCCGAGGGCAAGGAGCAGCCCGAGGAAGAGCCGCCGAGCGCGGAACTCGCCCGTCCCGGTCATCGCGTCCCCGGCCCCCCCGCCCCCTCCGCCTCGAGGAGCCCCATCGCGCGCGCCCGCTCGAGGAGGGCGCCCGGCGACGCGAGCCGCTCGCGCGCGATCGCGGCGTTCTCGTTCCGCCGCCGCTCCTCGCGGAGGCGCTTCTCGAGAACGCCGATCCTCCTCGCCTCGTCGTAGACCTCGCGGCGCACGGTCACCGTGAAGAGCGCCGCCAGCAGGAAGAGGATGGCGCTTCCCCAGAGCAGGACGTCACGCAACGGCCTTCCTCCTCTCCGCGACCCTGAGGTGCGCGGACCGGGCGCGCGGATTCGCGCGTGCTTCGGCCTCCGTGGGCTTCACGACCTTCTTCGTGAGCACGAGCAGGCGCGCGTCGGAGCGGAGGAAGCCCTTCACGACGCGGTCCTCGCCGCTGTGGAACGAGATCACGAGCAGGCGGCCGCCTTCCGCGAGGCGTCCCGCGGCGGCGTCGAGGCCGGCCCGGAGCTCGTCGATCTCGCGGTTGACCGCCATCCGGAGCGCCTGGAACGTGCGCGTCGCTGCGTCGATCCGGCCGCGGCCGCGGACGGCCTTGCGGACGATGTCCGCGAGGCGCCCCGTCGTGCGGATCGGCTCCTTGCGGCGCTCCGCGACGATGGCCGAGGCGATCCGGCGCGAGTGGCGCTCGTCGCCGAGCCCGAAGATCAGGTCGGCGAGCTCCTTCTCGGGGAGGCGGTTCACGAGGTCCGCCGCGGTCTCGCCGCCGCTCCGGTCCATCCTCATGTCGAGGGGCGCGTCGAAGCGGAAGCTGAAGCCGCGATCCTCCGTGTCGATCTGCGGGCTCGAGACGCCGAGATCCATGAGGATCGCGTCGGGCGCCGCCGCGCCGAGGTCGTCGAGGACGCGGCCGAGCGAGGAGAACGGCGCGTGCACGACGACGGCCCGCGCGCCGAACTCCTTCAACCTCTCCTTCGCGACCTTCACCATCTCCATGTCCCTGTCGATCCCGACGACCCTTGCCTCCGGGTGTGTTTCGAGAACCGCGCGCGAGTGCCCCCCGAGCCCCACGGTGGCATCGAGGAAGAGCCGCACGTCCCGCCCGGCGAGGAAGTCGAGGACTTCCGCGCGAAGCACCGGCTGATGCATCACGGCTCAGGCGAAGTCGAGCGGAGTGACGTTCGCCTTGAGGTCGTCCGGGCTCCACAGCTCCAGATACCGGCCCGCCCCCACGATCGTCACCTCGCGCGTCTTGAACCGCTCCGCGACCTCGCCGGGCAGGACGATGCGCCCGGTCCTGTCGAACGAGCGAAAGAGCATCTGCGAGTAGAAAGCGCGGTTGAAGGCGAGGTTGCCGAACGGGTCGGCGCCCTGCCGGTCCGTGTATGCGTCGAGATAGGAGCGGGGCCAGAGGAGCACGCACTTCTGCCCGGGGATGAGGAAAAGACCCTGCCGATCCTCGGGAGAGAGGGCATCACGAAGCTCCGCCGGGATGAGGAGACGGTTCTTTCCGTCCAACGCCCGAGGAAAGGAGCCTGTGAAAAGCTGCGCCAAGAGCCCGACCTATCGCACACACCCAACTACACTTTCTCCCACAACCGCCCACAGAATACCACCCTGCCCCACGCATGCAACCGCTTTCCCGTTTTTTCCAAGTGCCTTTGGGGATGAGGGTTACGACGACGCGGAGGGGGTTCGGGAAGTCACCCCACTCGGGGGCCCGAATCTGGGATCGCTTCCCACCGCCGGATCAGGAAGGGAGGGGGTCAGGGGGAGGGGACGAGGCGGATTCCTGGGCCTCCCCCACGTCGAAGTTGAAGAGGCGCGCGATCTCGCGCTGCAACGCCGTCTCCTCCTCGGGCGTGAGGTGCGGCGCGCGCACGTGGACGATCTCGTCCTCCTCGGCGCGCGGGATCGAGACCACGAGCAGGTCGCCCTCGGGCAGGCGCTTCGTCTCGAGGATCCTCACGCGCCGCTTCCGCGCGAGCAGGAGCGTGAGCACGTAGAGGACGCCTTCCCTCGCCGGATCGGCCTCGCGCACCATGCGATCGAGGAACTCCTGCGCGAGCTCGTAGTCGATCCGCTTCGCGGCCGGCGGAGGCGGCGGCTGCTTCGTGCGGAAGATGCAGAACGGTTCGCCCGGGATCGCCGCGAGATTCTCCTCGCGCACGTCGCGCCGCACGAAGCCCTGCGGCTCCTCGTGGATCACGGACACGATCACGTCTCCCGCCTCGAACGGCTTTCCGCTGACCGCGCACACGGGCGCGCGGCGTGCGATCTTGAAGTCGCTCACGGCGCCTCTCTCCTCGCCCTCATGAGGTCGTCGCGCACCTTGCCCGCGCGCTTCACGACCGCGCTGTCCGCATCCTTCCGCACGGCTTCGGTCAGCGGGCCGATCGCGCGGGGATCGCCGAGCTTGCCGAGCGCGGTCGCGGCGTCGGCGCGCACCTGCCACGAGGGATCGCTCCCGAGCAGGGCGACGAGCGGATCGTAGCCGCGCGGATCCTTCGTGCCGCCGAGCGCGAGCGCGAGGAAGCGGCGCCCCTTGGGACCGAGATCCTTCCGCGCGAGCGCCTTCAGGAGGTCCGGGACGGCCTGCGGGCCCATGCGCTCGAGCATGTCGAGCGCATCCTGCCGCGTGAGGTCGTCGGGGATGAAGTGCCGTCCGTCGGCGATCGGGATCCGGTCGAGCACCATCAGGTCGATGAGCGCCGGCGCGCAGGCGCCCCCCACCGCGACGATCTCGTCCTTCGCGCGCACGAGCGCTTTCGCCGACGTCTCGCGCGCCATGTTCGCCTGCATGTAGAAGCGGATGAGGTGACCCGCGAGGAGATAGCCGGCCGCGTCGCCGCGACGCTTGAAGCGGTCGCGCTCGCGCGGCCACGCGCCGTCGTCCCTCCGGAAGAGCTCCCAGATGCGGTTGAACTCCGCGATCTCCTCGTCCGTCGCCTTGGGCACGGGCCGCGTGTCGCCGTAGCCCTCCGTCTCGCGGTCGACGAAGATCCCCTCCTTCTCCCCCCGCGGCTTCGTCGGGGAGGAAAGGGCGGCGGCGGACGCCCCTCCGTCCTTCTTCCGGTCCGAGGTCGTCGCGCACGCAGCGAGGAGGAGAAAGCAAGGCAGCAGGGGAACGCGCATCGCCCTATTCTGCCGCCTCCTCCGTCATCAGGCCAACATGGCCCCGGTCCCGTGCGAGGACGGGCCTGCCACGCCGACCTGCCCGCCGAATCCTTGACGAGTAGGGGATCCGAAAAGGAGCGGGCGCCCGCATCCCCCCGGTCCCCCCCCGGCATCCCCGCCGCGGCCTTGGCGACGGCGGGCGGGCGTGCGGCCCCCCTCGGCTACACTGCCGCGCGTGAGCGGGTTCGTACACCTCCACGGCCATTCGACCTTTAGCCTCCTCGACGGGGCCTGCCGGGTCAAAAACCTGGTCAAGATGGCCAAGGAGCAGGGGGCGGGAGCGCTCGCGCTCACCGATCACGGCAACCTCTTCGGCGCGATCGAGTTCTACAACGCGTGCCGGAAGGAGGGGGTGAAGCCGATCCTCGGATTCGAGGCCTATGTCGCGCCGAGGAGCCGTCACGACCGGGAGAGGAACCCGGTCGCCGGCTGGCACCTGACGCTCCTCGCGAAGAACGACGCGGGCTGGAGGAACCTGATCAAGCTCTCGAGCGCCGGTTATCTCGAGGGCTTCTACTACGTCCCGCGCATCGACCGGGAGCTGCTCGCGCGCCACTCCGAGGGGCTCGTCGTCCTCTCCGGCTGCCTCTCGAGCGAGGTGAGCCACTGGCTGCGCCAGGGCGACACCGCGCGCGCGCGGGAGACCGCGTCGTTCTACCGGGACGTCTTCGGCGAGGACTACTACCTCGAGGTCCAGCGGCACGGGATCGGCGAGGAGGCGAAGTGCCTCGAGGGGTGCGTCGAGATGGCGCGCTGGCTCGGCCGGCCGATCGCCGGGACCAACGACTACCACTACGAGCGGCGCGAGGACGCGGACGTCCAGGAGCTTCTCGTCTGCATCAACACGGGGAAGACCCTCGAGGACGAGGGCCGGATGCGGATGGAGAGCAAGGAGCTCTACTTCAAGAGCCCCGCCGAGATGGAGGCGCTCTTCAAGGACCTTCCGCAGGCGGTCGCGAGCACCCTCGAGATCGCGGCGAAGTGCGACGTCACGATCCCCTTCGGCAAGTCGCGCCTGCCGCGGTTCGACGTCCCCGACGGCGGGGACGCGACCGAGTTCCTCCGGAAGCTCTGCGAGGAGGGGCTCCTTCGCCGGTACGGCGCCGTCTCGCCGGCCGAGGCGCGGAAGCGGCTCGAGCACGAGCTGGGCGTCATCGGCCGGACGGGGTTTCTCGCGTACTTCCTGATCGTCTGGGACCTGATCCGGCACGCGCGCGAGAAGGGCGTCGCCGTGGGCCCCGGCCGCGGCAGCGCGGCGGGCTCGCTCGTCGCCTACTGCCTCGGCATCACGGACGTGGACCCGCTCCGGTACGACCTGCTCTTCGAGCGCTTCCTCAACGAGGAGCGCATCTCGATGCCGGATATCGACATCGACTTCTGCCGCGACCGGCGCGAGGAGGTGATCCAGTACGTCCAGGAGAAATACGGCGGCAAGGAGCGCGTGTCCCAGATCATCACCTTCGGCCGGCTCGCCGCGCGCGCCGCGATCCGCGACGTCGGCCGCGTGCTCGGCGTGCCGCTGCCCGAGGTGGACCGGATCGCCAAGATGGTCCCCGCAGGGCCGGGCGTCACGCTCGAGGGCGCGCTGGAGCAGGATCCCGAGCTCCGGAAGCTCTCCCAAGACAAGGAGTCGGCGGAGGGGAAGCTCCTCGACTACGCGCTGCGCCTCGAGGGGTGCCACCGGAACGCGGGAACCCACGCGGCGGGCATCGTCATCGCGGACGCGCCGCTCACCGAGATCCTCCCGCTCTACAAGAGCGGCGAGGACGTCTCGACCCAGTTCAGCTGGGAGACCGTGGAGCAGCTCGGCCTGCTCAAGATGGACTTCCTCGGCCTGAAGACGCTCACGCTCATCGACCACGCGCTGAAGCTCCTGCGCGCGAGCGGCATCGAGCCTCCCGCCTTCCGCTCCGCGGAGTTCGAGCGGTTCGACGACGGAAGGACCTACGAGCTGCTCGCGAGGGGCGAGAGCTTCGGCGTGTTCCAGCTGGAATCGGGGGGGATGCGGGACCTCCTGATGCGGCTCAAGCCCACGAACTTCGAGGAGGTGATCGTCCTCATCGCGCTCTTCCGGCCCGGCACGCTCGACGCCGGGATGCACGAGATCTACTGCAACCGGAAGAACGGCACCGAGCGCGTCACCTACGACCACCCGGCGCTCGAACCCATCCTCCGGAACACCTACGGGGTCATCGTCTACCAGGAGCAGGTGATGCTCATCGCCCACAAGGTGGCGGGCCTCACGCTGACGCAGGCCGACAGTCTCCGCAAGGCGATGGGCAAGAAGAAGCCCGAGGAGATGGAGAAGTACCGGGTCCCCTTCCTCGACGGCTGCGCGGCGAACGGGGTGCCGCGCCCGACCGCGGAGGGCATCTGGGACAAGATGGCGACGTTCGCGCGGTACGGCTTCAACAAGAGCCACGCGACGGCGTACGCCGTCCTCACCTACCAGACGGCCTACCTGAAGGCGAACCATCCGAGGGAGTTCATGGCCGCTCTGCTCACCGTGGACGCGGGCAACATGGACAAGGTCACGGAGGCGCTCGAGGAGTGCCGGCGGATGGGGATCGCCGTCCGGAAGCCGGACG
Source organism: Planctomycetaceae bacterium (assembly GCA_011525755.1). GTDB lineage: Bacteria > Planctomycetota > PLA2 > PLA2 > PLA2 > PLA2. The sequence goes on from WYBS01000160.1 coordinate 21,548, forward strand.
TGAACCGGAGCGGCGTCGATTTCACCGTCGAGGAGGACGCGATCCGGTTCGGGCTCACGTCGGTCAAGGGCGTCGGCATCCCTGCCGCCCACGCGGTCGTCCGCGCGCGCGAAGACGGCAAACCCTTCGCGTCGCTGCTCGACTTCGCGTCGCGGGTGGACCACGGCGTCGCGAACAAGCTCACGCTCGAGGCGCTCGTCAAGGCGGGCGCGTGCGACGACCTCGGCGGCCATCGCGCCCAGCTCGTCCAGGCGCTCGACTCCGTCCTGCGCGCGGCGGCCGAGGAGCAGGCGGACCGCCGCATGGGGCAGATGTCGCTCCTTGCGGCCGCGGGCGGGGGCCCGGCCCCCGCACCCCCCCTGCCTCCGGCCGCGCCGTGGAGCGAATCGGAGCTCCTGCGTCACGAACGGGACACCACCGGCCGCTACTGGACGAGCCATCCCCTCGCCGCGCACGAGAAGCTCGTGCGCGCGTTCGCCCCGTACACGACGAAGAGGGTGCGGGAGTGCGGCGAGGGGGCGACGGTCGTCCTCGGCGGGATCGTCGTCGGCCTCGAGGAGCGCGTGATCAAGTCCGGGAAGAACGAGGGGCGCCGGATGGCGCGCTTCCGGATCGAGGACTTCGAGGGGGCCGTCCCGGCCGTCATGTTCGCGGACTCGTTCCAGCGCTACCGCGATCTGCTGAAGGAGAACGAGGTCCTCCTCTTCGCAGCGGACGTGGACGCCTCGCGCGAGGAGGTCTCCGTCCGCGTCCACGACGTCTACCGGCCCGCGGACGCCCCCCGCGAGCTCTCCGGGCTCGTGGAGGTCGATCTCGGGCCGGAGGCGCCCCTCCAGGAGGTGCGGGAGACCTTCGGGCGGTTCAAGGGGACGAAGCCGGTCCGGCTCACGCTCCGGCCCGCGCCGGGGCTCCGGGTGGGCATGCGCGCGGACGCGGCGATTCTCGTCGAGCCCGTGCCCGAGCTGATCGCGGCGCTCAAGGCGATCTCCGGCGTCCTCGACGTGCGCCTGCGGGCGGGGCCGCCGCCCAAGCGGCGCGAGAACGGCTGGAAACGCCGCGAGCCGCGCCCGGACTTCGGCGACGAGTAGGCCCTGGGCGCCGTCGCGCCG
>WYBS01000161.1 GCA_011525755.1 Planctomycetaceae bacterium
GCCGTGCCGGGGATCACCGCGAGGGACTTCCACTTCAACCTCGGGATGGAGAGCGGCCACTACTACCGGAACCTCGGGAGCGGGATGCGCGCTCCGGCCGAGGCGCTCGTCGCGGTCGAGCGGTACCGGCGGAGGGGCTTCGGCCCGGTCTCGCTCCTCGAGCGCGCGTACCAGAAGCGCGTCGGGCGCTACCTCGCGACCGGACGCTCCCCGGTGCCGTGCTCGGCGCTGCGCGCGTCGGTCTTCGTCGACTCGAAAGGGGTCGTCTATCCCTGCTCGATCTACGATCGCCCGCTGGGGTCCCTCCGTGACCATGGTTTCGACCTCGGCCGCGTGCTCGGGGGCGCCGAGGCGCGCGCCGCGCGCGAGGACGTCGTCAAGGACAGGTGCCCGGGCTGCTGGACCCCCTGCGACGCATACCCGAGCCTCCTCACCGCCTTCGCTGCCCGTCCGGAGGGGAGCGGACGCCCCTGATCAGAACGGGAAGAAGACGGGGATCGCGAGCGTCGCGAAGACCGCGAGGAGCAGATCGAGCGGCAGGCCCACGCGCAGGAAGTCCGAAAAGCGGTAGCCGCCCGGCCCGAGGATGAACGCGTGCGTCTGGTACCCGATCGGCGTCGCGAACCCGGCGGACGCCGCGTACGCGACTGCGAACACGAAGGGCTTCGCGGAGACCCCCGCCTGCGTCGCCGTGGCGAACGCGACCGGGACCATGAGCGCCGCCGCCGCGGAGTTCGAGAGGAACTCCGTGAAGACCATCGTCACGAAGTAGGTGGCGGCGAGCAGCCACGCGGGGCCGAGCCCGCGGAGCGGCGCGAATACGAGATCGACGAACCGCGTCGCGAGCCCGCTCCGCTCGAGCGCCGTGCCGAGGCAGACCGCGCCCGCGAGCAGGCCGAGGACGTTCCAGTCCACCTCGCGAACCGCGCGGCGGACACGGATGCAGCCGGTCAGGAGGCAAGCCGCCGCCGCGGCGAGTGCGAGGAGCGTCACGTTCGCGATCTCGAAGGCGGCCAGCGCGACGAAGGCGCCGAGGATCGTTACCGCGACGGGCGCCCGGCCGCGCAGCGTGGCCTCCTCCTCGATGCCGGTCAGCAGCAGGAAGCCCGGCTGGCCCTGCAGCCGCTCGACGCTCTCCGGTGCGCCCTCGACGAGGATCGTGTCGCCGACCTGCAGCGGCATCCGCACGATCCCGCGCCGCAGGTGGGATCCGCGCCGCTGGAGCGCGAGCGCCGTGACCCCGAACACGCGGCGGAGGCCCACCTGGGCGAGCGTGCGGCCGAGGAGCTCCGACGCGGGCGTGATCACGACCTCCGCGAAGGTGGTTCCCCGGGGCCCCTCCGGACTCCCTTCGAGGGGCGCCAGGCGGTAGTCCCGCTGCATCGTGACGATCGCCTCGGGGGGCCCGCGGAGGATCAGCGTGTCCCCCGCCTCCAGCTTCGCCGGCACGGGGTCGAGCACCTCCTCGCCGCGCACGAGCTGCAGGATCCGGACCTTCTCGTGCACGCGGGTGGCGAGCTCCGCGGGAGAGAGGCCGGCGGCGGCGCCCCCGGGGCGCACGCGCAGCTCCGTCACGTACTCGACCGTCCGTCCCCCCGTCACGGCCGACACCGTCGGGCGCGAAGGAAGGAGCCGCGGCGCCACGAACCAGAGGTAGAGGAGCCCGATCGCCGTCATGCCCGCGCCGACCGGGAGGAAGTCGAGGAACGCGATCTCGAACTGCGGGGCGGCGAGGCCCGCGACGAGCACGTTCGTCGACGTCCCGATGAGGGTCATCATCCCGCCGCAGGTCGCGGCGAAGCATACGGGCATGAGGTATCGGCTCGGCGTGGTCCCGTGGCGGCGCGCGGCGGCCATCAGCACCGGCATCATGAGCACGACGACCGAGGTGTTGTTGACGAGGCTCGAGACCGCGGCGGTGCCGGCCGTGGCCCAGAGGAGGAGGGAGGCGCCGGTCGCGGCGCGACGCAGGAAGAGCCGCTCGACGACCCCGACCACTCCCGTGCGGATGAGGCTCGCCGATACGACGTAGAGCGAGCCGACGAGGATGAAGGCCGGGTTCGAGAAGGAGCGCAGCGCGAGGGCGGCGGGGATGACGCCTGAGAGGCCGAGGACGACGATGACGGCGAGCCCGGTGATGCCGAGCGGGACCCGCTCGGTCGCGAAGAGGTAAAGCGCCCCGGCGAGCACGAGGAGGACGACGCCCTGCTCGTACGTCATCGCGTGCGGGAGTCTACTCGCGCGGGCCGGTTTTTCCGAGCATGCGGTTGCCGATCACGAGCACGTCGATCCCCGAGCGGTCGAAACAGGCGACCGCCTCCGCGGGCGTGCGCACGATCGGCTCGCCGCGGACGTTGAACGAGGTGTTGAGGACGAGCGGCACGCCCGTGCGCGCGGCGAACGCCTCGATCAGCCTGCGGAAGGAGGCGATCTCGGGCTCGCGGCCGACCGTCTGGACCCGTGCGCTGCCGTCCACATGGACGATGCCAGGGACCTCCGCGCGGCGCTCCGGCCGGACGGGAAACGTCAGGAGCATGAAGGGAGAGGGGCGAGGGGAGAGGAACCACGCATGGGCCTCCTCCGCGAGCACGGAGGGCGCGAAGGGGCGGAATCCCTCGCGGAACTTCACCTCCCGGTTGAGGCGGTCCTTGATCAGGGGGTCGCGCGGGTCGGCAAGGATCGAGCGGGCGCCGAGCGCGCGGGGGCCGAACTCCATCCGCCCCTGGAACCATCCGACGACCTTCCCGCGGGCGAGCGCCTCCGCGGCGGCCGCCGCCGGGTCCGCCACCGTGCGCGCGCCGCGGCCCTCGAGGGCCCCGCCGATCGCGTTCGCGTCGAACGCGTCGCCGAGGAAGGCGTGCGTGATCTCCGTCCGCTTCATTCCTCCGACGAGCGCGGCGGCGCCGGCGGCCGCGCCCGCGTCGCCCGCGGCCGGGAAGACGAACACCGGGTCGAACCCCGCCTCGCGCGCGATCCGCCCGTTGACCGCGCAGTTGAGGAAGAGACCGCCCGCGAGACCGAGGCAGGCGGGCCCCCGGCCCTCTCGCCGGAGCCCCGGCGAGGGCAGGAGTCCCTTCGCGACCTCGACGAGAACCTCCTCGAGCACGGCCTGCGCGGCGAACGCGAGGTCCTCGTGCGCGGGCTCGATCGGCGCGTCCCCCCGCCGTGCGGGGCCGAAGCGCCGCGCGAACGGCGCGCCTCCCATCTCGGTGCGCCCGAGCGGGTAGGCGAACGCGTCGAGGTCGATCGCGTAGAGACGCTCCGGATCGTACCGTACTAATTTACGGAACTCGGCGACCAGCCGCGGGCGGCCGTACGGCGCGAGCCCCATCGTCTTCCCCTCGTCCGCGTCCGGGCGGAACCCGAGATGCTGCGTCACCGCCGCGTAGACCTTCCCGAGGCTCTGCGGGTAGCACCGCTCGGCCACGCGGGAGAGCCCCGAGGCGCCGGCGCGCCAGGTCGCGGTGGCGGTCCACTCGCCCATGCCGTCGGCGGTCACGACCGCCGCCTCGTCGGAGGGCCCGAACTTCCACGCCTGGACCGCGTGCGCGACATGGTGCTCCACGCAGTCGACGGGCGCCGTCACCCCGGCCGCGGCGAGATCCCCCGGGAGCCCGCGGACGCTCCGGAGGTACGAGAGCCGCGGCGGGAGCCCCTCCGGCCGCTCCCGCAGGAAGGGGAGCGACCGGGGCAGGCGGCGGAGCACGTAGATCGCCTTCCGGACGCGCGCCATGTCCCGCCGCCAGCAGAAGGCGACCCGGTCGACGTCCCCGGGCGCGAGGCCCGCGTGGGCGAGCGCGGCCGCGATCGCCTGCCGGGGGAAGGCCGCGCTGTGCTTCCTCCGGTCGTACCGCTCCTCCTCCGCCGCGAAGACGAGATGCCCGTCGACGAGGAGTGCCGCGGCCGCGTCGTGACTGTATGCGTTGAGCCCGAGGACCACCCGGTTCTTGGGGGGAGGCACGGGTGGGTTGTATCCTCCGGCGGATCGCAGCCGGAGAAAACGTCTTCTCCCGTGGGGAGAGGCTCTTTGACCGCTTCCGCGTGGACGAGGTCTTCGCGGGGGGGATGGGTGTGGTCTACGGCGTCACCGATGCCCACACCGGGCGCCGCTACGCGCTGAAGACCCCGAAGCGGCCGGCCGACGCGACGGTCCTCGACCGCTTCCGCGAGGAGGCGCGCACGTGGATCGGTCTCGGCGAGCACCCGCACGTCGTGGAGGCCCTGTGGCTGATCGAGGCGCCGGAGCCCTACCTCGTCCTCGAGTACGTGCGCGGGGAGAGCCTCGCCGCGATCCTCGCGCGGGGCCCCGTCGGCGTGCGCCGCGCGCTCGACCTCGCGATGCAGTGCGCCGCGGGACTTGCCTACGCCCACCGGAAGCCGCTCGCCGGGGGCATCGGCGTCGTCCACCGGGACGTGAAGCCCCAGAACCTGCTCGTGACGCCCGAGGACCGCCTGAAGATCTCCGACTTCGGCCTCGCGCGCGTGTGGAAGGGGGGGGCTCCGGGGGCCGCGGACGCGCCGCGCGCGGGGAGCGGGGGCGAGGGAGGCGTGGGCACGCTCGCCTACGTCGCGCCGGAGCAGCTCCGCGGCGAGCCCGCGGACGGCCGCGCCGACGTCTACGCGCTCGGCCTCGTGCTTTACGAGATGATCACGGGGAAGAACCCGCTCGCGGCGACGGACATCCGGGAGCAGCTCCGCCTCGTGCTCGAGACGGTCCCGCGCCCGCTCGACGACGTGCCCCCGGCGCTCGCGGCGCTCGTGGCGAGCGCGGTCGCGAAGGACCCCTCCGAGCGCCCCCGCGACGCCTTCGAGCTGCTCGCGCACCTCGCGCAGGTGGCGCGGTCGCTCGACCACCCGTGGCATGTCGATCCGCGGTCCCTCCCGCCGCCCGGGCGCCCCGCCGGGATCGTCGTCTCGACGCCCTACCTCCGCCCCCGGAGCCCCCGCGCGGCGCAGCCGTGGACGGCGGAGGTGGAAGTGCGGGGCGACGTGGGACCGGGGCCCGTCGAGGTCTCCTGGACGATCCCCCAGGTCGAGGGCCTCGAGGTCCTGACGCCCTCCGCGACGTCGCGGACCACGATCGAGGCGGGCGGCACGGTGCAGATCGCCCAGCGCCTCTCCCTCGTCGCGCAGCGTGAGGGCGCCTATCGCGTCCCGGAGAGCCGGCTTGCCGTGACCGGCCCCGCGGGCGAGAGGGGCTACCGCGTCCCGGCCTTCGGCGTCGAGGTCGCTCCGTCCTTCGTCCTTCCCCTCGTCGGGCGCGGGAGGGAGCTCTCGCGGCTGCGCACGCTCCTCCGCGCCGCGGTCGCGGGCGAGGGCGGGGCCGTGTTCCTCCACGGCGAGACGGGGTCCGGCAAGTCGCGGCTCCTCCTCGAGGTGGCGCGTCTCGCCGCCCGCGAGGGCATCCGCACGATCGAGAGCCGGGCGCAATCGAGCGGGCAGAGGCCCATGCGCATCCTGAACGACCTCGCGCGCGAGCTGATCGGCGCGCGGGAGAACGTGCGCGCGGCCGTGAACGACCTCCTCGGGGACGACCCGCCGAGCGCGCGCTATTTCGCGGACCTGCTGCTCGGCGAGGCCGCGTGGGAGGACGCGCCGCTGCTCCACCGCTGGCACGCGCTCTTGCGGACGGCCGCGCGCAAGGGGCCGCTCGTCCTCCTCCTCGACGACCTCCATCTCGCCGACGAGGCCGCCGTGCGGACCATCCTCGACCTCGCCGGACGCGCACGGGAGGAGCGGCTCCCCGTCCTCGTCGTCGGGGCGGTGGGGGACGCGGACCGGAGCGAGGTGCGCGCCCGCAAGGAGTCGATGAAGGAGGTGCGGGCGGAGTGGGCGCGCCGGGGCGTGAAGTTCCCGGAGCTGAGGCTGAAGGCGCTCGGGAGGGAGGAGGTCGAGGGGCTCGTCGACGCGGTGTTCCCCGGCCACGGCTTCGCGCAGGAGGCGCCCTGGTTCGCCGGCGCGCTCGCGAGGGCGACGCGCGGGAACCCGTTCCACGTGACCGAGATCCTGCGGGTGCTGCGCAAGGACGAGGCGGCGGTTGTCCAGGAGCGCGGGGAGTGGCGACTCGCCCCGGACTTCTCGGAGGAGCGGCTCCTCCAGCTCGTGCCCGAGGGTCTCGAAGCCCTCGTCCGGGCGCGGCTTGCCGCGCTGCCCGGCGATGCGCGCGAGGTGGCGGAGCACGCCGCGGTCATCGGCGAGGAGTTCGACGCGGCGGTCGTCGCATCGGCCGTCGGCGATCCCGAACGCACCGACCGCGCGCTCAAGGAGCTCGAGGCGCAGGGCATCCTCCACCTCGTCGATCCGGCGCGCGACCGGTACCGGTTCTGGAGCGCGATCGCGCCGACCGCGGCGCAGCGGCTGCTCGCCGAGGACGGCGCGGAGCGGCCCCGGCACCTCCACCTCGCGGTCGCCGAGGCGATGCTCCGGACCTACAAGGGCGAGGGCCGCGTGCGGCGCGCGCTCGCGATCGCGCACCACCTCCGCGCGGGCGGCGAGACGGCACGCGCGCTCCCCTTCACGCTCGCCGGCTGCGCGCGCCTCATGAACCTGCAGCTCGCCGACCGGGCGCGGCGGCTCCTCGCCAACGCGAAGCCGCTCGTGGCCCGGCCGGAGGTCGGGGCGACGCAGCGGGCGCAGTTCGACTATCTCTACGGCCTCGCCTGCGAGGCCTCGGGGGACTACGGCGAGGCCTACGAGTCGCTCACCCGGTACGTGGAATCCGCGGTGGAGCTGCCGCAGGACCCGGGGAGTCTGCCCCGGGCCTACCTCCGCCTCGGGCGGATCCACCAGGCGCGAGGCGAGTACGACCGGGCGCACTACTGCTTCGGCGTCGCGCGCGAGCTCTTCGCGGAGCTCGGCGACATGCGGAAGCTCGCCTTCGTCGACAACGCGCTCGCGGCGCTCGCGCTCGAGCGCGGCCACCTCCTCGCGGCGATCGAGAACAGGGACGAGGCCGCACGCCTCGCCGAGGAGAGCGGGAACGAGGGCGCGGCCGTGCAGGCGCTGAATCTCCGGGGCCAGATCGAGCTCCTGCTCGCGAACCACTCCTCCGCGTGGGACGCCTTCCGGGAGGCCGAGTCGAGGGCGGCGGCGATGGGCGATCGGCGGAGGCAGGCGGCGGCGCTCGACGGGCTCGGTCGCGTCGCGCTCGCGAACGGGTACCTCGAGGAGGCGCGCTCGTTCATCGAGCGCGGCATGCAGCTCCATGCGGAGATCGGGGACCGGCGCGGCCTCGCCGTGTCGCTCGTCCATCTCGCGGACGTGACGCGGGCGCTCCGGCGGCCCGAGCAGGCGCTCCGCCACTGCCGCAGGGCCCGCCGCGTGTTCGAGGAGATGGGCTACACGGACGGCGTGGCGTCCGCGCGCCATCGCATGGGCCGGCTGCTGCGCGCGCTCGGCCGCACGACCGCGGCGATCCGCGAGCTCGCCGCGGCGGCCGAGGAGTTCGAGCGGGTCCGGCTGCCCGAGCGCCACGCGGCGTTCCGCGACCTCGGGGAGGCGCTCGCCGACGCCGGGAGCGCGCGCGCCGCCCGGACCGCGCTCGCCCGCGCCGACCGGAGCGAGGAGCCCGGCGCGGAGCGGATCGCCCGCCGCGTCGCGAGCCGCACCGTGCGGGTCCGGCTCGCGCTGCTCGAGGGCGACCTCAGGCGCGCCCGCGCGATCGCCCTTCGCGCGGTCGCCGCGGCGCGCAAGACGACCGGCCACGCGGCCCGGATCGCGGCGCACCTGGCGATGGGGGAGGCGGCGCTCCGGGGGGGCGAGCTCGTGGAGGCGCGGCGCGCGGCGGAGGACGCGCTCGCGTTCGCGCGCGAGGAGGGCGACCCGCTCTCGGCAGCTGCGGCCGAGCGGATCCTCGCGGAGCTCGCGGCGCGCGCGGGGAGGACCGGCGAGGCCTTCGAGCGCGCGCACCGCGCGGCCCGGGCGTATACGAGTCGGGCCGATTCGGGGGACGGGCCCGCCCGCCTCCTCCTCGCGCTCGGCCGGGGCCTTTCCCGGGCGGAGCCGGCGCGAGCGGAGCGGTATCTGGCCCGGGCGCGCGGCTGCTACCAGCGCCTGAAGGGGCTCGGGTTCCACCCCCCGGAGGGCGTCTGAGTCCCGGCGGGCCTGGTGCGGCCCCCGGACCCCCCCGTGCCTTTCCGCGCCCGCGGCGGTTGAACGGATTCCCCGGAGCCGCTACCATCCCCCTCCCGAGGGATGCCGATCCGTCCGCAGATCCAGGGCAAGGGGACCATCTCGCTCTCCTTTGCAGCCAACCTCCGGTACGTCCGTCCGATCCGGCACTTCGTCAGCGCCCTCTGCGCGCTCGCCAAGTACTCGGAGGACGAGACCGAGTCGATCGCGCTCGTGACCACCGAGATCCTCAACAACTCGATCGAACACGGGGCCCGGGGGCCCGACGACGAGATCGGCATGACCATGACCGTGACCTCGGAGCGGTTCCGCTGCGAGGTCACCGACCCCGGCAAGGGCGGAGACGCCTTCGCCAAGGCTGCCCTCGGGAAGGCCCACCGCATGCCCGACCTCGAGGAGCCCCGCGGGCGCGGGCTCTTCCTGATCAAGAGCTACATGGACGAGATGACGGTCACCTGGGATCCGAAGGCCGGCACCCGGCTCGTCGTCAGCAAGGCGATCGTCCCGTGAGGCAGGACTGGGCCGCCTCGCAGACCGGCTTCCTCACCGGGGACCGGGCCAAGGACGCGCGGAACGTCACGATCCTCCTCGACACGATCGCGGAGGTGACCGGGAAGGCGGACCTCGACGCGCTGATGAAGTCGATCGTCGACAAGGCGATCGCGATCACCAACGCCGAGCGCGGCCTTCTCCTGCTCCGGGACGAGGCGACGAAGAAGCTCGCGATCAAGGTCGCGCGCGACAAGGCGGGCAACCCGCTGCCGGCGGGCATCCGCTACTCCCACTCGATCCCGGCGAAGGTCTTCGAGACGGGCAAGGCCGAGACCCTCATGGACGCGGCGGGGGGCGGCGACATCGCGCTCGGCCAGTCGATCCTCGACCTGCGCCTCGTGAGCGTGATGTGCGTGCCGCTGACGACGGCGGACGAGCGGCTCGGCGTCCTCTACGTGGACAGCCGCGCCTCCGCGAAGGGCTTCACGCAGGCCGACCTCGAGCTCTTCAAGGCGCTCGGCTCGCAGTGCGGCCTCGCGATCCACAACGCGCGCCTCGTCGAGGCCTACATCCAGCAGCAGCGGCTCCAGCACGACCTGCACGTCGCGAAGGAGATCCAGCAGGGCATGCTCCCGCGGAAGACGGTGGAGCGGCCGAGGATCGAGATCGCCGGCTTCAACCGGCCGTGCGACGAGACGGGAGGCGACTACTACGACTATGTGACCATGCCCGAGCGCCGCATGGGCGTGATCGTCGGCGACGTCTCGGGCCACGGGATCGGGGCCGCGCTCTTCATGGCGACCGCCCGCGCGCTTCTCCGCGCGTTCACCTACAAGATCGCCGACCCCGGAGCGGTCCTCAAGGAGGTGAACCTCTTCCTCGACCGCGACATGCCCGAGGGCTCGTTCATGACGCTCTTCTTCGGCGTCATCGACACGAAGACGGGGGGCTTCCGCTACGCCTCCGCGGGCCACAACCCCGTGATCCTCTTCCGGCGGCAGACGGGGTCGTTCGAGGAGCTCTCGAAGACGGGGCCCGGCCTCGGACTCGTCCCCTCGGCGGACTACGAGATCCACGAGACCGCGCCGCTCAAGCCGGGCGACATCCTGCTGCTCTACACCGATGGCGTTCCCGAGGCGATGAACGCGTCGAAGGAGCTCTTCGGCGTCGAGCGGATGAAGACGCTTCTCGCGGGGTTGAAGGAGCGCGCGCCGGCGGAGATCGTCCAGCAGTTCGTCCGCGCGGTGACCGACTGGACGAAGGACAACTTCGACGACGACCTGACGCTGGTCGTCGTCAAGGGGACGTAGGGCGTTCCCGCCGTGGCGCCTGGGCGGGCAGGCCGGGCGCGGGCCGCGCCCCTCCCTCCCCCCCGGCCCCCCTCCTTCCCTGCCGACGGGCTCTAGAATGGCCCCGATGCGGAGCGTGATCCTTCTCGCCCTCCTGCTCGCCGCGTGCGGGGGGGATCCCCTCGTCGTCACGATCCCGACGAAGCCCGGCGCGACCTTCCTCGAGATGCCCGAGGCGCTGCCCCTGCGGCGCTACCAGTACCAGCTCGAGGTCAAGAACCGCGCCGGGAAGCAGGTGCAGCTCGAGGCGCGCCTCGAGGAGCCGGCGCCGCCGGGCGTGGTTGCGCGGCTCGGCGGGACGACCTCGGTCCCCCGCGAGGGGACGGGCTACCCGTGGCTCATCGTGATCGTCCCGGAGAAGCCCGGGCCGTTCCAGGGCGCGGTCGTGATCACGAGCCCTGACGTGGAGGGCTGGGTCCTCCGGTACACGTTCGGCGGCGAGGTCGTGGACCGGCCCCGCGAAGGGCGGAACATCACGGCGCGGCCCCCGGGCATCTCCCTCGGCACGCTCGTCCCCGGCGAGGAGAAGGCGTTCGCGGTCGCGCTCGCGAGCTTCGGGAGCGAGGACGTGACGATCGAGGAGTGGACGCCGAGCGATCCCGCCGTCGTCCGGCTCCCGAAGCTCGGCGATCCCGCCGTGGTGAAGACCGGCGGCGAGTTCCAGCTCGTCGGCGCGGTCGTCGCGCCGCGCGTCGCCGGCCCGTTCGAGGCCACCGTGCGGGTCCGGTCGGACGCCCAGAACCACAAGGGCGGCGTGTTCGACATCCGCTTCGCGGGCGTCGTCTTGCCCGACTACGCGCCCTACCCGCCGCGCGCCGTCGAGACGGCGGCGTACCCGGTCGAGCAGACGGAGTTCAAGGTGAGGATCGTCGCCCGCGAGGGGATCGCGCCGTTCAGGATCGCGGAGGCGAAAGGGCACGAGCGCTACTTCGACGTGGTCTCGCTCGGGACCCCCGAGCCGGCGCGGGAGCAGGTCGTGCGGCTGAAGCTCCGCCGCGACGCGCCGACCGACGCCATGCGGCCCGCGGAGTGGCAGGTGCGGTTCCGGATCGACCCCACGGACGTCGAGGTGGCGTGGCCCCTGAAGCTCTTCCTGTACCCGCCGATCCACGCGTCCCCCCGCGAGATCTCCTTCGGCGCGGTCCCCCAGGGGATGCAGAAGGAGGCGGAGATCCTCCTGACCGCGCTCGCCAACCGCTCGTTCCGGGTGACCGACGCGCGCACGGAGGGCCGCCGTGTCCGCGTGACCGTGCCCGAGCATGCGCCGGGCACGACGTGGCGCGTGCTCGTGTCGCTGCCGGAGAGCCTCCCCATGGGCGTCCTCTCCGACCGCGTCGTGATCGAGACCGACGACAAGGACGTACCCCAGCTGATCGTCCCGGTGAAGGCCGATATCCGGTAACGGGGGTTGCCGACGCAGCGCAAGGACTTGCGGTCGCCCGCCGCGGCATCGGGGTCCGCACCCGGGGTCTCCCCGGATCGCCGCTACTCGATGCTTCTCGCGCAGCGGAACCCGACGTCCCTCGCCGGGAGGTCCGCGCGCACCCTGCCGGACGCGACCGCCAGCGCGCGGTAGCGGGGGAGGTCGAACGAACCCCCCTTCGTCGTCGCGAAAGAGCCCGCGCTTTCGGAGGTCAGCTCGGCGACGTTGCCGGCCATGTCGAGGGCGCCGAACGGCGAGCGGTCGCGCGGGAAGCTGCCGACCTCGGCGATCGTGCCGGTGTGGGCGTTGCACGCCTGCGGGTCGAGATCCATCCCGAACGCGTAGTCGCGGCGGTCGAGGCCCCGCGCGGCGCGCTCCCACTCGGCGGGCGACGGAAGACGCTTCCCGGCCCAGTCGGCGTACGCCTCGGCATCGAGGAGCGAGATGCCGGTGACGGGCAGCCTGCCCGCGCCCTCGGGGAACGTCCACGTGCCGTCGGGCAGCTCGCTCCAGAGCGGCGCCGTCTGCTCGCCGCCGCCGGGAAGCAGGCGGCGCGGCACCGCGCGGCGGCGGAGCGGCGGGTCGATATCCTTCACGTAGAGGGCGTAGTCCTCGTTCGTCACCTCGTGCTCGTCGAGGAAGAAGGGCTTGAGGTCGATCCGCACGGGCGTCTCTGCGAAGCGCGGGTCCCCGTACTCCATCCCCTCCACGCCCGGCACGTACACCATCCCCTCGGGGATCTTCTTCGGGTCGATCGGGCATGCGAGCTCCGTGCGGTCGGGCGTCTGGTGCTCGACCCGGAACGGGAGGTAGAGGGTGCGCCCGCTCCCGCGCACGAGGAGCACGTAGCTGGCCGGCTCGAGGATGCGGTCCCGGACGGGGAGCGGCGTCCGCCCGAGCAGCGTCGCGCCGGCCCAGTCGATCTCGCGGGAGGAGCCCGCTCCCCTCGCCAGCAGGACCTCGACGTCGTCGGGCAGGTTCCGGAGCGTGACGAGACGGAAGCCTCGCAGCCGGCGCGCGAGATCCCGGGCCTCGTCGACGAGGGTCCGCCCCCGGAACGCGTCCGGCAGGGCCTCGAGGTTGGGGATCGTGCGCAGCTCGAGCACGGCGGCCGTCTCCTCCGCGCGTCGCGCCCAGTCGTCGGTGAGGCGGCGCTCGTCGCGCAGCTCGCGGTATTCGGCCCCGAGCCTTCTCGCATCCTCGACCTCGGCGAGGAGCAGCGCGAAGCGGCGGACCGTCGCGAGCAGGTCCTCCGCCTCCCTGTGCCCCGGACGCAGGGCAAGCAGCCTCGTCAGCCGCGCCTCCTGCACGGCCGGATCCGGCGATGCCCGGGCTTCCGCGAGGAGGTCGTGCACGACACCCTCCTCCTGCGACGCGGCCCGGAGGAGGTAGGCGCCCGCGCCGATCGCGACCAGCGCCGCCGCGACGGCCGCGGCGGCGACCGCGCTCCGGTTGCGGAGCCCGAAGAGGCGCGCCTTGTAGAGGGTCGCCCGCGCAGGGCCGAGTCGCGCGGCGTACGCGCGGACGGGCCGTCCCTCGAGCCAGCTCTGCAGCTCGGCGGCGAAATCCTCGGCGGTGGCGTAGCGCGCCCTGGGGTCGGGCGCCATGGCGCGGTCGATGATCGCCTTGACCGCCCCGTCGAGGTCGTCCGGCAGCGCCACGTAGATCGCCTGCTGCGCGTCGCGGAGCAGGTCCTTGATCGTGCGGCTCTCGCCGGCGCGCAGCTCCTCGAGGCGCGACTCGTAGAACGACGCCTCGGTCTCGTCTCCGGCCTCGCGGCACGAGGCGGCGATCCGGGCGATGTTCCGGATCCGCTTCTCGAGGCTCACGCGATCGAAGTCGAGCGCGGGGGCGACGGGGAAGTCGCCGGTCGCGACATACCGGAGGAGCGCGCCGAGCGCCCATACGTCGCCCTGCGGGGAGACCTCGCCCCGCGCCTGCTCGGGCGGCATGCAGCGCGCGGTGCCCATCGCGCGCGGCAGGTCGTCGCCCGCCTCCGGGCTCTCGCCCGCGCGGAGGAGCAGCCGGCTGCCCGGCGTCCGGAACACGTGGCAGATCCCGAAGTCGATGACATAGACGCGCAGCGTCGTCGCGTCGAGGATCACGTTGCTCGGCTTCAGGTCGCGGTGGACCACGCCGTTCCTGTTCGCGAAGCCGATCGCGCGCGAGACCGGGATCAGGACCTGGTGGATGAGGGCCCGGATCGAGTTCAGCTTCCGGAGGCTCGACGGGAGGCGCCCCGAGCGGTAGAGCGAGACGATGGTCTCGAGGGTCATCGGCCGATGCAGGAGCTCCATCGTGTAGTAGGGCTTCCCGTCGATCGTGCCGTGGTCGAAGATCGGCATCAGGTTCGGGTGCTTCAGGTTGCCCTGCACCTCGACCTCGCGCCGGAACCGCATCGCATCGTCGCCGTGCGCCGGCCGGTGCAGCACCTTCAGCGCGACCTGGCGGTTGGCGCCCGGATCGAACGTGCGGTAGACCGTCGAGGAACCCCCCGACGCGAGCGCCTCCTCCACCTCGTACTTCCCGACCTTCGCCCCCTTGGGGACGACGTCGCGCTCGCCGAGCGTCTCCGTCTCCTCGCCGGCGTCCGCCTCCGTGCGGAGCTCGGTGCCGTCCCAGTAGACGCGGAACGCGGCCCCGCAGCCGCGGCAGGTCCCCCGGAACCGCAGCCCCCCGCGCCGCCGGAGCTCGTCCTCGGGGACGACGTACTTGCGTCCGCAGCGGGGGCAGAGGGCGCGATCTTTCATCCGCCGGCCGATGCTACCCGAGAGGAAGGCTCGCTACGCTGTCGAAAAAGCCGCCGCCTCGGCTGCCGGGCGTGCGCAAGTCCAGCCGAAACAACAGGTTACGACGCTCAATTGCCGGGGGGTCTCAGGCCGATAGGGGAAGTCGAGATGTCGCGCCCCCTCCTTGCGCTCGCCCTCGTCCTCTCGGTCGCAACCGCGCAGGACGTGGCGGTCGAGAAGCCCCTCCCGCCCGAGAAGCCGAAGGGGATCCTCCTCGAGACGCAGATCCGCCGCGGCCAGCGCCTCACCGGCTCCAACACCGTCTCCTACACGCTCACGATGAAGACCCGGCAGGGCCAGAAGGAGACGGAGGATACCGAGACCGTCGAGCGCACCGAGCGCTTCATCGACGTCGTGCAGCGCTCCGAGACGCATGGCGTCCTCGAGATCGAGCGCACGTACCTGAAGCTCTACACGAAGGCGCGCGGCGCCGACGACGGAAGACCCGACGTCCACCAGAGCCCGCTCCAGGGCCAGAAGATCGAGCTGAAGGAGCGCGGCCACCGGCGCGAGCTGAAGGTCGCCGGCAAGGGCGCGATCGAGCCGATCGTGCGCCGGACCGCGGGCATGGAGATCGACTGGCGCGACATCTTCCCCGAGGATCCCGTGCTGCCGGGCGACACGTGGGAGGCCGACGCGGGCGCGCTCTCGCGGGCGCTGGCGGCCTACCTCAACTGCGGGACGCGCCCGACGATGCGCGTGCGCTTCGAGGAGATCGCCGGCAAGGGCGCCGCCAAGATCGCGAAGCTCTACGTCGACTGGACCCTCGAGGGGATGCGCGACAAGAACCTCTACACGAAGGTCACGCTCGCCGGCGACGTCCACTTCGATCTCGCGCTGCAGCGCGTCGTCGCCGTGGACCTCACCGGGACCATGATCGTCCGGGGCGCGATCATCGGCAACGGAGCGCCGAGGATCGTGAAGGGCGAGGGGCAGGTCCTCGTGAAGAGCAGTCTGGGAACGGCCGATGTGGAAGCGGCGCCCGAGGCGCCGGAAGAGGGAACGGAAGGGAAGTAGGCGGCCGGCAGTGGAGGTGGGGGGGGCGGCCCTGTGGGGTCGCCCCCTTTTCTTTGGCGACGGGAGGGGGCGCGGGGGAGGGTCCGTACAGTTTCGTTGCAGGCCGGGACCGCCCGCGGCCTAGAATCCCGCGAGGGTGCGCCTCCCGCGGCTGCTGCTCCTCCTCTGCCTCCTCGTCGGCCTCCTCGCCATCGCGTACGCCGCCGCCGCCCACGTCCGCGAGGCGGAGGCCTCCGTCGCGCGCGTCGAGGAGCGCGACGTCCGCGCCGACCTCCGCGAACGCGGCCGCCGCCTCGCCGCGGACCTCGAGAGGGCGCTTGCGGCCGCGCCGCCCGCGGCGGTCTACGACGCGGAGGGGAACCTCCTGCGACCGCGGCCTCCGGCGACGGCCTCGTCCTTCCCGGCGCCCATCCCCTTCCCCGACGGCGCCATCGACGCGCTCCTCGAGGGGGCGCCCAAGGGTCCCGGTCGTGCCCTCGCGCTGCTGCGGAAGGGAACGGCGACGAAGGACCCGGCGCTCCTCGACGAGGCGGTCGCGGAGGACGCCCTCGGCGATCTCTCGTACCTCGCGCGGCTCGAGGCGTTCCGGCTGCGCGGCCTTCCGCCCGACGAAGCATGGAGGGACGACGTGTCGGCGCTGCTCGGCGGGCCCTCGGACGCGCTCGGCCTTTACCTGCTCGCGGAGGCGGGCGTCGCGCCCGGCATCGGGCGCGAGGAGCGCGCGCGGCTCGCGGCGCTGCGGCCCCGGAAGGGCGTCTCCGTCGAGGGGGGCTTCGTCCACCTCTTCGGCGAGGACCTCGTGCTCCGCCGCGTCGCGCTTCTTGACCTCGGCCATGGCCCCCTCCCCGAGCCCCTCCCCGATCCCTTCGGGAGCGTCGTGCTCCGCGGCGCCGTGGACTCCCGTGCGGTGTCGCTGCGCGCGGGATCGGAGCGGCGCCGTCTCTACGCGCTCTACGGCCTCGCGGCGGGGATCCTCGTCCTCGGCACCGCGTACGCGTACGTGGCGATCGGCCGCGCGGCGCGGCTCGCGCGCGCGAAGAGCGACTTCGTCGCGAACATCACGCACGAGCTCAAGACGCCGCTCGCGAACATCCGGCTCTACGGCGAGTCGCTGCGCGACGGCCGCGCGCCGCCGGAGTGGGTGGGCACGATCCTCGACGAGGCGGCGCGGCTCGACGCGCTCGTCGAGGGGCTCCTGCACGTCGCGCGCGGGCCCCGGCTCTCGTTCGAGCGCGTGGACCCGCGGGCCTTGCTCGCCGAGGCGGAGGCGCGGTGGCGCGCGCGCCTCGGGCCGTCGCTCGTCGTGGCCGTGCCGGAGCTGCCCTTCGTGCGCGGCGACCGGGAGGCGCTCCTGCGCGCGCTCGGGAACCTGCTCGACAACGCGAGGAAGTACGGCGGCGGCCGCGTGGAGCTGTCGGGCGCGGCCGAGAACGGCTCCGTGCGGCTCACGGTGCGGGATCGCGGTCCCGGGATCCCCGCGGCGGATCGCGCGCGCGTGCTCGAGCCGTTCGTGCGGCTCTCGCCGGACGGGCCCGGCGCGGGGCTCGGCCTCTCGCTCGCGGTCTCCTGCATGGAGGCGCACGGCGGCCGCGTGGAGATCGGGGAGGGCGCGGGAGGGGGAGCGGCGGTCTCGCTCGTGCTCCCCGCGGAGGCGTCATGAGGCGGATCCTCGTCGTCGAGGACGACCCCGCTATGGCGAAGGGGCTCCTCCACAACCTCGCGATCGAGGGGTACGAGGTCGTGCTCGCGCCGGACGGCGAGGAGGGCTTGCGGGCGGCCCGCGCGGGCGGGTTCGACCTCGTGCTGCTGGACCTCATGCTCCCGCGGAAGAGCGGGTTCGACGTGCTGAAGCGGCTGCGCGCGGACGGGAACGGGACGCCGGTGATCGTGCTGACGGCGCGCGGCGCGGAGGAGGACAAGGTGAAGGGGCTCCGGCTCGGCGCGGACGACTACGTGACGAAGCCGTTCGGGCTCCGGGAGCTTCTCGCGCGCGTCGAGGCGCGGCTGCGCGGCGCGAGCGCGGAGGTGCGCGTGGATCTCGATGCGCTGACGGTGTCGCGGGGGACGCGCCGGGCGCGGCTGACGCCGACGGAGGCGGACATCCTGCGGTTCCTGCTCGCGCGGCCGGACGTGGCGGTGCCGCGCGCGGACATGCTCAAGGCGCTCTGGGGGGTCGCGAGCGTGGCGGAGACGCGCACGCTCGACAACCAC
>WYBS01000162.1 GCA_011525755.1 Planctomycetaceae bacterium
CCGGACGCTCCAGGCTCCGTGCGGAGCGCTGCTCGAGCCGCTCGCCCGCGTCGTCTCGGACGCGGGGCAGCCGCCCGACATCCGGGCGGCCGCCGCGCACGCGATCGGCGCGATCGGCGCGCGGCGGATCTACGAGGCGCGCTTCGGTCCGCGGGTGGACCCGCCGATGCGGGCCGCGAGGGCCGCCGCGGAAAGGGCGCTCCGCTGGCTCGCCGCGGCGCAGCGGGAGGACGGGCGCTGGGCTTGCGACGGCTTCGACCGGGACAACCACGACGTCGGCGTCACCGGGCTCGCGCTGCTCGCGTTCCTCGCCGCGGGCGAGACGGATCGCGGCCCCGCGCCCCACGCGAAGCAGGTCCGCGACGGGTTCGCGTGGCTCCTCTCGCGGCAGACGCCCGAGGGGCTCTTCCGCGAAGGCGCCGGGCACACCCACACGCTGCTCGAGCACGCCATCGCGACCCACGCGCTCGCCGAGCTGATCGGCATGACCGGGGACGACGCGCTCCGGGAGGCGGCGCGCCGGGCGGTCGACCACTGCGTCGCCACGCGGGGCGGGCAGGGGTGGCGGTACACGCCGAAGAGCGCGGAGAGCGACACGAACGTGACGACCTTCATGGTGACGGCCCTGCGCATCGCGGACGAGGGCGGCTTCGCCGTGGACCCCGCCTGCTACATGGGTGCCGCCCAATGGGTCCGGAAGATGACCGACCCGACCTTCGGCCAGGTCGGCTACCGCCTCCCCGGCGGCGCGCCCTCGCGTCCGGAGGGGCGCGAGGACCGGTTTCCCGCGGAGAGGTCGCAGTCGATGACGGCCGCGGGCCTCCACTGCCGGATCCTCATGGGCGAGGACCCGAAGGGCGTCGAGGAGATGCGGAAGGGCGTCGAGCTGTGCGTCGAGACGCTGCCGGTGTGGGATCCGGAGGCCGGGGCCGTCGACATGTACTACTGGTACTACGGCGCGCTCGCGCTCTTCCATGTCGGCGGGAAGCACTGGACGCGCTGGAACGACGCGATGCTCGGCGCGATCGTGAAGCACCAGCAGCCGGGCGAGCCGCCCGCCGGCGGCTCGTGGGCGCCGGTGTGCGTCTGGGGCGACAGCGGGGGCAGCGTCTACTCGACCGCGATCTGCGCGCTCGCGCTGCTCACGCCGTGGCGCTATCCCCGCGGGTGGTCCCTCGAGACGAAGCCGCCCACGGTGTGGGCGGCGGCGTCCGCGGCGCTCTCCGACGCGGCCGGGAGCCCGTACGGGAGCCTGCGCGACGCGGCGCGGCAGGCGCTCGCGCGGTGCCCCGGCAGGCGATAGGGATGTACGCTCCCCGCGCGATCCTCGTCGATATCGGGGAGACGCTTTTCAAGGAGCAGCCGATGGACTGGCGCGCGGCGGCCGAGGCTCTCGCCGCGAGGTTTCACGCGCTCCTCCCGGGCGCGCGCGATCTCGAGGCCGCGCAGGAGGACCGCCCCGACACGTGGACCGTTCTCGCCTGGCTCGAGACGATGCTCCCGGCGCCGCTCGCGGCGGAGGCGGAGATCCTCGTCTGGGAGGCGGGCGTCCGGATGGAGCCGATGCCGGGCGCCCTCGAGGCGCTCGCGGCGTTCCGCGCGGCGGGGATCCCCGTCGGCGCCGTGAGCAACACGCGCTTCTCCGGGCGTGCCTACATGGAAGTGCTCCCCCGCCGCGGCCTCGCCGTGGACTTCGTCGTGTCGAGCGCGGACGTCCGGGCGCGAAAGCCCGACCCCGCGATCTTCCGTGCGGCGCTCGACCGCCTCGGCCTGCCCGCGAAAGACGTCTGGTTCGTGGGCGACTCGTACGAGAAGGACGTCCTCGGCGCGGCGGCGGCGGGGCTGTTCCCGGTCCGGTTCGGCGGCCCCCGGCTCGCCCGCCCTGGCCCCGGCGAAGGCGGGAGCCCCCTCCCTTCCTGCGCCGAGGCGGCCGACTGGGCGGCGGTCCTCGCCCTGTGGAAGGGCGCGGCCGCCCCCGGCGTCTCATGATCCAAGGAGACCACGGATGCGGTTCTCGATGGCGGTTCTGACGCTCGCGCTCTTCGGCTGCCTGCGCTCGTCGGCGCAGGAGGCCCCGGAGCTCACGACGATCACGGTCGGCAAGGACCAGCAGGTCTCGGCGTTCCTCGACGCCGCGGCGCTGCTCGTCGGGAAACCGATCCTCTACGACCCCAACAGCCAGCGGCTTCAGAAGAGCCAGATGATGGGCGTGGAGATGATCCACGCGGTGCCGAAGGGCAAGGAGCTCGACCTCGTCCGCTCGATCCTCGCCTTCCACGAGATCACGCTCATCCCGGTCGGGCCGAAGGGGTACGACATCCTCATCGCGATCGACTCGCGCTCGACGAACAACCTCGTCAAGAACAAGGCCGTCTACGTGGACTACAAGGACCTCGCGCGGTACGAGGACCGCGACGGCCTCTACATCAGCTGCGCGATCCCGATCCGGCACATCGAGAACCTGACGATGCTCCGCACGGCGCTCTCGACGATGGTGACGCCCGCGGGGATCGGCCGCGTGCACGAGGTGCCGGGCGCGAGCCGCATCATCATCATGGACTACGCGCCGACGGTCGTCGCGATGGCGCGGATCGTCCAGGAGATGGACGTCGATCCCGAGCCCGTCGTCACGCAGACGATCGTTCTTGGGCATGCGGCGGCGGTCGCGCTCGCGGCGACGCTCAAGGAGCTCTTCGTCAGCGAGGCGAAGCCCGACCCGCGCCAGCCCCCGATGATGGCGGGCCGCTTCGTCGCGGCGCCGCGGATCGCGGCCTACGAGCCGAGGAACGCGATCGTCGTCGTGGCGACGGAGAAGGACCTCGCGCGGATCCGCGAGGTGATCACACAGCTCGACGTCCCGCCGGGGGAGTGACGAAGAGGATCCCGACGCCGCCCTGGAAGGTCGCGTCGGGGTGCCAGAACGAGCGCGTGAGCTCCTCGAAGCCGAACGGCTCATGGAGGTCGATCGAAGCGCGGTTCGTCGAGTTCACGAAGTAGTAGACCGGCCGCGCGAGCCGGTCGAGGCGCGCGCGGGTGAGCGCCGCGGCGATCCCCCTCCGCCGCATCGCGGGGGCGACGACGACTCCCGCGAGGTACCACCCCGCGGGCGCGCAGTGGAGGGGGGCTCCGGGGGGAGGCGTGAACCGCGCCGCGCAGCCGAAGCCGAGGACGGCGCCCCGGGCCTCGGCGACGAGCGCGAGCGCCTCTCCCGCCGCGACTCGTCCGAGGAGGCGCTCGAAGCCCGACCGCGCCTGCTCGGCCGTGCAGTCGCCGCGCGTGGCGCGGATCCCCGCCATCGCGGGGACGTCGGCCGGCAGCGCGTCCCGGATGCGGAGGTCCGCGGGCGGGGACCCGGAACGCCGAAGGGGCTCGTACTCCGCGAACCGCGCCATGATACGTCGCCCCCGGCGCGCCGCGGAGTGGTAACCTCGGTTGCATGCGGGCGGCCCTCCTGTTGCTTCTCGCGGTTGCGGTGGCCCGCGCGGGCGACACCGGGGTGATCGAGGGCCGCGTGCTCGACCCCGACGGCAACGGCGTCGAGGGCGCGACCGTCACCGCGTACTGCGTGAGCACCGAGGAGCCGCTCGACGAGGTGTCCGCGAAGACGGACAAGCTCGGCGCGTTCCGGTTCGAGGGCCTCGCGGCGGGCAAGTACATCCTCGCCCTGCCGCCGAAGCGGGAGGAGAAGAAGAAGGGCACGATGGAAGAGGAGATCGCGAAGGCGATCTTCGGCGACGCGTTCAAGAAGCTCGGCCACACGCTGCTCGTGAAGAACGCGCCGGGCCACCCGCATCTGGTCGAGGTGGAGGCGGGCAAGACCGCGACGCACGACATCCGCATTCCCCGCGAGATCCCCGTGACCCTCGTCTTCACGCGCGGCGGCAAGCCGTACCGGGGGGCGGAGGTCTCGCTGTCGCGGCTCAATCTCCGCGGCGATGCGTCGTGGAGCGTCTCGGTCGGCGGCCGCAAGCCCCCGCGGACCGACGGCGAGGGCCGGGTCTCGTTCGACGCCGTCCCGGAAGGACGCTACGCGGTCCATGCCGAAGTCGGGGACTGGAGCGTCGGCTGCGGCACCGTTGCCGTCGAAGGGACCGAGGCCCTCACCCTCCCCGTCGCGGTCGGCGACCGGGAGATCCGGATCCGCGTCCTCGACTCGCGCGGCAGTCCCGTGAAGAAGGCGGAGCCCGGCGCCGCAGGTCCTGGGGAGTGGGTGGGCGTCCAGCGGAAGGCGTTCACGGAGGACATGGAGAGCCAGGACGGCGTCTACCGTATCCCGTACATCCGTGAGGGACGGTACGAGGCGTACCTCAACACCGGCACCGTCCATGCATGCTCGGACCCGATCGAGATCGTGGCGAACGCCGCGGACCCGGAGGTGGTCCTCACGCTCCCGCCGACGGGCCGCATCGTCGTGCGCGTCGTCGACGCGTCCGGGAAGCCCTTGAAGAGCTACGTGACGCTCCAGCACCCCTCCGGCACACCGAGCTGGGGGGAGGAGACGGACCGGAAAGGCGTGATCGCGTTCGACTACGTGGGGACGGGCGCATGGCGCCTCGGCCTCCGCGACGAGGGCAACCGCGACTTCGCGGTCGCCCGCGACGTCGAGGTCGAGGAGTCGAAGGAGACCGCCGTCGAGCTCAAGGCCAAGTAGCGGCCCTCCTCCCAAGGGCCCCCTCCTCCCTTAGACTCTTCGCGTGCGCATCCTCGTCGCCGCGCTCCTCGCCGCCGCCGTCTCGCACGCGGACGACGCGCTCCCGGAGCCCGTCCGCACGAAGCTCGCGCGCGACGGGATCGCCGTCGGGACGAAGCCCATGCGCCAGGTGTTCGAGGCGTACGTCGACGCGAAGACGCCCGTCTTCATCACGTCGGACTCGATCCTCAACGGGTTCCACGTGCTGCTCGAGGAGTCGATCCTCCGGCTCGAGACCGCGCGCGCCCTCGGTCTCGGCGACGCGCTGTCGCTCCTCTACGCCGGCGCGAAGGGGCTCGAGGACATGGAGATCGCGCCCGCGGTGCGCGAGGCCGCGGCGCGGCGGGTGAGGATCCTCCTCGGGACCGCCCTCCTGCTGCTCGGCCGCGAGGCGCCGGGGGCGCCCCCCGAGGCGGCGGAGGAGGCGGCGCGGGTCGAGAAGGCCGAGGGGGTGTCGAAGCCCTCGTGGCTCGGCCCGCCGGACGAGGGGTTTCTCGCGATCGACTACGCGCGGTTCAGGCCGCGTGGGTTCTACGAGAGGAAGCCGGAGCTCGCGCGGTACTTCCGCGCGCTCGGCTGGCTCCAGGCGGTGCCGTTCCGCGTGGACCGCGACGAGGAGCTCGTCGCGATCCTCCTTCTCCACGACCGCCTCGACGGGTTCGGGGACGTCGACCACGGGCGCGTGGAGCGGGCGAGGTCGGCGCTCACGGGCTACCAGCGGCTGCTCGGCTCGGCGGACGACATGACCCTGCTCGACGCGCTCGGCTACTGGACGGACGATCTCGAGGAGATGCGCGCGCATTATCTTCGGGCGCGCGGGGATCCCGAGGTGCAGGACCAGGTCGCGACGCGGAGGGAGGCGAGCGTGCGGGTGGTCGGCGCCGCGCGCACGCCCGACGCGGTCCTCTTCCAGCGGACCGCGGCCGTGCGGCGCCCGCCGGACGGCCTCGAGGTGTGCGCGGCGCTCGGCTCCGCGTGGGCGCGCGCGCGGCTCGACGGCAAGGTGCTCGCGGCGGTCGACGCGACGGAGGGGGCGTTCCACGAGGGCTCGCTCTACGCGGCGTACCTCCAGTGCGTCGCCGCGCTGCTCGACGCCCCCGAGCCGGACGCGCCGGCGCTCTTCAAGGGGGCGCTGTGGCAGGCGAAGAGCTGCCACACGGCCCTCGCCGGCTGGGCGCAGCTGCGGCACACGTGGACGCTCCAGGCGAAGCGCGCCATGTTCACGCTCGGGCTGCACGACACGGAGCCCGGCTTCGTGGAGCCCGAGCCGGAGTTCTTCGCGCGATTGGGCCGCCTCGCCCGCGACACGCGCGTATCCCTCGCGGAGGAGGGCGCGTTCGACCTCGCGCACGACCGGCGCGAGTTCGCGGCGCTGCTGCGGGAGGCCGCGCGGCTCCTCCGGGAGATGCCCGAAGGAGAAGCGGACGAGTTGGCCGATTCGGCGGAGGGGCTCCCGGACCCCGTTTTGAACGCGGCGCTCGCGCTCGCCTACTGCGTGGGCGTCGAGGTGGACCCGGACGACTGGACGGCGCTCCGCAAGGTGGTCGAGGAGCACCTGCCGGCGGTCGAGGACGAGGCGCGCGAGCTCACGGCGCCGCTGCGGCAGGCGGTCGAGGGGACGCGGTTCGACCTCGA
>WYBS01000163.1 GCA_011525755.1 Planctomycetaceae bacterium
CCGCGGCGCGATCGATCCTTCTCAACCACTGGTACCACCACCGCGGCCAGCTCACCGTCTACCTGCGGCTGCTCGACGTGCCCGTCCCCGCGGTCTACGGCAACAGCGCGGACGAGAACCCGCTCGCCTGACCGCCGGGGCCTCCTCTCCCGCGGACACCCTCTCCTCCCCGGAACGGGACGCGGCTAGAATCCGCGCATGCCGGTTCCCGTCGTCGTGACCGGCGTCGGCCCCGTCAGCGCGATCGGCTGCGGGCGCGACGCGTTCTGGGACGCGCTCGTCGCCGGCCGCCCGGGGTTCGGGCCCGTCACGCTCTTCGACGCCTCGGCGCAGCCGAGCCGCGTGGCCGCGGAGGTGAAGGACTTCTCGCTCGAGACCTACGTCGAGAAGGGCGGTCTCATGGCGCGCTGGACGCCGCGGCCCGTGCAGTTCGCGCTCGCCGCGGGCGTCCTCGCGCTCCACGACGCGGCGATCGACCTCGACGCGTGCGACCCGGACCGCCTCGGCGTCCACGTCGGGACGTCGCTCGGCAACATCGCGGAAGCGTTCCGCTACCGCGACGCGTGGCAGAAGACGGGCTCCGGGCCCGCGCACGCGGCGTTCCACTGCTTCAACCACTCCGGCGCCTGCGTCGTCTCCTCCTTCTTCAACATCCGCGGCCCGATGTACACGACGAGCCAGGGATGCAACTCGGGCCTCGACGCGCTGGGCCAGTCCGTGCGCATGATCCAGTCGGGCGCGGTGGACGCCATGCTCGTCATCGGCACCGACTCCGAGGTCGTGCCCGAGATCATGGCCGCGCTCGGCGCGTCGAACTCGCTCGCGACGAAGTACAACGACGACCCCGCCCGCGCCTCGCGCCCCTTCGACCGGGGGCGCGACGGCAACGTCATCGGCGAGGGCGCGGCGGCGCTCCTGCTCGAGTCGGAGACCCACGCCCGCTCGCGCCTCGCGCGCGTCTACGCCCGCGTCGCCGGCTACGCGATCGCGTCGGCCGGCCAGAACCGCCAGTACAGCCACGACCGGCCCGAGCTCGACACGCGCCCCTGCGTCCGCGCCTTCCAGGGCGCGATGAAGGAAGCGGGCTGGCAGCCGTCGGACGTGGACCTGATCAGCGCGAACGGGTCGAGCTCGGTGCTCTACGACAAGCTCGAGGCGGCGGCGCTGCGCGAGACGTTCGGGAGCGCGCTCGACAAGGTGCGCGTCCACTCCATCAAGTCGATGCTCGGGCAGCACGGCGCGGGGTCGTCGGCGCTCCAGGCCGTCGCCGCGTGCCTCTCGATCCGGCGCGGCGTGGCGCCGCCGACGATCAACCACACGGACCCCGACCCGGAGTGCGGCGGCCTGCGCATCGTGACGGAGGCGGAGAAGTGCGACCCGACGCGCGTCCTCGTGCACGCGATCGGGCTCGGCGGCTTCTACTACTCGGTCGCGGCGTTCCAGGCGCCGTCGTTCGACGCGAACGTCACGGGCCGCCTCGTCGTCAAGTGGAGCGGCGGCCAGGGCCGGTTCAAGCCGGCGAGCGACTTCACCGGCCCCCTGACGCCGTGGAAGCCGCGCTCGGACGCGCCCGCGTCCTGACGAGGAAGAGAGGGGGGCCGGGGGGCAGCGATCCGCTCACCTCGCCGCCTCGCGCATGAAGGCGGGCCCCTCCGCACCTCCTTCCCCGCGTCCCACTTGAGCGTCGCGATCACCTCGCACGTCGTCTCGCACTTCGTGCCGTTCATCGACCCGACCTCGTCTTCCGCGATCGCGCCGACCCTGACCTTCAGGACCAGCGAGGCGCGCGGCAGCTCGGCCGCGTCCTCGCTCCTCTGCACGAGCTGGCCCCACGGGAGGCGCGGCCCGGCCTCGAGCGCCGTCACCATGCAGAGGACGACGCCTGCCCGCCGCATGGCTAGCCGCGGGGCTTCGCGGCCCAGGCCGGGCGCGGACCCATGTCCGGCTCGGGCTCCGTGCCGAGGCCGTCGGCGATCCGCGTGATGTAGTTGAAGTACGCGATCACCTGCACGAGGTCGTGGATGTCGGTGTCGGAGAGCCCCTGCGCGCGGAGCGGCGCGAGATCGCTGGCGCCCACCTTCTGCGGCGTCGCCGTGAGCTTCACCGCGTAGTCGCAGAGCGCGCGCTCGCGCGGCGAGAGGCCCGCCGTCCGGTAGTCCTCGCGGATCCGCACCTCGTCCTCCTCGCTCCCGCCCTCCAGGCGGAAGTCCTTCGCGTGGGCGTAGGTTCAGTAGAAGCACTCGTTCGCGCGGGAGACGACCGTCGCGACGAGCTCGCGCTCCTTCCGCGAGAGGCCCGAGGGCCCCATCATCACGCGCATGTAGAGACCCATCGCCGCCTCGAGCACCGGCGGGTTCGGGCTCATCGTCCGCACGATGTTGAAGACCTTCCCGGCTCGCGCGATCGCCGCGTCGTAGATCTCCTTCAGGCGGCCGGCGGCCTCCCCGGGCTTCACGAGGCGGATGTGGGCCATCGCCCGAAGATAGCACCCGCGCGGCCCCCGCACCCCCTCATGTGATAATCCCGCGATGCGCGTCAGCCGGCGGACGTTCCTCAAGGGCACGGCCGCGGCGGGCCTCGCCGCGACCTCCCGCCTCTTCGCCGACGAGCGCCCGATGCCCCTGCGCGACCTCGGCCGCACCGGCGTTAGGGTCTCGCTCGCGGGGCTCGGCACCGCCGAGTGGGGCCGCGGCCTCGCGGAGAAGGACGCCGACCGCATGGTCGCCCGTGCGATCGAGCTCGGGATCAACTACATCGATACCGCATTTTCGTACGGTAACGGCCGCGCCGAGGAGCACCTCGGCCGCGCGCTCAAGGGCCGCCGCGACAAGGTCTTCCTCGCGACGAAGACGCTCCCGCGCGGCAAGGACGGCGCGCGGAAGGAGCTCGAGAAGAGCCTCGAGCGGCTCGGCACGGACCATGTCGACCTCTGGCAATTCCACGCGCTGACGACGACGCGCGACACCGACCGGATCCTCCGCGAAACGGAGGGCGCGCTGGCCGCCGGCCTCGAGGCGCGGAAAAGGGGGCTCGTCCGCTTCCTCGGCATCACGGGCCATGCCGACCCGGACGTCTTCGTCGACGCGCTCGCGCGGCACGACTTCGACACGCTCCTGATCCCGCTCAACTGCATCGACCCCCACCACCGCTCGTTCGAGGAGAAGGCGCTGCCGAAGGCGGTCGAGAAGCGGACCGGCGTCATCGCGATGAAGGTCTTCTGCTCGGGCGGCCTCGTGGCGAAGGGGATCGTCTCCGCGGAGGAGTGCCTCCGGTACACGTACGGGCTCCGCGTATCGACCTGCATCGTCGGCTGCACGAGCGTCGAGCAGGTCGAGCTCGCTGCGCACGTCGCGAGAAACCTCGTCGAGATGGGCGAGGAGGAGCGCAAGAGGGTTCTTGAGAAGACGAGGCCGCATAGCCCGGGCCTCGAGTGGTACAAATCTCGGTGAGCTTGGATTCGGGGGCCGATGCAGCCGACGGCCTCCGGCCGCGGCGGATCGGCCTGGTCTTTCCGCTCCGCATTTCGGCCGCGACCTGAAACCTCCGGCCGCGGCGGATCGGCCGCCCCCCGCCGACGCATGGCCTGCGCGCCGACCCCTGCCCCCGGCCTGCCCGCCGTAGCCTTGGCGAAGGCGCGAACCCCCTCACGACCACGGCCCGAGCAGGTAGACCCCGATCACCTGGGCCGCGACGATCCCGTAGAACACGACGCGGAACCCCACCTTCCTCGTCTTGTGGCGCAGCTTCCGCATCGCGAGCCACGAGCCCAGCGAGCCGCCCGCCGCCGCCCACATCAGCAGCTCCTTCTCCGACACCCGCCGGCCGCCGCGCTGCGCCCTCCGCTTGTCGAGCCAGTAGACGCCGTACGCCGCGACGTTGATCAGCACGAGGTAGATGCCGAGCGCCTTGAACACGAGGCGCACATCGTAATTCAGGGCTTCCCCATCCGAGGCGCGGCTGCCCTTCACGCGCGCCGCGGGGCATTCCCGCCGCCCCGCTGCCCGCCGGACGTCCTACCGGGCCGCGACCGCGCCACCCCTACTTCGCGAGCTCCCGGAGCGCCGCGAGCGTCGTGCGCATGAACGCGGGCAGGTCCGCGGGCGTCCTCGACGTGATCAGGTTGCCGTCGCGCACGACCTCCTTGTCCACCCAGCGCGCGCCGGCGTTCACGAGGTCGTCCCGGATCGCGACGTAGCTCGTCATCTCGCGGCCCTTGCAGACGCCCGCCGACGCGAGCACCCACCCCGCGTGGCAGATCGCGGCGACGACCTTGCCGCCCGCGACCATCGCGCGCGTGAGGTCGAGCACGGGCTTATGGAGCCGCAGCTTGTCGGGCGCCCAGCCGCCCGGGATCACGAGGCCCGCGAGCGCCTTCGCGTCGAGGTCCTTCACGTGCGCTTCGACGTGGATCGGGTAGCCGTACTTCCCGACGTAGCTCTTCTCGCCGCAGCCGGCGGCGACGGTCTCGTGCCCCTCCTCCTTGAGCCGGAGGTAGGGGTACCACACCTCCATGTCCTGGTAGAGGGCTTCGACAAGGACGGCGACCTTGGCCATGATTCCTCCCGGGGGCCCCGCCTTGGCCGCCGTAGGCCCGGCGGAGGCGGGCCCCTCATCTCGCGATCACGAAGTGCGAGCAGACTTCCTTCAGATAGTCCTTGTGGAGACGCGCCTCGCGCTCGTCGACGACGACGACCACCGTGACGACGTCCTGTTTGTACTTGCCGACGAACCCCATCCAGCGCTGGGGGAGGCCGCTCGTCGCGATCACGGACGCCTCCATGGCGCTCCCCTTGATCCCGCCGAAGGAGGCCCCCTTTGCCTTGGGCTTCTTCGCGACCTGCCCGAAGGCGCGCTCGTCCTCCTGCCACAGCGCCTCGAGGACCTTCTCGTCGTCGTTGCAGGGGATCATCTGCCGGTCGGCCGTCGGGTAGAAGTCGCCCGAACCCATGCCGCGGAACCGCACTCTCCCGGCGACATGCGGCGGGTCGTAGCCGGGCAGCTTCTTCACGAAGCCGCCCATGATGCCGCCGCCGAGCCGGAAGCCTTCCATGCCTTCCTTCTCGTATCCCTCCGGAAGGCGGATGCCGATGCGCGTCGTCACCGACTCCGCGTTCGGCTGGAACTTCAGCTCCGCCTTCGGCGCCGTGCACTTGAACGACTTGAGCGTCGCGTCCTCGACCGACTTCATGTCGAAGTCCTTGGCGCCGCTGAACGAGAAGTTGTAGAGCATCTCGTTCTCCTCCACGTGGACGCGCCACACGTCGATCCTGCGGTCGCCCGCCGTCCACGTGGCGAACCACGCGTCGCGGCCGCCCGCCTTCGTCCGCTCGACGATCGCGTCGATCTTCGCGGCCGAGAGCTGCGTCCGCCACGCCGCCGCGAAGGTGTCGGGGTCGTGGAGGAAGGGCTCCCGCGTGACGACGAAGCCGTTCTGCTTGTCGTCCTGCGCGACGAGCCCGGTCGGCCCCTGCTCCCCCTTCCACCCCGCGGGGACCGTGACGCTGAACCCGAGCGGCCGCACCTGGAACTCGCGCGGCGCCTCCTGCGCCGATGCCGCCGCCGCGAGGATCAGCGACGCGACGAGAATGCCCTCTCCGTGCATGCCCTTATCGTAAACGCGCCCCACAGGCGCGCGGCTACTCGTTGAGGGCGGCTTTCTGGAAGAAGAGGCGGTCGAGGGAGAGGGACCCGGGGCCCAGCGCCATGATGCAGAGGCACATGACGGCGTACATGGACGCCATCTCCCAGCCCTTCGGCGCCGCGAAGCCCGCCGACCAGTGGACGCCGAAGATCGCGTAGCACATGACGGCGAGGATCCCGATCGCCGCCCAGCGCGTGAAGAGCCCGACGAGGACCCCGAATCCGGCGAGGAACTCGGTCCACGCCGCGACGTAGAGGAGGAACGCCGGGGCCGCGCCGGACGCGTCCGCCACGAACGCCCTGCCCGCGTCGAAACCCTCGGGGCCCATGATCTTGTCGTAGCCGTGGACGAAGCAGAACGAGGCGCCGACCAGCGCCCGGAGGAGGAGCGGGAGGAGGCCCTGGAGCTTCCCGAGGAACTGGAGCGTCCACATGCGATCTCCCTATACCAGAGAGGCGCCTCCGGGAGGAAGGAGGGGGGCGCGGGGGGAGGGATCAGTACATCCGGCGCTTCTCGCGGAGGAGGAGCGCGAGGAAGAAGGGGCCCCCCACGAGCTGGGTGACGATGCCGACGGGAAGCTGCTGGCCCGGCAGCAGGTTCGCGAAGCCGTCGCAGAGGGCGAGGAACCCGCCGCCCGCGAGCGCCGCGCTCGGGATCAGGTAGCGGTTGTCCGCGAGGCCCATGAGCCGCAGCGTGTGCGGCACGATGAGGCCCAAAAACCCGATCGGCCCCGCGAACGCGACGACGACGCCCACGATCAGCGACGCCGCGAGGTACCCGCGCCGGACCACGCGCCGGACGTCCACGCCGACGCCCGCCGCCGCCTCCTCGCCGCCCCCCATCGCGTTGAACGCCCGGCCGAGCGGCAGGAGCGCCGTGAGCCCGAGCGCCACCGCGGCGCCCACGATCGCGGGCGCCGCCCAGCCGTGGGCGGTCTCGAGGCTGCCGACGAGCCACCGGAGGATCCGCGCGGCGTCCGCGGGCGTCGCCCGGTACTGCACGGCGAGGATCATCGCGCTGAAGAGGTAGGTGAGCGCGACGCCCGCCAGGAGCAGCGTGTGCGGCGGCACGCGGTCCCGCACCCGCGCCGCCCGGTAGGTGAGCGAGATCACGAGCACGGCGCCCGCCATCCCGACGACGGGCTGGCCGATCCACGCCGGGAGGAGCGCGTCCACGCCGAGCACGACCGCGAGGACGACCGCGAACGCCGAGCCGCTCGCGACGCCGAGCGTGTACTCGGTCGCGAGCGGGTTCCGGAGGATCGCCTGGAGGATCACGCCGGCGGTCGCGAGCGCCGCGCCGACGCCGAGCGCGAGGAGCGTCCGCGGCAGGCGCAGCTCGTAGAAGATGAAGCGCCCCTCCTCCGTCGAGAAGAGGAAGGTCAGATACGCCCGGAGGTCACGGAGGTCTTTCCACCCTCCGAGGAAGGGCGACACGATCGCCGCCGCGACCGCGAACGCCAGGGCGCCGAGGAGGATCGCCTGCGCCCGCGTCATCACGAGACCACGTGGATCCGGTCGCCGTCGCGGAGCACCCGCGCGTCCACGCGGAAGACCTCCCGGAGGAGCGCCTCGGTCACGATCGCCGCGGGCGCGCCGTCCGCGACGACCCGGCCGCCCGCGAGGACGACGACCCGCGACGCGCACATGGCCGCCGCGTCGAGGTCGTGGGTCGCGAGGACGACGCTGCCGCGGAAGTCCCGGAGCGCCGCAAGGACCGCGTGCCGGTGCTCGAGGTCGAGCGCGGAGGTCGGCTCGTCGAGGAGGAGCGCCCCCGCCCGCTGCGCGAGCGCGCGGGCGAGCATCACGCGCCGCCGCTCGCCGCCCGAGAGCTCG
The DNA here is from genome assembly GCA_011525755.1 of Planctomycetaceae bacterium. GTDB lineage: Bacteria > Planctomycetota > PLA2 > PLA2 > PLA2 > PLA2. Next base: position 7,477 of record WYBS01000163.1, read on the forward strand.
GTGATCGGCCGGCCCCGGAGCGCGGCCACGCCGGCCGCCGCGAGCGCGGTGTCCACGGCCGCATGGTCCTCGACGCTCTCGCGGAAGAGCCCGGGCGCGTGCGCGTACCGCCCGCACGAGACGACCTCCTCGACCGGGAACGGGAACTCCCAGTGCTCCTCCTGCGGCAGGAACGCGATCCGCTTCGCGACCTCCTCGCGCGTGAGCCCGCCCGCCGGCCGCGCGGCGCCCTCGGAAGGCCGGAGGATCCCCGCGAGCGCGCGCAGGAGCGTCGTCTTCCCGCTCCCGTTGGGCCCGATCAGCGCGACGTGCTCGCCGGGCGCGATCCGGAGGTCCACGCGGTCGAGCGCCGTGCGCCCGCCGTAGCGGACGGTCACGCCCGAGAGCTCAAGGCCTTCCATGGATCATCCCGGCGAGGCGCTCGACCGACCGCGGCAGGCGGGGCCCCGGGATCAGCAGCGCGTTGTCGGCCACGGCGAAGACGCGCCCGTCGCGCACCGCGGGCACCGTCGGCAGCGCGCGCCACGCCTCGGCCGGGCCCGCGTTGTCGATGATCACCTCCGGCGCGAGCCGCACGATCTCCTCGAGCCGGAGCTTCGGGTAGGGCCCCGCCTCGATGGCGTTCCGGCCGCCGGCGAGCCGGATGAGCTCGTCGAGGAACGTGCCCGCGCCCGCGGCGTCGACGTTGGCGACGCCCTCCGCGTCCCGGCCGATCACGAAAAGCACGGACGGGGGTTCCCCGCGCCCCTCCCCCTTCGCCCTCGCGGCGGCGAGATCGCGATCGAACCGCTCGAGGTACGCGCGCGCGTCCACGCCGAGCGCGTCGCCGATCGCCCCGATCGCCGCGCGCACGTCCGCGACCGTCTCGCTCGGCAGCGAGAGCACCCTGGTCCCCGCCTGCGCGAGCGCGCGCTCGAACGCGTCGCCCTGCGCCCGCGGCGCCTGCCGGATCACGAGCTCCGGCCGGAGCCGCACGATCGCCTCGACCGGCCCCTGCCACGGCACGCGCGCGACCTCGCGGCCCGGCTCGCACGCGTCGGTGCAGCCGACGAGGCGGTCCTTCGCGCCCAGGTCCACGATGACCTCGGTCCACGACGGCAGGAGGCTCACGACGGTCCCCTTCCGCGCGGGCGGCGCGGGCGTCCCGCACGCGGCGAGCAGGAGGATGAGGAGGGGGTGCGGGGGCCGCACGGCGCGAAAGAGTGTAATCTCATGCGGTGCGGGTCGCCGGTGTCCTTCTCGGGGGCGGCGCCTCGACGCGCTTCCGCGCGCCGAAGCTCGAGGCGCGGTGGCACGGGCGGAGGCTCCTCGACATCGCGTGCGCCAACTTCCTCGACGCGGGGCTCTCGCCCGTCGTGTTCGCGGGGGCGACGCGGCCCGACGATCTCCGGGTGGTGCGCGCGGAGGGCGGCGCGCGGATGATCGACACGCTGAGGAGCGCGCTCGCGGCGGTGCCGGACGGCCCGTTCGCGTTCGCGCCGGCGGACATGCCGATGCTCCACGCGGCGCTCGTGAGGGAGCTGCTCGAGGCGTTCCTCGCTTCCGGGAAGGACTTCCTCGTGCCGGTGCACGCGGGGCGGCGGGGGCACCCGGCGTTCGCGCGGACGAAGGAGCCCTTCCTGCGGCTCGGCGAGAAGGAGGGCGCGCGCGAGGTGTGGCGCGAGGCGGGCGACGCTCTCCTGCACTACGAGGTCGCGACGGCGGACATCCTCTTCGACGTGGACACGCCGGAGGACCTGCTCGCGATGGACGACGAGGCGACGCGCCGCCACCGGCTGGCGGTACGGGGAGAATTTTTCCGAAACTCGTGACAATGACACCGGCCGGCGACACGCCCGCGCGGCGGGACTGAGCGGTGCACCTACACGACAACGAGGCGCGCAGGCGCTCCTTCGGCCTCGACGCCGAGGCGTACGACGCGGTGCGCCCGCGCTACCCGGCGGCGCTCTTCGCGAAGGTCGCGGAGCGCGCGGGAATCACGGAAGCGACGCGCGCGCTCGAGATCGGCTGCGGCACCGGGATCGCCACGCTGCCGTTCGCGGAGATCGGCTGCTCGATCCGGTGCCTCGATCTCTCCGACGCGATGGCCGCGGTGGCGCGGCGGAAGCTCGCGGCGTTCCCGAAGGTGCAGGTCGAGACGACCCGCTTCGAGGAATGGGCAGGCGAGGACGGCGCGTTCGATCTCGTCTACTGCGCGCAGGCGTGGCACTGGCTGCCGCCGGATGCGTACGCGAGGACGCGCGCGCTGCTCCGCCCCGGCGGCACGCTCGCGGTGTTCGCGAACTGGGTGACGTCGAACCTCCCGGAGGCGCAGCCCGCGTACCGGCGGCACGCTCCCGAGGTGTTCACGCGCCAGGACGGCGACCCGCCGGAGGACGTCGAGTCGCGGGCCCTCGAGCTGAGAACGTCGTTCGAGCAATCGGGCTGCTACGAGGGGATCGAGATCCACCGCTTCCCGTGGGAGCGCTCCTTCCGCGCGGACGAGTACGTGGCGCTGATCCGGACGTACTCCGACCACGCGACGCTGCCGCCGCAGGTCCGTGAGCCGATGCTCGGCGACATCGCCGCGGCGATCGAGGACGCGGGCGGCTCGGTCCTCCGGCGGTACGAGGCCGTCCTCCTGCTCGCGCGGCCGGAAGTCACTCGCCCGTGATCCAGGGGGGCTCCGGGGGCGGCTCCTCCGAGTCGAGCATCGCCTTCCACTCGGCGTCGGTCGGAGCCTCCTTCGCGTCGAGCTCGTGGTAGCTGAGCACGACGCCGCGGCAAAGGACCTTCTCGCCGCGGTACGGGTAGAGGACCCAGAGCTCACGCGGCCTGCCGGTCCCGACGACGCGCATGACGTCGTTCAAGGGGTCGCAGATCACCGCGGCCGCCCGCGGCGCGTCGTCCTCGGGGTGCTGGACCGAGCCGTAGGAGTAGCCCATGAGCTCGCCGAGCGCGACGCCGTAGCCCTTGAGGAACGCCTCGTCCCCGTCGCTCCACGGCCGCTGCCGGAGCTGCTTGTGCGCGAGGAGCTCGAGCCGGGTGCAGAGCTCGACCCAGCGCTTCCACCGCGCCGCCAGCGGCTCGACCGGGACCGGCGCGTCGAGCGCCACCGTGAGGTCGGTCATTTTCGCGTACCACCTCTCACACGCGGCGAGCACCGGGTCGAGCCGTGCGCGGACGGCGCGGATCTCCGCCTCGACGTCGCCCTCCGGCTCCCCGCCCTCGGTCTTGTCCCACCGCTTCCGCACGCCCCGGTCCGCGCCGCCCGGAGGCGGGGATGCCGCCTTGCGCTCTTCCTGCGTCAGCAGACCGATCTCTTCGAGCCACCGGAGGAACCTCAGTTCGGACGGCGGCGGGAAACCGTCCGGATCGAGGAGTTGCGCGACGGAATGGCGCACGTAGGCCCGGATGCCGTCGGCGTAGGCGAGCCTCACCGCCTGGCCGTCGAGTTCGGAGTCCTCCGCCCACGCGAGAACGACGCGCCCCATCTCCGCGAGCCGCGCGAACACCTCCGGGTCCGGCTCGACGAGGCCCGGAAGCTGCTTCGGGCCCCCGAGGTAGCTCACCACCTCGTGCGAGTGGAGCGTCCACACGTTCCGTTCGAGCGCCCAGCTCCCGAGCGCGGTGCGGAGCGACTTCCTCTGCCACGCGGGCGAGGAGAAGAGCGCGGGCGCGTCCGGCTCCGCCGGGTCGAGCAGCGCCGCGCGCATCCGGTGCGCCGCGGCGATCCAGGTCGCTCCGTCCGTCAGCGGGGTGTCGCCGGCGCCGGGGAGCCCCTCGCGCGCAAGCGGCGACCCGAGCGCCGCCGCGACCGCGAGCCCCGCGGGGAAGCCCTTGCCCGGGAGCGGGGGCCGCCCCTCGGGATGAAGCAGCCGGAAGATGAGCCCGTCCTCGGGGAGGGGCACCCACGGCGCGATGCGGGCCTCGTCGCCGCGCGGCGTCTCGTGAAGCAGATCGGTGTTCACGCGGCCCGCGAGCGCCTTGCGGAGCTCCGCGCGGAGCGCCGCGACCTGCTCCGGGCCGAACCCGTTCTCGTCGTCCACGTTCAGGGCCGCGTCGCGGAACCGGGAGTACCCGTCCGCGGTCGGCATCAGGCCCTCGGCCCACTCCGGCGAAGGGTTGAAGCCGGATGCGCGACCCTCGGCCTCCCGGAGGAGCCAGAAGGCCGCGACCTCCTCGTCGCGCTCCAGCCGGAAGGGCACGGACTGGAGCCACCGGGTCGCCCGGAAGGCGCGCTCCATCCGCTCGTCGCCCGCGTAGATGCCGCGCGGCCGGAACACGCGCCAGTCG
>WYBS01000164.1 GCA_011525755.1 Planctomycetaceae bacterium
AGCGCGCGCCCGAGAGGTGCTCGATGAGCGTGTAGATCTTCTCGCGCTCGCGGAAGAACCAGAGGAAGGCGGTCATCGCGCCCACGTCCATGGCGAAGGCGCCGAGGCCGAGGAGGTGCGCGCTGATCCGCGACATCTCGCAGCAGATGACCCGGATCGCCTTCGCGCGCGGCGGGATGTCGATGCCGAGCAGCCGCTCCTGCGCGCACGAGAGCGCGACGTTGTTCGCGAGCGGCGCGAGGTAGTCGAGCCGGTCCGTGTACGGCGTGAACATGTTGAAGGTCATCGACTCGGCGATCTTCTCCATCGCGCGGTGGAGGTAGCCGACGACCGGCGTGCAGTTCACGATGATCTCGCCGTCGAGCTCGAGGACGAGGCGGAGCACGCCGTGCGTCGACGGGTGCTGCGGCCCCATGTTCAGGATCTGGTGCTCGCTCGGCTGCTCGGGGCGGTCGAGGACGATGTCGACCTCTGTGCTCACCGCTTCCCCCCCTTGCCCGAGTAGCCGGGCGTGCCCGGCGTGTTGCCGAGGAGCGGGTAGTCCTTCCGCAACGGGTGCCCCTCGAACCCCTCCCACATGAGGATGCGCTCGAGGTTCGGATGGCCCCGGAACCGGACGCCGAACATGTCCCAGGTCTCGCGCTCCATCCAGTTCGCCGCCGGGTAGAGGTCGCAGAGGCTCTCCACCTCCGGGTCCTCGCCGCCCACCGGCACGTTGACCCGGACGTCCGCGTTGCGCGGGAGCGAGCGCAGCCGCCACGTCACCTCGAACCGCGGCTCGTCGAGGTAGTTGTCGACGGCGGTCACGAGGACGAGGCAGTCGAAGCCCGCCTCCTTGAGCTTCGTGACGAAGGGGCGCAGCGCGGCGGGCTCCGCGAGGAACGCGTCCTCCCCGCGGAGGTCCTCGATGCGGCGGACACCCGGAACTTCCGCGGCGGCCGCATCCAGCAGGGCCTTCAGCTCGCTCACGCCTCCTCCCAGTCCAAGGCCTTCTTCTTCACGACCCAGTACCACCCGAGGAAGAGGATGAGGAGGAAGACGAGCATCTCGGCGAAGAGGAAGCGGACGAGGGCACCGCGGGTCGCGAAGACGACGCCGTCCTCGACACCGCCCCCGAAATGGACCGCCCAAGGGTAGAGGAAGACGATCTCGATGTCGAAGAGGATGAAGAGGACGGCGACGAGATAGAACTTGACGCTGAACCGGGTGTGGGCCTCCCCCGTCGGCTCGATGCCGCACTCGTACGGGGAGTCCTTGACCGGGTTCGGCTTCGTCTTCGGCCCGAGGAGCCAGGAGATCAGGAGCTGCGAGGCCGCGACCGCGGCCGCGACGATCAGCAGCAGGAAGACGGGCAAGTAGTCCCGGGGCCCGTTGTCGGGGATGACGCCGCCGAGTAGCGGAAGCATGCCTGACGTAACCTCCGATCGTGCCGCGGGATAGGTAAGGCGCCGAATATAGGCGCGGCCGGAAGCTCCGTCAACGAATGGAGGGGGCTTCGGGGGCCGCCTCGCGCGGCGCCGCTCGGGCTCAGTACGTGAGGGCGGGCTCCTGCTCGCGGCCCTGCGCGCCGGCCTTCCCGAGCTCCCGGGAGACCGTCGGGCGACTGTGGCGCGGGAAGATGCGCCGGCGCCAGAGGAGGTCGAGGAAGAGCAGGAACGCGAAGGCCCCGTACTCGAAGACCCGGTAGGAGAACTCCCCGTCGAGCAGCGTCAGGTCGGAGGCGTCGGGGCCGACGAGGTGGGTCAGGTAGGAGAGGCACGTGAGCCCGGGCAGCGCGAGCCATGCGAGACCCGCCGGGCGCACGGCGAGCAGCGGCAGGAGCCAGATCGCCTGCGAGGGCCCGAGGATCGGGCTCACGACGAGGAGCGCCGCGACCATCACGAAGAGGTCCGAGAGCCCGGATTCCGCCTCGTCCTCGGTCCCGTGTCCCCAGCGGATGAGGAGGTAGAGGACCACCGCGAGGAGCACGACGAGGCCGAGCACCTTCGAGACGAACGCATGCAGCGCGTCGCCCGGCTCGATCAGCGGCAGCCCCGCGATCACGAGCGAGTTCTCCGCCTCGCTGGGCGAGCGGCCGATCGTGCCGCGCAGGAGGTTCTCGAGGATCGAGTTGTACTCGTAGTGGCGCCACACGTGGACGTTGCCCTCGACGTAGCGCCGCATCGGGACCTCGGGCGTCTGGAACGGCAGGAAGGGCACCACGAGGAGCACGACGGCGAGCATCAGGCCGAGGATCCCGGCCCTCCGGCCGCACACCGGGAGGAGCGCGAGGAGGGCGAACCGGAGGCCGCCGCAGAGGCCGAGCGCCGCGCCGGCGAGGAGCCGCCGGCCCGAGGCGAGGCACCAGACGAGGAAGGCGAGCGCCGGCATCACGAACGCGTCCACGGAAAGGCTGCAGTAGGCCTCCTTGAGCAGGACGGGGCACCATGCGTAGACGATGACCCACCCCACCGGCAGGCAGAGCCGCCGCAGCGCGAGGACGAGGAAGAAGATCGCGAGCGAGTCGGCGACGAGGATCGCGAAGGCGAACCCGTGCGCGGATGCGGGCTTGAAGCGGTCGCAGAGCGCGCCGATCCAGAGCTGGAGCGGCGTCGCGTTCGTGCGCAGGTCGGGCCGCAGCACGTTCTCCGGGCGCGGCGCATCCGCGCTCGCGGTCATCGCGGCGCGCGCGTGCGTGAGCCGCTCGACGGAAGCGCCGGTCATCGCGATGTCCGTCGGCTCCTCGTCCTTCAGGTGCGCCGGCGCGAACTCGTACGGGTGGAGCCCCTGGTTCACGAGGCGCGCGTCGAAGCGGGCCCGCGCGGGATCCCCCTCGAGGATCGGGCCCGGCGTCCCGAAGAGCAGGAGGACGCGCACGCCGGCGGCGACGATCAGGACATGCCGCAGGCGCGGCGGCGCCTTGTGCACCGCGACGCAGGCGACGACGTGGAGGAGCGACGCGAGGAGCGTCGCGCCGACGAAGAGCAGGACGTGGTCCCGGGCGACGCCTCCCTGGCCGGGAGGGGGGAAGAGGTCGGAGTAGACGACGAGCCCGACGCTGTAGGCGATAAGCGCGGCACCGGCGACCGCGACAAGGAAACGCCTGGACATCCTCCCGTGGCTCCGGGGGACACTTCGACCCGCGGCGGCTCCGGGCTTGAGCTTTTCCCCTTCCCCCGGGGAATCCTATTCGTCCGCCGGGTAGGAGATGTCGAGGATCCGGCCCGCCTCGACGTCGCGGACGGTCGTCGTCTTCCCGTCCGGCCACGTCACCTCGACCGCGTCCGCCTTCGGGTGCTCCCCGAGGCCGAAGTGGAGGCGCGGATCCTCGCTCGAGAGGAAGCTCGATCCGAGGAGCAGGATCCGCGTGGCGACGAGGTCCTTCGCCCGCACGCGGACGACCGCGCCGGCCGGGTCGAGCGGGATGCCCGCCCCGGGCCTCCCTCGCAGGCGGACCGCCAGCCAGTGGCGGGGCGTCCTCGCCGCAACGTCGCACCGGAGGAGGCACGGGGGCTCGTTCAGCTCGGTCGTCGCGATGTCCACGTCGCCGTCGTTGTCGAAGTCGATCGCCACGGCCGCGCGCGAGGACTTCTGGACGCGGAGCCCCGGGCCCGCGCGCGCGGAGACGTCCTCGATCCGCAGGCGCTTCGGGTCGCGGTTCAGGAGCAGCAGGTTCGTCTGCCGGTAGGGCGTGTGCTGGTCCTTGAAGATCGGGTCATCGACCTCGGGGTAGACGTGACCGCAGGAATAGAAGACGTCCGGGTCCCCGTCGAGGTCGAAGTCCTGGAGCAGGGCCCCCCACCCGAGCTTCTGGAAGGTGAGTTCGCGGAGCCCGCTGCGCGCGGCCTTCTCGTTGAAGACCGTCACGCCGTTCGGCAACCGCTCGGAGACGAGCAGGTTGAACTGGTCGTGGCTGAATTCCGTGATCGTGAGGTCGAGGAGACCGTCCATGTTGAGGTCGCCGACGCCGACCCCCATCGACGCCTGCGCCTGGAAGTCGTCCTGGCTCACGGCGGCCCCCATCTCCATCGCGCGGTTCGCGAAGCGCTTTCCGCCCTCGTTCATCCAGACGAGGTTCGCGACGCTGTCGTTGGCCACGAAGAGGTCGGGCCACCGATCGCCGTCGATGTCGAAGGAGACGGGCTGGAAGCCGTAGAACGGCCCCGCCGAGGACGCGGTGGCCGAGCGCGCATCGTAGGGGAGGACGATGCCCACCGAGTCCGACACGTCCTCGAAACGGAGCGATCCCGTCTCGACGAGCAGGTTCCGGTAGAGGATGTCGTTCTGCGGCACGAGGCCGGTGGGCCCGCAGTAGACCTTCAGCTTCTTCCAGTCGCAGCTCCGTCCGTGGAGGCGGCCGTCCGCGTCGATCGTCACCTGCGAGGTGTCGTCGAAGTACGCGTACATGTCGGCGTAGCGGCAGACGTAGAGGTCGAGGTCGCCGTCCCGGTCGAAGTCGAAGAGGCAGGCGCCCGTGTGCCACCCGTGCTCGCTGCCGAGAACGCCCGCCTCGGCCGCGATCTCCTTGAACTTCCGGCCCCCCTCGTTCCGGTAGAGCCGGTTCGTGCCCCAGTTGCAGAGGAAGATGTCCGGGTCGCCGTCGTTGTCCATGTCGCCGACGACCGTCCCGAAGGACCAGCCCGGGTCGTCGAGGCCCGCGGCCTTCGCGCCCGGGACGAAGCGCCCCCGCTCGTTCCAATAGAGCTCGTCCCTCGGCGGGTCCTCGGAGACGAGCGTCGCCTTGCGCGTCTTCCGGTCGTAGGTCCGGATGTCGTTGCCGTTCGGGCAGAACATGTCCATCCAGCCGTCGCCGTCGAAGTCGCCGACGCCGATGCCCGGCGGCATCGCCTCGAGGATGAACTCCTTCCGCCCGTCGCGCCCCGTGCGGTTGCGCAGCGTGTAGCCCGCCTCCGCGGCCACGTCGACGAAGGCGAAGTCGAGCCCCTCCGCGGGCGCGACCGGTGCCGGGGGCCTCGGCGCGTCCGAGCCGCAGGCCGCGAGTGCGAGCGCGAGCGCGAGGAGCGGCCGGAGCAGGATGGTACGCATGAAAGGCGGGCGCGAGTTTAACCGCGAGGCCGGCTCCTGCCGATGGTGGGACGGGCCGGGGGGCGCGCCCCCCAGCCTGGTATGGGAGGGTGCATGAGCCGCGCGCGAACCGGCAGCGAGGGGCAGGGTTACCCCGCGCTGCAGCTCCTGTCCACGGTCGTCTTCCCCGAGGACGTCGTCTCCGTCCAGCTCCCCGAGGAGGAGGCCGGCAACGCCGTGCTCCTGCTCGACGCGGACCGGGTACCGGAGGTGGCGCTCGTCTTCGTCCGCGACGGGGGCCGCCGCATCCGCGAGGGGAGCGTGGAGCCCGTCTGCGTCCTCGCACGCGTCGTCCAGCGCATGCAGCTCCCCGGGGGCGGCCTGCAGGTCGTCTTCCAGGGGACCGCGCGCGCCCGGGTCATTTCGGTCGTCGAGGAAGGGGGCATCCCCTTCGTCACGGCCGAGCCGCTGCCGCGCGACGAGCCCGACACCCCCCAGACGAACGAGCTCGTCCTCGAGGTGCTGGACCTCGTCTCCGACGTCGTCCACCGCGACGGCACCTACCCCGACGACCTCGAGGGGATCCTGCGCATGAACGTGCGCGGGCCGGGGCGGTTCGCCGACCTGCTCGCCGCCTACCTCCACCTGCCGCTGCCCGCGAAGCGCGAGGTGGCGCTGACGCTCGGCGTCCGCGACCGCCTCCAGCTCATGCGCCGCGCGCTCCAGGCGGAGATCGAGCGCTTCTCGGTCGAGGCGCAGGTGCACACGCGGGTGCGCAAGCAGGTGGAGGAACGCCAGCGCGAGCAGTACCTCCGCCAGCAGATGCGCGCGATCCGCAGCGAGCTCGGCGAGGACGCGTCGAGCGAGGAGGAGACGGAGGAGCTCCTCGCGCAGATCGAAGAGGCGGGCCTCAAGGGCGAGGCGAAGGAGACGGCGGAGCGCGAGATCCGGCGGCTCCGCTCGGTGCCCCCGAGCTCGGCCGAGTACCAGGTGATCCGCACCTACGTCGGCTGGCTGCTCGACCTGCCGTGGAAGAAGCGCACGCGCGACCGGCTCGACATGAAGCGCGCGCGCGGCATCCTCGAGAAGGACCACTCGGGCCTCGATCAGGTGAAGGAGCGGATCCTCGAGCACCTCGCGGTCCGGAAGCTGAAGCCGGACCAGAAGGGCACGATCCTCTGCCTCGTTGGCCCCCCCGGCGTGGGCAAGACGTCGCTCGGCAAGGCGATCGCCGAGTCGCTCGGGCGCAAGTTCGTGCGCATGAGCGTCGGCGGGCTCCGCGACGAGGCGGAGATCAAGGGGCACCGGCGCACCTACGTGGGCGCGATGCCGGGCAAGCTCATCCAGCTGATCCGGCGCGCAGGGACGCGGAACCCGGTCCTCCAGATCGACGAGATCGACAAGATGGGGTCCGACCACCGGGGCGACCCGGCGGCGGCCGTCCTAGAGGTCCTCGATCCCGAGTGCAACGACACGTTCCGCGACCACTACCTGGACGTGCCTTTCGACCTCTCGGAGGTCTTCTTCCTCGCGACCGCGAACCTGCTCGAGACGATCCCAAACGCGCTGCGCGACCGGCTCGAGGTGATCCGGATCGGCGGCTACACGCGCGGCGAGAAGCTCGAGATCGCGAAGAAGCACCTCGTGCCGCGCGCCGTGAACGAGGCGGGCCTCAGGCCCGAGCACGCGCGCTTCACGAACAGCGGGCTCCTGCAGGTGATCGACGGGTACACGCGCGAGGCGGGGCTCCGCGAGCTCGAGCGGAACGTCCGTGCGGTGTGCCGGAAGGTCGCCACGCGCCACGTCGAGGGCGACAAGTCGCCGGTGCGCATCGGCAAGCAGCTCGTCCGCTCCTTCCTCGGCCCCGAGCGCTACCGCGGCGAGCTCGCGGGCCGGCGCCCCGAGGTGGGCGTCGTCACGGGCCTCGCCTGGACGGCATACGGCGGCGCGCTCCTCGCCATCGAGGCGACGCGCGTGCCGGGCCGAGGCAACATCATGGTCACCGGGCTGCTCGGCGAGGTGATGCGCGAGTCCGCGCAGGCGGCGCTCAGCTACATCCGCACGAACGCGGAGGAGTTCGGGATCGACCCGGCGCTCTTCCGCAAGTGCGACGTGCACATCCACCTGCCCGAGGGCGCGACGCCGAAGGACGGCCCGTCCGCCGGCGTCGCGATCGCGACCTGCCTCGCGAGCCTCTTCACCGGCCGCCCGGTGCGCCACGACCTCGCCATGACGGGCGAGATCACGCTCAAGGGGCGCGTGCTCGAGGTGGGCGGCATCAAGGAGAAGCTCCTCGCGGCGCACCGCGCGGGGCTCCGCACCGTCCTCATCCCGAAGGAGAACCTGAAGGACCTCGAGGAGGTGCCCGCGGTCGTGCGACGCGACCTCGAGGTGATCGGGACCGAGGAGGCGGAGCTGAACATCTGCGAGGCGCTTCTCTCCATCGTGATGCCCGAGGGCGCGCTCCGCAGCAGCGAGGCGCCGGCGGTCCACGTCGCGCGCGGCCGCAACCCGTGACGGATCGGAGGGGGCTCCGGGGGCCGCGTCCGGCGCCCCCCGGCCCCCCCTACCTCCTCTTCCGCTCCAGGAGCCACCGCTTGCAGTCGTCGGCGGTCGCGAAGTTCGTGCCCTGGAGCCTGTTCAGCGCCCAGATCGCCTTCGGCGTCACCGTCGTGCACTCGACGAGCGCCGCGAGCGTCGCGTCGTCGTCCACGTGCGCCTGGTAGGCGAGCATGGAGAGCCGGCGCGCGGCCTCCTCGTTCCTGGACTTCGCGCAGGCGAGGAGCGCCTTCGCGAACGCGCCGCGGTTCTCCTTCAGGATCTCGCGCGGCGGCCGGGTGAGGGTGCGCGCGGCCTCGGTCTGCACCTCGGGATCGCACGCGAGCGCGAGGAGCCGCTCTTCCTCGGCGGCCCCGCCCACGCGCCCGAGCACGCGCGCGGCGGCGATGCGCTTCCCCGGCTTCGAGGCGCGCGAGAGGCGCTGCAGCGCGTTGCGCGCGCCGGGCCCGATCCGCGCGAGCGCGATGCCGACGAGCTCCGCGGTCGCGGGATCGGCGTCGTCCGCCGCCTCCGCGAGGGCGTCCGCGTCCGCGCTGGCCGGCGGCAGCTCCGCGAGGGCGAGCGCCGCGGCGCGCCGGGTGGCCGCGTCGGGCTCGTCGAGGAGCGCGCGGAGCGTTCTCCTGCCCGCGTCGTCCCCGCAGCGCACGAGCGCCTGCGCGACCGCCGAGCGGCCGGGACCCGACGCGACCTTCGCCTCCTTGAGCCTCGCGGCGTTCTCGCGCGCCCCCTCGACGCCCAGCGCCCACGCGGCCCCCGCCGCGAAGATCTCCTCGGGATCCTGGAGCAGCGGCAGCAGCTCCTCGCGGCGCGGCAGCGTGGCCTTCCGCGTCGCCGCATCGATCGCGAACGCGCGGATCTCGAGCACCATGCCGCCCTCGCCCTCGGACTGCCGCGCGACGAGCAGCCGGCCGGGGGCGGCCTCCCGCGCGAGGAAGGCGTACGTGAAGGCCGGCGGCGGCGGCGGATCCGGCTGCTTGTGCGGCAGGACGCGTTCCGGGTCGGGCCAACGAGGGGGGGCTTCGGGGGGGAGCGCCGTGTAGTCGATCGTCTCCGAGTAGCCCTTCTCGGCGAGGTCGTAGACGCGGTCCTGCACGGGCCAGCCCCCCTCCGGCGCGCGGTTGAGGAAGGAGACGAGCCGCTTGCCGTCGTTCATCGGGACGAGGTGGAGCGGCCGGCCGCTGCCGAAGACGAACTCCGCGAGCAGGACCTCGCCCTCCCCGCCCTTCCACCCGGCGCCGAGCGGCTGCCGCTCGAGGGTCGCGAAGTCGAGCCGCGGCGCCATCGGCCGCCGGATCACGCGGCACGTGTCCTTGTGGCCGAAGAGGAACGCGTAGACGAGCCGGTCGGTGGACTCGGCGTAGTCGAGGTTCCGCCCCGGCGCGCCCGTTGCGACGGACGCGAGGAAGGCGAGGAGCGCGGCGCGACGCGGCAGCACGCGGGCCAGTCTACCGGCATGCGGCCCTGCGCGCCGGGCGGCCGGGGTCCGCCGGAGGAACGGACCCGGCACCGGATTCCGGTCAGAGCTTGTGAAGAAATCCCGGCGTCGGCCCGAGGCCGAGCGAGAAGCAGGTCCCGAAGGGCCGCCGCTCTGCGCGGCCGCGCAAGCGGCCGCGTTGCGGCACCGGCGAGGCGCGCTGCCGACCTGGGTTGACGGAGAAACCCAGCGAGGCGGCGCGCCGAAGCCGGGCGGCTTCGTAGCCGGCCGAAGCCAGCAGGGATTCGTTCACAAGCTCTCAGTTCCCCTTGCCGCCGGTGATCGGGTCGAGGCTCTTCACGTCCTTGGGGTCGGGGAGCTCGTCGAGATTCACGTCCTTCGACCGGTCGATCAGGTCCTGCCGGGGCCTGTCGCTCGGCTGGGTCCTGTTCTTCTCCTTCCAGTACTCGCTCGGCTCGGCCTCGAGCTGGCGCAGGAGGATCGAGCTCACGAGCAGGCCGGCCGCCTCGTCATCGCGGGTCGTCCGGATCCAGCGCGCCTCGTCGATGATCGAGGGGTTGTCGATGTTGTCGTTCAGCTGGCTCACGACGGCGACGCCGACGCGCACCTTGCCGGCACCCAGGTCCTCGACCTTCACGCGGGCGCGGGTCCGGGTCGTCTTGAAGTACTCGTGGCTGATCGCGTAGTTCCATACGGTGTAGAGGTCGCCCCTCGACTCGTCGGTCCTGTCCGGGTCGAACCCCTTCGGGTAGCGCTTGAGCGTCATCTGCTTCGCGCGCATGACCATCCCCTCGTAGTCCGACTTGACCGGCGGCCCCCACGAGAGGTCCGAGAGCTTCCCCTCGGCGCTCGCGCAGCCGACGAAACCGGCCGCGGCAAGAAAGATGACGATCGCCCTCATCGAGTCCCTCCGTGCGTCGGGAGTGCCTCCTCGGCGCTTCCCCGGTGTCGCACGATTATGTCACGGGTTCGTCTTCCGGGCCCACTCCCGCAGGGCGGCCGAGGCGGCGGCGATCTCGGCGTCGCGGGCCGAGGGATCGAGGCCCTCGACCGGCGCCCCCTGCTTCTCGAGGCCGCGGAACGCGGCCTCCCGGACCTCCAGCGAAGGGTCGAGGAGGCCATCGACGAGCGCGAGACGGGCCCCCTGCCCGATCTCCTCCTCGTCCTTCAGCCGGAGCAGCAGGTCCTTCCTCTCCTCCCCGTCCATCCCCCCCCGCTCGAGGACCAGCGCCTCCCCGCCCTCCGCGCCGAGGTGCCGCAGCACGACGCCGAAAAAGGTGGACGTCCCCTTCCGCGTCACCCGGGCGCGCCACGCGGCGAGCAGCTCCGGCAGGTGGCGCCGGAAGGCCGCGCGCGACTCCGCGCAGGGCGGGATCTTCGGGTCGCCGAAGAAGTCGCCGGCGTCGATCGACGTCTCCGTGTGGGCGTCGCCGTACGCGGGGTCGAACGCGAAGTGCGCGAGCACGACCACGATCGCGTCGTAGAGCGCCGCGCGGCAGGGGTCGTCCGGCGTCTCGACGACGCGGCGCATGAAGGAGGTCGCGACCGTGGACGCGACGACGTCGCGCCGGAGGACCGCGTCGTCCACGTCCCGCTTCCCGTGCGGCGCGAAGAGCGGGAGGAAGGGCAGGGGGTCCGGGGCCTCGCGGAAGAGGAACCGGTGGAGCGCGATCATGTGCGGGTCGTCCGTGGGGAAGATCGGGTGGTCGCCCTCGATGTAGCTCCGGAGCCCGGGGACGAGATCCCCCGCGCGGTACGGGGCGTCCTCCCACCGGTTCCCGAGCAGGCGGGCGAGGTAGTCCTCGTGGCCCCCGCCGTCACAGGAGATCAGGAGCGCGAGAGCCGCCGCGGATCGAAGGCGTCCGACAGCCCGTCGCCGACGAGGTTGAACCCGAGGACGGTGAGCGAGATCGCGAGGCCCGGCGGGAGCAGCATCCATTGCTCGTCGTGCTGAATATACACGCGAGCCTTCGTGAGCATGACGCCCCAGTCGGGCGAGGTCTCCGGGGGGCCGAGGCCCAGGAACGAGAGCCCCGCGGCGTCGAGGATCGCGATCCCGGTGCTGAGCGTCGTCAGGACGAGGATCGGCGCGACGCAGTTCGGAAGGACCGTGCGGAAGAGGATCCGCGCGTCGCTCGCGCCGAGCGCCTTCGCCGCGGCCACGTAGTCGAGCGGCCGCACCTGCAGGACGGCCGCGCGCACCTGCCGGACGAAGGGCGGCGCGATCACGATGCCGACCGCGAGGATGACGGTCCCCGTCGAGCCGCCGCCGAGCGCCGCGGCGATCGCGACCGCGAGGAGGACCGAGGGGAACGCGAGCATGACGTCGACCGCGCGCGAGATGGCGCCGTCGACCCACCCGCCGTACCAGCCCGCGACGAGGCCCGCCGGCACGCCGACCGCGAGCGCGATCCCGACCGCCGCGAGCGCGACCAGCAGCGCCGAGCGCGCGCCGTGCACGAGGCGGCTGAAGACGTCGAACCCGTTCTCGTCCGTGCCGAGCCAGTGCTCCGCGTCGGGCGGCGTCCGGAAGGAGTCCGTCCGCGTCTCCGGATCGAAGGGGGCGGCGGAAGCGAGGAGCGCCGCGAGCACGACGACGCCCACCAGCACGAGCCCGGCGATCGCCGTGCGGTTCCGGAAGAAGGCGCGGCGGCGGCGGCTCACTGTCCCTCCCTCACGCGCGGGTCGATGAGCACGTAGAGGAGATCCACGAGCAGGTTCACGAGGATGAACGTCGTGGCGACGAGCAGGATGCCGCCGGCGATCACGGGCGTGTCGCGCGCCCGGACGCCGCTCTCGACGATGTACCGGCCGAGGCCGGGCCAGGAGAAGACCGTCTCGGTGAGCACGGCGCCGCCCATGAGCTGCCCGAACTGGAGCCCCGTGATCGTGACGATCGGGATGAGCGCGTTCCGGAGCACGTGGCGGAGGACGACGCGGCGCGCACGGAGCCCCTTCGCGCGCGCGGTCGTCGCGTAGTCCTTCCGCATCTCCTCGAGCATCGCGGAGCGCGTCATGCGGGTGACGACGGCCATCGGGATCGTCGAGAGCGCGAGTGCCGGCAGCAGGAGGTGCCTCGCGCACGACGCGAACACGTCGAGCCGGAGCCGCACGAGCGACTCGAGCAGGTAGAGATGGGTCCGGAAATCCTTCACGCGCTCCGCGAGCGCGGGATCGTACTGGCTGCTCGAGAATGGGAACCCGAAGACCTTCACCGCGACGACGATGAGCACCATGCCGAGCCAGAAGACGGGCACGGAGATCCCGCCGAGCGCGAGCACCTGGCCGAGGTAGTCGAGGGGGCTCCGGGGGAACACGGCCGACAGGATGCCGACCGCGAGGCCGACGAGGACGCCGAGCGTCATGGCGCAGAGCGTGAGCTCGAAGGTCGCCTGCAGCTTCCGGAGGAGCACGGGGCCGACGGGCTCGTCGTCCTGGTAGGAGCGGTCGAGGTCGAGGCGCGTCGCGAAGCCCGTGACGTACCTCCCCCACCGGACGAGGAAGGGGTCGTCGAGGCCGCGCGCCCTCCTCCACTGCTCCTTCGCCTCGGGCTGCTTCGCGAAGCGCCAGTCGGCGGCATCTCCCGGGAGCGCGCCGGCGAGCGCGAAGACGAGGAGCGAGACGGCGAGCAGGAGCGGGAACGTGACGAGGATCCGCCGGAGCGCGTGGGTCACGAGCCGCTCACCGCTCGAAGCTCACGTGACGGAAGTACTCCCCGCCGGCCGGGTAGATCGTGTAGCCGCGCACGTCCTTCCTGAGCGCCCGGAAGTCCGGGACGGTGACGAGCGGGACGGTGGGCGCCTCCTCGAAGAGGATCTCCTGCGCCTCCTTGTAGAGCTGCTCCCGACGCTGCCAGTCGTACGTCCGCTGCGCCTCGACCAGGAGCTCGTGGACCCGCTCGCCCTTGTAGAAGGAGAGGTTGTTCGCGGTCCCCTCGACGGCGTTGTCCCGGTCGAGCAGGACGTAGAGGAAGTTGTCCGGGTCGAAGATGTCGGCCATCCACCCCATGAGGCACATCTCGTGCTCGCCGTTGCTCGTGGCCTTGAGGATCGCGCTCCACTCGATCTTCCGGATCTCGACGTCGATCCCGACCTCCTTCAGGTCCTGCTGGATCTGGATCGCGGTCGTGCCCGGGTCGCCAAGGTACGCGCGCTGGACGTCCGGGTACCAGAGCGACGTCTCGAACCCGTCCGCGTGGCCCGCTTCCGCGAGGAGCCGCTTCGCACGGGTGACGTCGCGCGCGCGGTCGATGAGCGTCTTGTCGTACCCCGCCATCGTCTTCGGGCACATCGAGACCGCGGGCTCCGCCATGTTGTCGTAGGCCGCCGCGATGATCCGCTTCTTGTCGATCGCGAACGCGACGGCCTGCCGCACGCGGACGTCGTCGAAGGGCTTTTTCCCCGTGTGCATCGCGAGGTAGCAGACGTTGATGCCCGGGCTCCCGAGGAGGCGCACGTCGGGGTTGTTCCGGATGATCTCGAGGTCGCGGAGCCCCGGGTTCTCCATCCCGTGGATGCTCCCCGACTCGAGCTCCTTCAGGCGCGCCTGCGCGTCGACGATCGGCTTGAAGATGAGCTTCTCGACGTGCGGCGCGCCGCCCCAGTAGTCCTTGTTCGCGCGGAGCGTGATGTGCGCATCCTTCTCCCATGCCTCGAAGACGAAGGGCCCCGACCCCACCGGCTTCTGCGCGAAGTTGTACTTGTACCGTCCGTCCGCGTCCTTGCCCTCGCTCGCGAAGGCCGCGGGCGAGACGATCGCGCAGTTGAAGAGCGCGAGCGCCGGCAGGAAGGGCGCGTAGGGCTCCTTGAGCGTGAAGCGGACCGTGCGCGCGTCCACGGCCTCGACCTTCTCGAGCGCCTTGAAGTTGTTCTGGTAGTAGGAGAACGCGCTCGTGGCCCGCCGGGCGGGGTGCGCGGGGTCGCGCTGCCGCTCGAAGCTGAAGACGACCGCCTCCGCGTCGACCGCGCTCCCGTCGTGGAACCTCGCCCCGTCGCGCAGCAGGAAGGTCCACACGAGATTGTCGGGCGACGTCGACCACTCGACCGCGAGCGACGGTTCGATCTCGGTCGATCCCCGCTTGAACGCGACGAGCGTGTCGAAGAGGTTCGTGACGACCATCACCGACTCGCCGTCCGTCACGTCGGCCGGGTCGAGGAGCGTCGCGTCGCCGGAGCGGCCCCAGACGAAGAAGCCGCCCGGCTTCGGGTCCGCGTCGTCCGGCGCCTGGGCGAGGAGCTTCGTGACGTCGAGCGGGGGTCGGGCCTCGCCGCCCTTCTCCTTGCCCCCGCCGCCGCAGCCGAGGCAGAGGAGGAGGAGGGGCACGGGGAGGAGGGGCCGGATGTTCACGCTTCTTTCCTCGCGAAAATGGACTTGCGCCTCTTGTACACGATCCGGAGCGGGATCTCCGCGAACGGAAGCACCTCCCGGAACCGGTTCTCGAGGAAGCGCCGGAAGGCCGGGCCGAAGAGCCTCGGGTCGTTGACGAAGAGCATGATCGTCGGCGGGCTCACGCTGGTCTGGGTCCCATAGTAGATCTTCGGCTCCCTCGGGATCCGCGTCGGCGGGCGCGACTCCGTCATCGCGCGCTCGACGGCGCGGTTGATCTCCGCGGTCCCGACGCGCTGAGCCGCCTGCTTCGCGAGGCTCTCGGCGGTCTCGAGCGCGGCGAACACGTTCTTCCCCTCCTTCGCGGAGACGAACGCCATCGGCGCATAGTGGAGCCCTGTGAGCTTTTTCGCCACGTAGTCGGCGTAGGCGTCCATCTCCATCTTGCCCTTCGCGAGGTCCCACTTGTTGGCGACGATCACGACGGGCTTCACGTGGTCCTCGACGAACCGCGCGATCTGGCGGTCGCCGCGGGTGATCTCCTCGGTGCAGTCGAGCATGAGGAGGCACACCTCGGCGCGGGAGATCGCCTGCTCGGCGCGGCGCTGGGCGTAGAAGTCGACGGACCCCTGCACGGACCGCTCGCGCTTGATGCCGGCGGTGTCCATGACGAGGATCGTGCGGCCGTCCTTCTCGATCCGGACGTCGACGGTGTCGCGCGTCGTGCCCGGCACCTCGGAGACGATCACGCGCTCCTCGCCGGCGAGCGCGTTCAGGAAGGTCGACTTCCCGGCGTTCACTCGCCCCACGATCGCGACCTTCAGGACCGGCTCCGGCGGCGCCCCCCCCGCCCCCCCCGCATCCGGAGGCAGGTTGGCCCTGATCCACGTCTTCAGGTCGTCGAGCCCCGTCGCCTCGAGCGCGGAGACGGGAATCGCCTCGAACCCGAGCTCGGCGAACTCCGGGAAGGCCGCACGTGCGGCCTTCGACTCGCTCTTGTTGACGGCGACGACGACGGGGACCTCGCGCCGGCGGAGCGCCCGCGCGATCTCGCCGTCGATCGGGGTGCAGCCCTCGTGGGAGTCGGTGACGAGGACGATCAGGTCGCAGATCGCGAGCGCCTGCTCGATCTGGGCCTCGACGTGCGTCTCGAGCTGCTGCTTGTCGACGATCCCGATCCCGCCCGTGTCCACGAGCTCGACCCAGCGGCCCCCCATGTCGGCGGGGGCGGCGACGCGGTCGCGGGTGACGCCCGGCATGTCGTCCACGATCGCGTGGCGGCGCCCGAGGAGCGCGTTCAGGAGCGACGACTTGCCGACGTTGGGCCGGCCCACGATCGCGACGACGGGGAGCATGGGGGGCGCATTCTACGCGCTGCGCGCCGGATCGCCCCCGCAATGGGAGTGATAGACATATTGGTGCTCATGCGATATGATTCGATGTCATGGTCCGCCGGACGACCGTCCGCCTGAACGAGCAGCTTCTGGTCGAGGCGAAGAAGCTCGCGGCGTCGACCGGGCGCACGCTCACCGCCGTGCTCGAGGACGCGCTGCGCGCTGCGCTCGCCCGCCGCGCACCGCAGCGGCCGCGCCGGCGCGTCGCCCTCGCGACGTTCAAGGGGAGGGGGCTCCTCCCCGGCGTCGATCTCGACGACACGGCCTCCCTGCTCGACCGCATGGAAGACCGTTGAACCTCATCGACGTCAACGTCCTCGTCTACGCGCACCGGCGCGATGCGCCGCGCCACGGGGAGTGCCGCCGGTGGCTCGAGGCGCTGCTCAGGAGCGACGAGCCCTTCGGCATGAACGACCACATCCTCTCGGGCGTGCTCCGGATCGTCACCCACCCGAGAGTCTTCGACCCGCCGAGCCCTGCCGAGAAGGCGATCGCGTTCGTCGAAGGGGTCCGCGGCCACGAGTCGATGGTGCCCGTCGTCCCGGGGCCGCACCACTGGGAGATCTTCCTCGACCTCTGCCGGAAGAGCGGCGCCGGGGGCAACCTCGTCCCGGACGCGTACTTCGCCGCCCTCGCGATCGAATCGGGCTGCGAGTGGGTCACCACGGACCGGGACTACAGCCGGTTCCCGGGCCTCCGGTGGCGGCATCCGGCAACGTAGTCCTGCCTATCTCGCCGGCACGGGCTCGAACTCGACCCAGAAGGTCGTGACGCCCTGTCCGGTCCCGAGCTTCCAGGTCGCGGGGACGCCGGGCGCGAAGACGCGGGACTCCCGGTGGGCGCCCGCCCGGTCGCCCCAGTCGAACGTGACCTTGGTCGCGTCCTTCGAGGGCGTCCGGTAGACGAGGTGCGCCTCCGCGCGGGCGATCCGCTTGCCCACGTTGCTCGAGAAGCGCACCCGCACCGGCCCCCCGGCCCCCCCCATTTCGCGGCTCCCGAAGCAGAGGCTCCACGGCCAGAAGGCCGGCGGGTCCTCCCCGAGCCGCGGCACCGTCCAGTCCTTCACGACGGGCACCCACGTCCTCCCGCCGTCCGTTGAGCAGTCGATCGCGTAGCGCGCCTCCGGGTCGGGCGGGTCGCCCGACTCGACCTGTGCGGCGGCGTACACGGCCGCGGCCTGCTCGCCGCGGGGCGCCTTGAGCTCCAGCGTGACCGACGGCGTCCCGAAGGCGCCGTCCACGACGTGCGCGAGCGCGTGGTCGAGGGCGGGCCCCGCGGAAAGGACCGCATGGCCCGACGCGAGGAACGTCACCTCGGAGCCCTCGTCCTTGAGCCGCGGGACGACGGACGTGCTCGCCTGGCAGACCGTCGTGATCGAGATCCCCGCGCCCTCGAGCGCCTTCGCCCCCGCGCCGAGGCGGAGGAGGTACTGCCGCCGCCCCTTCACGCGATCGGTCAGGTCCATCCCGTCCGCGAACGCGCCGCAGTCGTGCCAGGTCCGCCCGCCGTCGACGGAGAGCGCGACGGCGCACTCCGCCTTCCCGCGGAGGACGAGGCCGTTCGTGCAGCCAGGCTCCGTGACGCCCCACGGCCCGTCGGCCGACGGCGTCGCGGCGATCAGGTAGGGCGTCGCGAAGCCGAGGACGACAAAGTCCTCTCCCTCGGCGACGACCCCCTCGCGGTAGTCGCCGTTCCCGAAATCCGGGCGGTACGTGTAGACCGCGTTCCCGTAGCGCGCCATGCCGGCGGACGCGGAAGTGCCCGTCTTCGAGCCGCGCATCTCGTCCGGCCGGTTCACCCACGTGCGGTCGCGCTCGGGGCCAGCGATCCGCTTCGCGTTCATGTTGCGGCCCCAGAAGACGAAGGTCCGCCCGTCGTCGAGGCCGGGGTCGGGGTAGCGGCGGAGCGTCTCGCCGCGCCGGAGCCGCACCATCGGCGGCGGCCCCGCGTAGCCGGGGAGGACCTCGGCGAAGGACCAGCTCTCGTAGGACCCCGCGTCCCCCTCGAAGAGGCCGCACGGGAGCCAGCCGCGCTGCCGCTCGGGGAGGTAGTCCCGCCGCTCGAGCCGCGGGTCCGCGCGCGCCTCGGCGAGCGAGACGAGCCGCTTCCCCTCCTCGTCGAAGAGGACGCTCGAGATGTCGTGGTCGAGGAGCGCCCAGCGCCCCTCCCCGTACGCCCCTCCCGTGAGGAACACCTCGAAGGACGTGTGGACGCCGTGCTCGGTCGTTCGCGCGCGGCCGTGCCCGAGGAGGTGCTCCATCTCGGCCCCCCACTCGGCGTGCGTGGTGTAGCAGAGGCCGAAGCCGCGGGCGAAGAGCCCGGTCCAGTACTCGCGCGGCCACTCGCGGCGCTTCAGGTCCTGCGGCGGCGCGGCGCCCGCGGCCCAGTGGTGCTCGCCGACCTCCGCGCCGTGGAAGTAGTGGGTGGAGCGCCAGAGCCACGACGCGAGCGCCTTCCGCTCGTCGGTGTCGACCGGCTCGCCGGTGACGCGCTCGTAGGCCTCCGCCTGCGTCGCGAAGAGCCGCTCGAAGGTCGAGAACGCGAGCTCTCCCGGGTACCACGGGTGGTCGGTCCGGACCTGCGGATCGCCGACGTCGCCGCGGGCGAGGGTCGCGAGAAGCGCGAGAGGGAGGATGCGCCGCACCGGTGAGATTGTAGGGAGGGGGCTCCGGGGGCCGGGCTCCCGGGCGGGGCCGGGCTCCGCGGGACGCCGGCGCCTGTCCAGGAAATCCGACTCCTGTGGCGCCCATGCCGGCAACGGCGGACGCTCGATGGCCTACTCCGGCCGCTCCGCGCTCAACGTGACGCTCACAGCATGGCTGAGCTCCCCGGCCTGGAGCTGGAGTTGGACCGACTCCGTGCGGAATCCCGGCTTCAGGACGGTCAGCCAGAACCGCGCCCCTGTCCGGTCGAGGACGCTGCGCGGCGCGAGCACTTGCAGCGGCCACTGGTCTGTCGCGCCGTACCCGATGCCACCCACGTTCTCGAACTCCCGCTTGCCGACATCCTCCGACATCGTCACCGAGCAGCCGTGGAGCGGCCGCCCTGCCGCGTCACGGACGTGGACGGTCAGCTGCATGAACCGGATCTCGACCCTAGAGAGCTCAAGGACAGGACCCTCCCGAAGGCCGACCTGAAAGGGGCCGGAGCGAGCCTGCTTCGTCTTCCCGATGCCGAGCTCGACGTAGTCGCCTACGGGGAGGCTCACACGGTAGCGCCCTTCCTCGACACGGTCCGCATAGAAGCTCGCCGACCGGGCCGCGCCGTCGCGCTCGAACCGGACGAAGCACGGGAGCCCCTCGAAGTCGGTTGACGGAAAGTCCTCCGGGGCGACGAACGACACGTTGCCGAGCGGCCTCGGGTCGCTTCGCTCGGCACGGACTTGGGGCACCGGGGACCGCGGGGATGCGGGGGTCGCGAGGATCGCCCCGACGAAGGGGGCTTCCTCGTATCCCACGAACGTCACCGTTCCCTCCACCGACTCACGAGCCTCGTAGACGTCGACCGGGAAGGCGTAGACACCGCGCCCGCGGTATGCGGTCGACATCCCGTCGTCGAGCAACCCGTGTGCATCGAGCGAGATCGGGCGGTCCCTCGGGGAGCAGCGCGCCGGTCCGGGGAGGAACATGCCCTGCAGGTACGCGCTGACAGGCGTCCCCGACACATGGTCCAGTGCCTGGAAGCAGAGGAAGGCCTCCCGCACGACGTGATAGGTGTCCATCGAGCCCGCCGCAGCAACCGGGTAGCTCGCGCTGTAGGCGCGCTTCGAGTCCGGGATCCAGTCGAACCGCCAGCCCTCCTCGAGGTAGAGCGTGCAGGGCTCGTCGCCCACGCCCGTGATCCGGAACGCGCCCGCGTCGTCGGTGACCGCGGAGCCCCAGCCGCTCTTCGGGTACGCCCTAATGCTCGGCGGCGAGCGGCCGGCGTCTCGCCTGCGGTACCCGATGCCGACGGCCGTCACGCGAACGGCGCGTACCGGCGCTCCGGCACGATCGAGCAGCCGGCCCGAGACGGCTTGGCCGGGGGAGAGCCGGACTTCGATCACGCGGTCCGTGCCGTCGACGGACATCCGGATGGGCACCTCGGCCGGCAGGAACCCCTCCTTGGTCACGACGACGACGCTCGACTCCGGCCAGGCGTCCGACCGGAGCCCGACCGTGCCGTCGTCACCCGTGCGGCCGGACGCGACCAGGTCGCTTGGTTCCGGGATCAGGACGTCCGCCGCGAACGCGCTTACCCAGCTGCCGCCCAGAGGAGCGCCCGAGGGATCGGCGGCTCGCACCGTCACGGAGCCGGGGCCTCCCGGCATCTGTGTCCCACGCGCGGGCTCCGTCGCGGGCGCCGACGGATCCTGTCCGTCGCGCGCGGAGGCCTCCCCGTGCTGCTGTGACAGCGCGCGCCCGGATCGATGCACCGGTTGCGTGGAAAGCCACCATGCAACGAGGGCCGCACCGAGGACGAGGCACACGAGGAGAAGCCGCGTCCGTCTCATTCGGGAGCCCCTGACCGATTCTACGGGCGGTGGCGTGGGCGCGCTCACGCCCGCGCCGCCGCCCAGCGGCCCCGCGCGAACCAGAGGGCCATCGCGAGGCCCCGGAGCACGCTCGTCCACGTCAGCGCCCAGAACACCCCGGCAACGCCCATCCCGAACACGCGCGTCGCGAGCATCGCCATGGGGATCCGCGCCACCGTCAGCGGCAGGCCGAGGAAGAGCGCCGGCCGCGTGTCGCCCGCGCCCGAGAACGCCCCCTCGAGGATGATCTCCACCGCCGTGAACGCCACCGACACCGCCACGATCCGGCAGTAGTC
>WYBS01000165.1 GCA_011525755.1 Planctomycetaceae bacterium
GGACAAGGACACCTACTGGTGCATGGGCCTCCTCCACGACCTCGACTTCGACCGCGTGAAGGAGCCCACGAAGCACACGAAGGAGACGGTCGAGATCCTGAAGGCGAGCGGCGTCACGGACGAGCGGGTCCTGAAGGCGATCCTCTCGCACAACGAGGCGCTGGGCGTCGAGCGGACGGCGTGGCTCGACTACGCGCTCTCCTGCGGCGAGACGATCACCGGCCTCGTGATGGCCTCCGCCCTCGTCCTGCCGGACAAGAAGCTCCAGTCGCTTGAGGGCAAGTCCGTCGTGAAGCGGATGAAGAAGAAGGACTTCGCGAAGCAGGTGAGCCGCGAGGCGATCCTCCAGTGCGAAAAGATCGGCCTTTCGATCGACGAGTTCTGCGACCTCGCGGTGAAGGCGCTCCAGCGGATCGCGCCTGCGCTCGGGCTCTGAGCCACCCGTCCGCGGGGCCTCCCCGGTCCCCTCCGGCGCGGGGCCGTCCCGCCGCGTACAATCCTTGCAGCGCGATGCTGCGTGCAAGCGGAAAGGAGCTGGGTCGCTGGGCGATGAGCCTCTTCTCGGACGATCCCGAGCTGCTCAAACTCGCTCGGCGTGTTTCCGCGGCGACCGGTGCCCCGATCGTCGGAGGGATCGCGGTGTTCCTGCACGGCTATCGGCGCACGACGGAGGACATCGACGTGTTCGCGGGCGATGCTCCCGAAGTCGCGGATGCGCTGGAACGCCTGGGAGCGCGCTGGGACGACAGCCAGAGGGAATTTGTCCTTGAAGGCGTTCCGATCCACCTCGTGACCGCCGCCGATACCGGTGGGCCTCCGCGGGAGACGATCGAGATCGACGAGGTGCGAGTCGTCGGCCTCGCGGACCTCATCAGGTTCAAGCTGAGGAGCGGTCTCCGCCGCCCGGAACGGGCGCAGGACGTGGCCGACGTGATCGCCCTGATCCGCACCGCACGACTGGACAAGCGCTTCGCGGCGAGGCTGCCCGCGCCTCTGCGCGCCGGCTTCAAGAAGCTGGTCGACGCGGTCCGGAAGTCCCGCTGATCCCTACGCGTGGCGGATCGCGTCGTCGCCGAAGCGGTCCTTGATCGCATCCATGGCGCGCAGCAGGTTCCGGCTCCTCTCCCTCGCCTGCGGCTCGTCGAAGAGCGACGCCTGGCGGGGCTGCGGGCCGGACGTGAGCTCCGCGACGCCGACGCCGATCAGGCGCACCGGGCGGCTTCCCGGCCGCGCCTCGTGCAGCAGCGCCTTCGCGGTCCGGTAGATCGCCATGTCGTCGTCGGTCGGCGCGCCGAGCTTTCTCTGCCTCGTGTGTGTCTCGAACGGGGGGAAGCGGATCTTCAGCCGGACGACCTCGCCGCGGATGCCGTGCCGCCGCAGCCTACGTCCCACCGCCTCGGAGAGCTCGAGCAGCACGCGGCGCAGCTCCTCGTCGACCGCGACGTCGTCGTGGAACGTCGTCTCGTGGCTGATCGACTTCGCGTCCCGCTCGGGCTCGACCTCGCGCGGGTCGAGGCCCTGCGCGAGAGCGTGGTAGTGCTCCGCCGCCGCCCCTCCGACCGCCGCCGCGAGCTGCTCGAAGGCCATCCGCTGGACGTCGCCGATCGTCCCGATGCCGAGGTCCAAGAGCCGCTTCTGTGTCACCGGCCCCGCGCCCCAGAGGCGCCCGACCGGCAGCGGCGCGAGGAACGCGCGCTCCCCGCCCTCGGGCACGACGACGAGACCGTCCGGCTTCCGGAGGTCCGAGGCCACCTTCGCGACGTACTTGCTCGTCGCGACCCCGACCGAGACCGTGAGGCCGGTCTCCCCGCGCACGTCCGCGCGGAGCCGGGCCGCGATCGCCGCGCCGTCGCCGAAGAGCGCGCGGCTGCCGGTGACGTCGAGGAAGGCCTCGTCGAGCGAGAGCGGCTCGACGAGCGGCGTGTACCGTTCGAAAATATGGAACACCTGCTCCGACACCGCGGCGTACACGTCCATCCGGGGCGTCACGAAGATCGCCTGCGGGCAGAGCGCCCGGGCACGGCCGCCGGGCATCGCGGACCGGACGCCGAACTTCCGCGCCTCGTAGCTCGCGGTCGCGACGACGCCGCGCTTGCCCTCGCCGCCGACGATCACCGGCTTCCCCCGGAGCGCCGGGTCGTCGCGCTGCTCGATCGACGCGTAGAACGCGTCCATGTCGGCGTGGAGGATCTGGCGCGTCACCCCGGGGATTCTAGCGGCGCCCCCGGACCCCCTCCCTATCCCTTGGCCGCGAGCGCCTTCTCGATCTGGTCGTCCATGCCGAGCCCCTGCACGCGGCGTTTCAGGTCCGCGACGCGCTCGTCCCGCTCGGACGCGGGGCCGTCCACGATCGACGCGAGCTCCTTCCTCGCCGCGGCCTGCGCCTCGAGCACGGCCGCCTCGTGCGCGCGCGCGACGGCCCTGTCGACGAGGCAGTCGCGGAAGGGCGCGAAGAGCGCGGCCGACTCGGCGTACCGGCCCTGCCCGAGCGCGTTCTCCTTCGGGGCCGTCCGGCGCGCCAGTTCGGCGCGCGCCTTCTCCTCGTCGAGCAGGAGGAAGGCGTCGAACGCCGCCGCCGAGACCTCGGGGCGCGGGTCGTCGAGCGCGTCAAGGACGAGCTTCCTCGCCTTCGGCCGGCCCCAGCGGCCGAGCGCGCGCAGGAGGTTCGGGTCCTTGTCCTTCGCCTGCCGGAGCAGCGCGGCGAAGGCGTCGTCCTGCCCGCGGATCACGGGCTTCTCGTTCACCTGCACGAAGCAGACGCAGTAGTAGACGGTCGAGCCCCCGGACGGCGGCGCCTTGCCCGGCACTGCGGGCCCGGTCGGCGTGCGCGCGGCGCCGATCCCGACCTCGAGGCAGTGGGGGTCCGCGGCGCAGATCCGGAACGCCGCCTCGCGGACGAAGTGCCGCTCGAACAGCTCCTCGAGCGAGGTGCCCGCGACGAGGTGGACCGAGAGGCGGTTCACGACCTTCGGGTTCGGCTGCCCCGGCGTCGGCGGCGGGAACGGACGCTCGGTGTCGATCCTGACCCACGGGTCGGCGGGGCCGGAGAGGCCGCTCCCGCCCGCGCCGTCCGCCTTCAGCATCTCGCCGACGCC
The DNA here is from genome assembly GCA_011525755.1 of Planctomycetaceae bacterium. Classification (GTDB taxonomy): domain Bacteria; phylum Planctomycetota; class PLA2; order PLA2; family PLA2; genus PLA2. The sequence continues at coordinate 3,096 of WYBS01000165.1, forward strand.
GGTGCCCCCGAACCGGTGCTGGCGCCGCTGCGCCTCCGCCATCCGCCTCGCGTGCTCGCGCGCCCGCGCCGCGACCGCCTCGTTCCAGCCGACCGGCTCGCACCCGATCGATACGCGGAAGGTGTTGAGCACGTGCTGGAACCGCTTCTCCAGAAGGTCGGTGTGGATTCCGAGGGGGGTCGGGGGGCCGGCCACCGGCGGCTCCTCCGGCTCCTTCTCTGGCTTTCCGACGCCGTGGTAGATCGTGAAGCGCGCGGCGCTCCGGGTGGCCTCGTTCGTGCTCGCGATGAGCTCCAGCCGATAGGGGCCCGGCCCCTCCTCGAAGCGGACGAGGAACTTGAACGAGGGCCCGCGGATCTCGGCCTCCTCGTTCTTGTAGGTCTTCCCTGCCGGAGCGATGAGGATCAGCTCGGGTCCCTTGTAGGCGCCCCGGCACGCGCCCTGGATCACGAGGGTCTTCCCGCGCGCGACCTCGCGGGGGAAGGCGTCCAGCGCCGCCACCTTCTCGTTGAAGAGCTCCCCGCCCGCGGCGGCGACCGCAGCGAGGAGGATCACGAGGAGCGCCCGCATGACCCGAGAGTGTAGCCTTCGTCGCGGCCCGCCCGGAGCGGGGGTCTTTCCTTTGGGGGTCTCTGGGGGTACCTCTATGGGCGGATGGCGGGGCCGGAAAGGCGTTCCCAGAAGCGAGAGCCGGTCGACTACCCGGTCCGGGTCCGGGCCGGGGACGAGGAGTTCGACGGCGTCGTGGAAAACCTCGGAGCGAACGGCGCCCTCATCGTGACCTCGCACCTCGAGGCGGCGCTCGACGTCGGCGCGACGGTCCACCTCGAGTTCGACATGGGGAGCGGGCCCTCGAGCGTCGACGGCGAGGTCCTGCGCATCGAGCAGGAGTTCGCGGAGGGCGACATCCGCCTCGCCTTCGCGGTCCGGTTCGCCCGGCCGATCGAGCTCACGTAGCCCGCGGCACCAGCTCGCGGATCCGGATCTCGACGGGTTCCCCGGGCCCCTCCCGCTTCCGCACCACGAAGGAGATGTCGAATCGGCCCTCGAGCGCCGCCTCCGGGAAGAGGCCGAACGGGGCCGTGGCCTTCACCGAGCTCCGGTCCGTCGCCGCGAAGAAGACGAGCTGGTTCTCGCCCTGGCCCGTGCGGCGCGGCTCGCCGGCGACGCGCACGTCGAAGGCGCAGAAGACGGGGTCCTCGTTGCCCGATCCGAACGGCTCGAGCAGCTCCAGCTCGGCCGCGAGCGGGCCCGTGATCGCGTCGATCGGGAGTTCCGCGTCCACCGGCTTCGGCCCCGCCGCGGCGCCGCCCTGCGCCGCGACCGCCGCGAGGAAGGCGTCGCGGAACGCCGCGAGGCTCTCGGCGGAGAGCGTGAACCCCGCCGCCTTCGCGTGGCCGCCGTGGGAGAGGAGGTGCGCGTCGCACCGCTCGAGCGCCTCGTGGAGCCGCACCGTGCCGAACGAGCGCGCCGAGCCGCGCCCCTGCCCGTTCTCGATGGCGACGAGCGCGGCGGGCCGGTCGTAGGTCTCCGCGACGCGCGCCGCGACGATCCCGATCACGCCCGGGTGCCAGCCCTCGCGCGCGAGCACGAGCGCCGGCGGGTCCTTGGCCATCTCCTGCTCCGCGAGCGCGAGCGCCGTCTCCGCGTGCTCCCGTTCGATCCGCTGCCGCTCGCGGTTGCCCGCCTCGAGCGTGTCCGCGAGCACCTTCGCCCGCGCCGGGTCGTCGCAGAGGAACAGCTCGAGGGCCGCCTCCGCGGAGCCGATCCGCCCCGCCGCGTTGATCCGCGGGCCGATCCTGTACCCGACGTCGCGCGCGCGCACCGGCCGGCCCGAGCAGCGCGCCACGTCGAGGAGCGCCGCGATCCCCGCGTGCTTCGAGCTTGCGAGCGCGCGGAGTCCCATCGAGACGAGCGCGCGGTTCTCGTCGCGGAGCGGCACCACGTCGGCGACCGTCCCGACCGCCGCGAGCGCGAGGAGGTCGGGCACGAGCGCCTTGAACGATGCCGCCGGCAGGCGTCCCATGCGCTCCGCGAGGGCGAGAGCGAGCTTCAGCGCGACGCCGCAGCCCGCGAGGCCGCGGAAGGGGTACGCGCCGCCGGGCCGCTTGGGGTTCAGGAGGGGGCAGCGGGGGAGGTCGCCGGTCGCCTCGTGGTGGTCGGTGACGACGACCGCGAGGCCCTCCGCCTCCGCCTCGGCGATCTCGGCGGCGCGCGTCGTCCCGTTGTCCACGGTGATGACGAGCGCGCACCCTTCCTCGCGCAGCCGGCGGAGCTGCTCGGCGCGGAGGCCGTACCCGTCGGCGACCCGGTGGGGGATGAACCCCTTCGCGTCGGCGCCGAGCGCCCGGAGCGCGCGCAGGAGGAGCGCCGTGCCGCAGACCCCGTCCACGTCGTAGTCGCCGTAGACCGCGATCCGCGTCCTCCCGGCGATCGCCGCCGCGACGACCTCCGTCGCCCGGTCCATGTCGTCCATGAGCCGGGGGTCGCGGAGCGCCTCCGGCCCCGGCCGCAGGAACCGGCGCGCCTCCTCCGGGTCGGTGATCCCGCGGCCGGCGAGCACCTGCGCGGTCACGGGATGGAGGCCGAGGCTCCGCCCCAAGGCGAAGGCGGCGTCGTTGTCGACGGCCTTGGGCGCGAACGAGGGGGGAGGGGGCGCGGGCGCCAAGGCCCCGAAGTTAGCACGCCGTCTTGACACCTTCGGGCGGGGCTGGGATCGTCCGGCCCGTGGGATCCGACGACGCGCGCGTCCAGACGGTCACCGACCACGCCTCCCGCGGCGTGCCGCTCGGGAACCTCTCCCTCGCGGGCCTCGTGTTCCCGAAGGACCTCCCGGCCGGAAAGCCGCTCGACTTCTCGGGCGGCGACCTGCGCGGCGCGACCTTCGCGGAGCTCGATCTCTCTGGGGCGCGGTTCGACAGCGCGGACCTCTCGGGCGCCTCCTTCCGGAACGTCACGCTCCAGGGAGCCCGGTTCGACGGGTGCGCGGCGCGCGGCGCGGTCCTCGGCGACGTCAACCTCGCCTTCGCGA
>WYBS01000166.1 GCA_011525755.1 Planctomycetaceae bacterium
GCCTAACTAGGATTGGACTCTACACGACGGGGCGGCGGTCTGCATAACGCCGGGCGGGGGATGGGTGGGCGGAGATCGTAACTACCTGCAGGGAACCGTGATAGGGCGGAACGGGCGTCGCGCCCGGCGGCGGGAAAGGCAGTTCTGCCTTTGCGGGGCCGCCCGAGACCGGATCGAGGCGCCGGGGCGTAGACCGGCGCACGCGCTACGGCGATCTGGACGCCCAGCGCTGCCCCCTGTAGTGTGCATAGTAGCGCATATGTGGTATGCTCATATGCATGCGGACCACGCTCGACTTGGACGACGCCCTCCTCCATGCGGCACGGAAGCGCGCGGCGGAGCGCGGGAAGACCCTCACCGCCGTCGTGGAGGAGGCACTCGCGGCGCTCCTCGCGTCGCGCCCGCCGGCGGCGAGGAAGTACCGCCTCCGTTGGAAGACCCACAAGGGGCGCCTGCTTCCGGGCGTGAATCTCGCCGACCGCGATTCGCTCTACGACATCATGGAGGGCCGGAAGTGATCGCGGTCGATACGAACATCCTCGTCTACGCGGATCGCAGCGAGATGCCGCACCACAAGGGCGCGGTCGCATCGTTGCGCGGGCTGGCCGAGGGCGACGAGGCGTGGGCCCTGCCCGTGTTCTGCCTCGCCGAGTTCGTCCGGGTCGTGTCGCATCCGCGCGTCTTCGATCCGCCGACGCCGCCGGAGGATGCGCTTGCCGCCATCGATGCGCTCCTCGAGAGCCCTTCGTGCCGCCTGCTCATGCCGGAGGGGCGCTACTGGGCGCTGCTGCAGCAGGCCGTGCGAGACTCTGCCGCCTCGGGCAACCTCGTGTTCGACGCCCAGATCGTCGCCGTCTGCCTTGAGCACGGCGCGCGCACGATCCTGACCGAGGACCGGGACTTCTCGAGGTTCCCCGGCGTGACCGTTCGCGGCCTGCCCAGGTGATCGGGCCCGACGAGGCTGCACCCCGCTTTGGAGGCGGGCTGCCTCCGACAGCCGTCCTGCCGGTCCCTACTGGCCCGCCGCCGCGTAGTCCGAGACGTCGCCGCAGGCGCAGACCAGGTTGCGGTCGCCGTAGGCGTCGTCGATCCGGCCGACCGGCGGCCAGTACTTGTGCGCACGCGTCCACTCCGCGGGGAACGCGGCCTGCTCGCGCGTGTAGGGGTGGTTCCACTCGGTCTTCGCGATCGCGTGCGCCGTGTGCGGCGCGTTCTTGAGCGGGTTGTTCTCGCGGTCCATCCGCCCCTCCTCGATCGCCTTGATCTCGCCGTGGATCGCGATGAGCGCGTCGCACAGCCGGTCGAGCTCCGCCTTCGACTCGCTCTCCGTCGGCTCGATCATCAGCGTGCCGGCCACCGGCCACGACATCGTCGGCGCGTGGAAGCCGTAGTCCATGAGGCGCTTCGCGACGTCCACGGGACCGATCCCCGTGCTCGCGCTGCACCCGCGCAGGTCCGCGATGAACTCGTGCGCCACGAGCCCGCCCTTCCCCTTGTAGAGCGTCGGGAAGTACGGCTCGAGCCGCTTCGCCATGTAGTTGGCGTTCAGGACCGCGACCTGCGACGCCTTCTTCAACCCCTCCGCGCCCATCATCGCGATGTAGACGTACGAGATCGTGAGGATCGACGGGCTGCCCCACGGCGCCGCGCTCACCGGGCCGATCGCCTTCTCGCCGCCCGTCTTCACGAGCGGGTGGCCCGGGAGGAAGGGCGCCAAGTGCTTCGCGACCGCGATCGGGCCCATGCCGGGCCCGCCGCCGCCGTGCGGGATGCAGAAGGTCTTGTGCAGGTTGATGTGGCACACGTCGGCGCCGTAGTCGCCCGGCCGCGCGAGCCCGCACTGCGCGTTCAGGTTCGCGCCGTCGAGGTAGACCTGCCCGCCGTGCTCGTGGACGATCTTGCAGATCTCCGAGATGCGCGCCTCGAAGACGCCCGCGGTGGAGGGGTACGTGACCATGATGGCCGCGAGGTTTCCCTCGTTCTGCTTGGCCTTCGCACGGAGGTCGCCGAGGTCGATCGCGCCGTGGTCGTCCACCTTCACGGGCACGACGCGCAGTCCCGCCATCGTGGCGCTCGCGGGGTTCGTGCCGTGCGCGGACGTCGGGATCAGGCAGACGTCGCGGTGCCCCTCGCCCCGGCTCTCGTGGTAGGCGCGGATCACGAGCATGCCCGCGTACTCGCCCTGGGAGCCGGCGTTGGGCTGGAGGCTCGTCGCGTGGAATCCCGTGATCTCGCTGAGCCACGACTCGAGCCGGCGGAAGAGCTCCTTGTAGCCCTTCGACTGCTCCGCGGGCGCGAACGGGTGGAGCGCGCCGAACTCCGTCCACGTCACGGGCAGCATCTCCGACGTCGCGTTGAGCTTCATCGTGCACGAGCCGAGCGGGATCATCGACGTCGTGAGCGAGAGGTCCTTCGCCTGGAGCCGGTGGACGTAGCGCAGGAACTCGTGCTCGGCGTGGTAGCGGTGGAAGGTCTCGTGCTTGAGGTAGCCACCCGTCCGCAGGTGCGGCCCGCGGTAGCCGATGCCGATCTCGCCCTGCGGCGCCCCCGCTCCGAAGCACGAGAGGAGGTCGTCCACGTCGCGCGTGGAGACGGTCTCGTCGAGCGCGATCCCGAGGTCGCCGTCCGCGTACTCGCGCAGGTTGATCCTCTTCGCGCGGAGCGCGTCGAGCACCTTCTGCTTCCTCTCCCTCCCGACCCTCACCTTCAGCGTGTCGAAGAAGGGCTTGCCGCCGAGGTCGAAGCCCGCATCCCGGAGCCCCTGCGCGAGCACGCAGGTGAGCTGGTGCACCCGCTCCGCGATCGCGCGCAGCCCCTTCGGGCCGTGCCAGACCGCGTACATGCCGGCCATGATCGCGAGCAGAACCTGCGCCGTGCAGATGTTGCTCGTCGCCTTCTCGCGGCGGATGTGCTGCTCGCGCGTCTGGAGCGCCAAGCGCATCGCGGGCATCCCGTGCGCGTCCTTCGACACGCCGACGAGCCGCCCCGGCATCTGGCGCTTGAACTCGTCGCGCACGGCCATGAAGCCCGCGTGCGGCCCGCCGAAGCCCGTCGGCACGCCGAACCGCTGCGAGTTGCCGACGACGACGTCCGCGCCCCACTCGCCCGGCGGCGCGAGCAAGGAGAGCGCGAGGAGGTCCGTGGCGACGACCACGCGCGCGCCCATGTCGTGCGCCTTCTTCACGAAGTCGCGGTGGTCCTGGATCGCGCCCGTCGTGTCCGGGTACTGCACGAGCGCGCCGAAGACGGGCTTCGTCAACTCGCCGCCGACGATCACCTCGATGCCGAGCGGCCTCGCGCGCGTCTTCACGAGCTCGATCGTCTGCGGGTGGCACGCGTCGGAGACCCAGAACGCGTCCGACTTCGCCTCGACGCGGTGAAGGAGCGTCATCGCCTCGGCGGCCGCGGTCGCCTCGTCGAGCATCGACGAGTTCGAGATCTGCATGCCGGTGAGGTCGCAGATCATCGTCTGGAAGTTCAGCAGCGCCTCGAGGCGGCCCTGCGAGATCTCCGCCTGGTAGGGCGTGTACTGCGTGTACCAGCCCGGGTTCTCGAGGATGTTCCGCTGGATCACCGGCGGGACGATGCAACCGTGGTAGCCGAGGCCGATGTACGATCGCCACACCTCGTTCTTCTGCGCCACCGCGCGCAACTCGTTGAGCGTCTCGAACTCGCCCTTCGGCGGCGGGAGGTTCAGCGGGCGGTCGAGGCGGACGTCCTCGGGGATCGCGGCGCGCGAGAGCGCGTCGAGCGAGTCGTAGCCGAGCGTCTTGAGCATCGCCTTCACGTCCTCGTCGGAAGGACCGAGATGGCGGCGGGGGAAGGTGTCGGTGTAGTCGAGCGTCATCGGCGCGGCGATTCTACCCCTGCGCCAAAGTGGAAGTGAGGGGGCTCCGGGGGCCACGCCGCAGACCGCGGGGCGGGCGGAGGCGGGCTACTTGCGCTTGGCCTTCTTCTTCCCCGCCTTCTTCTTCGCGGCGCGCGCGGGCTTCCGCGCGGTGCGCGGTTTCGCGCGCTTCTTCGCGCGGCGCTCGGGCTTGCCCTCGTGCGCCGCGAGCCAGCGCTCCGCCTCGAGCGCGGCCATGCAGCCGGTGCCCGCGGCGGTCACGGCCTGGCGGTAGACCCAGTCCGCGACGTCGCCGGCGGCGAAGACGCCCTGCACGCTCGTCGCCGTCGTGCCGGGCTTCACCTTCACGTAGCCGTTCTTGTGGAGCGAGAGCTTGCCCTTCACGATCTCGGTCATCGGCTCGTGGCCGATCGCGAGGAAGAAGCCCGTGACGGGGAGCGTCGTCTTCTTCCCCGTCTTCAGGTCCTCGACCTTGACGCCCGTGACCTTGCCCTGCGCCGGGTCGAGCACGTCGGCGACGACGTGGCTCCAGAGGACGTGGATCTTCGGGTTCGAGAGGACGCGCTTCTGCATCGCCTTCGACGCGCGGAACTCGTCGCGGCGGTGGATGAGCCAGACGCTCTTGCAGATGCCAGCGAGGTAGGTGGCCTCCTCCATCGCGGTGTCGCCGCCGCCGACGACGGCGACGTCCTGGTCGCGGAAGAAGTAGCCGTCGCAGACGGCGCACGCGGAGACGCCCCTGTTCTTGAGCTTCTCCTCGCTGTCGAGGCCCAGGTACTTCGCCTTCGCGCCCGTGGAGAGGATGACGGCCTTCGCGAGGAAGAGCTGGCCGTCCGACCAGACCTTGAACGGCCGCGACTTGAAGTCGACCTTCGAGACGTCCTGCGTGATCAGCTCGGCGCCGTTGCGGATCGCCTGGCCGCGGAAGCGCTGCATGAGGTCGGGGCCCGTGACCTTCTCGACGAAGCCCGGGTAGTTCTCGACGTCGGTCGTGAACATGAGCTGGCCGCCGGGCACGAGGCCGCCGGCGTTGAACCCCTCGAGGACGAGCGGCTTCAGGTTCGCGCGGGCCGCGTAGATGGCCGCCGTGAGCCCCGCGGGGCCCGACCCGATGATGATGACGTTCCGGACCTGTTGCTGCGGCTCTTCCATCGCGCCCCTAGGCTACGTTCAAGGTCCACGTTTGCCGGTCCTCCGTGCGCCAGCGCTGGCGCCGGTCGCCGCTCCTAATCGCCTGTGCCCCCGCAGGTTGCGGCCACCTCCTAGGTCAACCGTTGACCTGCGCGGGCCCCGAGGGGAGCATGGGCAGTTGCAACGGGCGGGTACGCACACGCGCGGGAGGTGGGCCATGTGGCGTCGTTTCCTCTTCCTCTCCACGCTCGTTTCTTTGGCCGCCTGCGGAGGGGGCGGCGGGGGCGCCGCCGTGTCGCAGCAGCAGGAGCCGAGGCTCGTGGTCCAGGCACTCGAGGAGGGTGTCGCCGGGAACTCCCTGCCGCTTCTCGTCTCCGTGAAGCGCGGCAATGCCCCGGTCTCCGACTACACCGGCCTCGTGACGTTCCGGACGGAGGACCCCGCTGCCTTCTACCCGGAGTCCTACCGCTTCACCAGGCAGGACAACGGCCAGCGGGTCTTCACCTCCGGCTTCGTGTTCCCCTCGGGCGTCCACGTCCTCACGGTCACGGCGGAGGACGTCGACGAACCCGCGACGATCGGCATCTCGGTGCGCGCGGGGTCGGGATCCCAGGGGAGCTACGTGCCCCCGCCCGTGGTGACCCCGCCGGGCCACGAGCTGATGACGCGGATGGAGCCGCCGTTCGCGCAGACGGCCGTGACGGACATCATCTTCGCGGACATGGATGACGATGGCGACCTCGACGTACTCGGGCCCGCGGCGGGATCGACGAGGCTCTGGCTGAACAACGGAAGCGGAGGCCTGGCGCTGTCCTCGCAGTCCTTGCCCGGCGCTACGAGTGCGGCGGCGGCTGACGTCGACGACGATGGCGACGTGGATCTCGTGCTTACGCTCACCGCGGGCCTGCATCTGCTTCGCAACGTCGGCGCGGGCACCTTCGATGCCGGGGAGGCGATCGGCGCCGTCGGATCGCGTCCCGTGTTCGGCGACATGGACGGGGACGGCGACCAGGATCTCGGGGCGTTCGAGGGCCAGGGATTCACCGTCCGCGCCAACGACGGCACGGGAGGCTTCGGCAACGTCATCCATGTGCAGGGCGTCGGCTCCGGCTTGCACCGGCCGATCCTCGGCGACGTGGACGGGGATGGCGACCTTGACCTGTTCGCGAACCGGGACTTCTACCGGAACCTCGGCAGCGGGGTGTTCGAGGGCACCGGGCAGTCGATCGCCCGCGACATCCGCGGCGCCGAGCTCGGCGACATGGACGGGGACGGGGATCTGGACCTCGTGCTCGGCAATTTCATGGAGCCGAACGACCTCTACGTGAACGACGGCAAGGGCGGCTTCAAGTTCCAGCAGTCGTTCGAGGTCGCGGCCTGGTGCACGACCGATGTCATGGTGCTCGACATCGACGAGGACGGGGACCTCGACATCGTCGAGGCGAACCTGTCGGTGCCGGACGCGATCTGGATCAACGAGGGCGACCTGACGTTCACCGGCATGTGGACCATCTTCCCCGGCGACGAGATCCGCATGCGCGCGGGGGATCTCACGGGCGACGGCCTGCTTGACGTCGTCACCTCCGAGTACTACTCGAACCGCATGGTCTGGTACCGGAACGACTGAGCGGCGGCCGCAGCGAGGCGTCAGAGCCCGAGCAGGAAGGCGAGCAGCGCGGCGCGCTCCTCGGCGGTGAGCGCCTCGAAGGCCTGGCGCACCGCGAGCGCCTCGCCGTCGTGGCGACGCACCGCGTGCTCCACGTCCGGCGAGCGCCCGTCGTGGAAGTAGGGCGCCGTGTCCCGGAGCCCGCGGAGCGGCGCCGTCCGGTAGAGCCCCGACACCGCCTCGCCCTGCGCCACGCCGACGAAACCCGGCGGCTGCACATCGTGGAGCAGCACGTCCGAATACGCCTCCACGCCGTCGAGCACCGGCACGTGGCACTTCGCGCAACCGATCGAGGTGAAGAGCTGCCCGCCCTGCTCCGTCTGCGCCGTCGACGGCCGCTTCGGCGGGAACTCGAGCATCTCGAGGAAGAACGTCACGTCATCGATGACGGCTGCGCCGATCTCCGGGTCGGGCGTCGCGTCCGCGTCGGCGAGGATCCCGAACGGGCTTGCGGCGTCGGCAGGCACGGTCATCCCCATCTCGTTCCCGAACGCGTCGCGCACGAATCCGCGGACGTCCGGCGTGATCGCCTTCCAGCCCAACCGCCCGATCGCGCCGCCCGGCAGCCTGTGCGCGATCCCCCGGATCCCGTCGCCGTCCGCGTCGGTCGGGTCCTCGCGCGCGAGGATGGCCGCATCGGAGATCTCCTCGACCGCGCCGAGACCGAGGAGCGTCGGCGAGTTGCGCTCCTCGACGAGCACCACCGTGTCCGGGATCTCCTCGCGCCGGAGCCCCGGCACCGCCTTCAGCTGCGCGAGGATCCCCGTCTCGGGCGGGCTCGATCCGTCCGCGAGCATGGGCCGCTGAACCTGCACGTCGATGCCCCCGGACCCCCCGACCACCGGATCCTGGTGGCATCCGCGACAGGAGTCCCCGTTCATGACCGGCCCGACGCCGTCGCGCGCGAAGAAGTCCTTGTCGAAGGTCTTCCTCCCGCGGACGAAGCGCTGCTGCTCTTCCGATGTGAGGGGGCGGCGGGGGCCGCCGAAATCGCCGACGGGCGGGATGGGCGCGCCGTCGGGCACGATGCCCGCGGCGGCGGCGAGCGCGACGGCGAGGAGGAACGCGAGGCGGCGCATCAGCGGGTCTCCAGGAAGGCGATGATGGCGTCCTTGTCCGCCTGCGGCAGCGCGACGTACGCGTCGCGCACTGCCTCGGCCTCGCCGCCGTGCAGACGGATCGCCTCGTCGAGCGTCGCCGCGCGGCCGTCGTGGAGGAAGGGCGCGTGATGGCGCACGCCCCAGAGCGGTTGCGTGCGGAACTCGCTCCCGCTCGCGAGGAGCTGCGTCACCTCGTCGGCGAGCGCGGGGCCCATGTCGTGGATCAGCAGGTCGGTGTAGGCGAGCGCGGGCGCGCCCGACTGCTTCAGGTTCGGGATGTGGCACTTCGCGCAGCCGACCGCGAGGAAGACCTCCTCGCCGCGGCGCGCGGTCGCGTCCATCGGCAGCGGCGCGGGCGGCGCGAGCTCGCGCAGGAACATGACGAGGTCCACGAGGTCCGCGTCGGGGAGCTCGGGATCCGGGACGCCGTCGTCGTCCACGAGCGGGGTCGCCGGCGGCGCGACCTGCGGCGCCGCGGGGAGCTGGCCGGGCGGCGGCACGAAGGGGAAGTCCGACGTGAGCCCCATGTGGTTGAAGAAGGGGCCGCGCACGAAGTCGATGAGGCTCCCCTCCTGCGACTTGTAGCCGAAGCGCCCGATGAGCGGGCCGTCGATGTTCGTGCGGCCGCTGATGCCGTCGCCGTCGGCGTCCGTCGGATCGGCGTTCGCCGCGATCTCGTCGGCCGAGAGGCGCTCGAAGACGCCGAGGCCGAAGATGGGGGGAGCGTTGCGCTGGGCGAGGACCGTGTCCGCGGGGATCGTCTCGCGCTTCGGGCGCTCGTAGGAGAAGGTCCGCGCGACGAACTGGTTATTCTCCATCGCCGGCGTGAACGCCCCGTTCGGCTGGATGCGGCCGACGAGGAAGAAGTTCCGGTAGAGCGGCGCGGAGCCGCCGACGACGGGGATCTCGTGGCAGGACTTGCAGGAGTCCACGTTGAAGTCGGGGCCGTGGCCGTCGGCGCGCGCGAAGCGGCGGACGAAGATCTCGCGGCCGCGGTCGAACGCCGCGAGCATCCCGGCGCTGAGGCCCGGGTTCGGGTCGCCGAGCTGGGGGAGGGCGACGGCCCCCGAACCCCCTCCGCATCCGACCAGGAGGAGCGCGACCGCGATCCCTCTCCGCATGCCGCTCACTCTACCTTGGAAGCCGGGGGGGCGCGGGGGGGCGGAACGCGTTCGCCTTGAGCCCGTGTCCTCCGGTGCTCGGGAGTGAGCGCGCAATCCCCGGGTCGAGTGGCCGCGTGATCCGCAGCCGAGGGTGCGCCAGCGCTGGCGCACCCGGACCGGCGTAACCCTCGGGCCCGCCCGGAGTAGCGGCCGCCCTGCAGGTCAACCGTTGACGTGTCAGGCGCCGTGGTCGGTGTCGATATGGCGGGCGTGGACGACGACGATCAGCGCGCCGGTGACGAGCGCGAGCAGGAGGCCCGCGCCGAGCGAGGCGGGCGTGACGAGCCGGCCCGCGCCGAACGCGCTGAACTGCGCCGCGATCATGACGACGATCGCGGCGAACGCGCCGGCGGTGAGGACGGCCTGCGCCGCGCGCACGTACTGTCCCGTGCGGACGACCCACGCGAGCGCCGCGCCCGCCCCGACGAGCAGGAGCTCGCCGAAGATCAGGGAGGCGTCGACATCGGACGCGATGGACCACGCGGCGAACGCGACGCACTGCGCGACGAGCACGATGCCGATCGCGCGGCTCGCGCGGCGGTGGGCGAGCTCCTGCTCGGGCGTGCGCGGCGCGAGCGCCGCGTCCGTCGCGAAGGCGCGCACGGCGACATAGGCCGAGCGCAGCGCCGCGAGCGAGGCGAGGTACATCAGCGCGTCGATCCAGATCGGCGACTCGTCCGCGACGCGCTCCGCGCGCCAGCCGCACGCCACGGCGACCGCCCACGCGAGGAGGGCCGCGCCCATGGTGACGGGGCGCGACAGGAGCGCGAGGCTCGAGAACGCCGCGAGGAGCAGGAGACCGATCGTCGCGAACGGGAAGCCCGGCGTGAACATCTCCGCGCCGCCGAGCAGCGCGAGCGCGACGAGCGGCAGGAAGGCCGCGCGCTGCGGCTCCCGCGTGACGAGGACGGCGCCGAGCGCCCGCAGCGGCCGGAGGGCAGTGCGGCCCGCGAGACGGACGAGCGCGACCGCCCCGCAGGCGAGCGCCACGAGCCCCGCCGCGACGTTGCGGACGGCGTCGGCGAAGAGGATGACGAGCCCGCGGATCCCGCGCGCCGCCGCGACCGCCACGATGCGCGCGGCGCGGAACGGGAGCAGGAGGATCCACACGAGCGCGAGGACCGTCGCGCGGAGGCACACGAAGATGCCGACCGCGAGGGACCGGAGCGTGACGAAGATCCCCACGAAGAGGGCGGCGATGCCGCGGCCGGCGAGCCGGGCGAGGAAGGCGACCGCCGTCGCGATGCCGCGCACGACCGCCGAGATCCCGGCCGCGAGCGCCCGCACCGCGCCAAAGGCGAGAGCGGCCACCGGGATGGCGACGGCCGCGGCACCGAACGCGAGACCGCGCGCCGCGCCGGCCGCGCCGCGGCCGAGGAGCCGCAGCGCGACGAAGGGGATGCGCAGGATGAACATCGCCGCCCGCGCGATGGTGCGGACGAACATCACGAGGAGGCGGACGATCCCGACCAGGAGCCTCACCGGGAGCATCGCGACCACCGCGACGCCGCGGCCGACGCGGGGGGCGAGCCACGCGACGCCCTTCGCGAGGCCGACGAACGGCATCGCGACGAGGCGCGCGAGGAGCAGCGGGACGCGCAGCAGGCCGCCGCCCGCCGCCGCGAGCCCGCGGCCGGCCGCGCAGCCGACGCGCGCGACGCCCCTGAAAAGGGTCACGAGGGCGAGGATCGGGATGCGCACCGGCAGGAGGACGACCGTCACGAGCAGCCGGACGGCTGTCGCGACGAGGCCGCGGCGCGGCTCGGGGACCGGCAGCGCCATCAGCGCGGTCGAGCGGGAGGGGATGCGCCGGGTGGCGGTCGAGCTCTTCTCGTGTTTCTTCATGGCACTCATACCTGTTGCGTGTTGCGGGATTTCAACGGTCCCGCAGCGAAACACAGGAAGCGCGAAACCCGTGCCGCGACCGGAGTGTGTGCTTGGGGGGGCTCCGGGGGCCGGCTCACGATGGTCCAGGGCCCGGGTGCCCCCGGAGCCCCCCGCAGTCCACGGCCCTACCCGAGCGACTCGACCCAGCGGGCGAAAGCGTCGGCGGCGGGCGCGAATCCCCTCGACGTGTTCGCGATCTCCTCCCGGCCGTGGACCACCCGGATCCTCGCGTCGAGCTCGACCGCGCCCTTGTGCACCGGAATCGACGCGGCGCGCGCCGCCGCCTCCCGCGCCTCCCTGACCGCCTCGTCCGCGTGCCTGTTCACGTGGTCGGCGAGCGCCGCGGGCGAGACCTCGCGGCCGGTGAGCCCGCGGATGAGGTCGGGGAAGCTCCGGCTGTTGCCGGGCTCCCAGTAGGCGCGGCGGAGGTCGGGGCCGATCCTCGGGTTGTCCATGAGGTGGCCGTCGCGCTCGCGGAAGAACCGCCGCGTCTGGTGGACGGCCATGAGGGCGAGCGTGTAGCCGTGGTAGTAGGCGCTGCTCTCGCCCGAGAGGAGGTGGGGGACGGAGAGCGTCGGCCGCGGCGCGCCCTCTTCCGCGAAGAGGAGCTTCCTCTCCCACGCGCGGATCTCCGCCATCACCCGGTCGGCGGTGAGCTCCTTGTCGGGGATCTCGTAGATCGCCCGCTCGCCGTAGCAGACCGCGACGAGCGCGCGCTGCATCCAGGCGGCGTAGGGCTGCTCCATGCGGATCGCCTTCTCCGCGAGCGCGAACGGCATCGGCTCGCCCTGCGCGGTCTTCGCGTAGCGCGCCTGCCAGTCGGCGTCCTCGAGCAGGCTGTCGAGGAACATGCTCTGCGTCTCCGCGAACGCGACCGACGTGGGCGCGAACTCCTGCGAGAAGCAGGGCGCCGGCATGTCCACGTTCGCGAAGTGCGCGGCGTGGCCGCCCTCGTGGAAGAAGGTCTCGGTCGCGCGCTTGCCCGAGCCGACCATGCCCGGGATCGCGTTGGCCGTGAAGTGGATGCGCGCCGGCCGGAACTTCCCGCCGCTGCGCCACGCCGGCACGGGGCCGTGCATGAATCCGTTCTCGTACTTCCCCTTCCGGTCCACGAGGTCGAGGACGAGCTCCGCCCCGCGGTAGGAGATGCCCAGCGCCGCGAAGGACCGCCCCCAGCGCTCGAAGGAGCGCGAGAAGGGGAAGTAGGGGTCCATCTCCCGCGTGATATCGCCGCTCATCAGGTAGCGGAGGTTCCAGGGCTTCGTCGCCGACGGCCCCTTCGCCGCCTTGAGCCCCTCGATCGAGCGCCGGGCCGTCTCGCGCGTGCGCGCCTCGAGATCGTCGAGGAGCGCGAAGATCTCGCACTTCGAGAGCCCCTCGGTGCGCTTCGTCTTCCAGTCGTAGTAGTCCTCGCCGCCGAGCATCCGGCCGAGCCGGTTCCTCTTCCGGACGATCTCGAGGAACCCGTTCGCGAGCACGTGCGGCTCGATCGACCGGATCCCCTCGAGGGCCGCGCGGCGCTTCGCCTCGTCGGGGTCGGTCTGGAGCATGACGCCGAGCTTGACCGACGACGCTTCGACGAGCTCGCCGTTCGCGCGATAGCCGAGCTTCATCGCGCCGCGCGAGCGCGCGAGCTTCCCTTCGAGCTCGACGATCTCCTCCGCGAGCTGTCGCGCCTCGGCGCTGTCGATCACGTGCGCCTCGAAGGTCCTGACCCAGCCCTCGAGCGCCGTCCTCGCCTCCCCCGGAGCCCCCTCCTTCCCCGCGCGGGCAAGCTCCTCGCGCGTGCGCTTCAGCCGCTCCGGGTCCTGGAGGAACCGTTTCACCTCGATTTCCTTCGTGTCGAGGTCCCTCTGCGCGGCGTTCGCGTCGTCCGCGAGCCCCATGTAGGAGGTCCAGAACGCGTCCTCCTTCGCCGTGTGGAGGCGCTCGTACGTGCGGGAGAGGTCGCTGACGTAATCGGCGGGGGTCATGGGGCCCAGTGTAGACTTCCGTGGAATGAAGCTCCTCGGGATCGCGATCGGTGGGGGGCTCGGGGCGCTGGCGCGCTACGGCCTCTCCGGGCTCGTGCAGGGCCATCGCGCCGGCTTCCCGTGGGGCACGTTCGCCGTGAACGCGGTCGGCTGCTTCCTCATCGGCGCGCTGTTCGAGCGCCTCTCGGCGGACGCGCGCGCGTTCGTCGTCGTCGGCGTGCTCGGCGGGTTCACGACGTTCTCCGCGTTCGGCCACGAGACGGTCGAGCTCCTGCGCGGCGGGCAACTGAACCTCGCGCTCGCGAACGTGGCGATGAACGTCGCCGTCGGGATCGGCGCGGTCGTGCTCGGGCGCGCGGCCGGTGGGATGATCTGGTCATGAAGATCGAAGGCGAGGGGCAGCTCTTGCGTATTTTTGTCGGGGAGAGCGACCGGCACGAGGGCAGGCCGCTCCACGAGGCGATCGTGCTGCTCGCGCGCGAGAAGGGGCTCGCGGGCGCGACGGTGCTGCGCGGGATCGCGGGCTTCGGCGCGGCGAGCCGGATCCACACGACGAAGATCCTGCGCCTCTCGGAGGACCTCCCGATCGTGATCGAGATCGCGGACCGCGCGGAGCGGATCGCGTCGATCCTCCCCGACCTCGACAGGATGGTGACCGAGGGCCTGATGACGCTCGAGAAGGTCCACATCGTCAAGTACCGGCACCAGTAGGAGGTGGGAGGACGCGCGGCCGGCGGGGGATTCCCGCGCGTCACGTCCGACCGGACCGGTCTCGCCGTTCCAGCAGCCACCCGACCAGCTCGCGCAGGATCATGAAGGCCGCGAGGAGGCAGACTGCCCCAAGGATCACGAAGACCCATGTGAGGTCCGGCACGTAGTCGAAGTACACGGCCCCCGATCCTACAGCTCCTTCTCCCCCGCGTCCCCTCCACCTCCTGTTGGTAGAGTGGCGCGGATGCGCTGGGGTGTCCTGCTCCTCCTCGCTGCCGCGGCCCGCGCGGATGGGCTCCTCTACCTCGGGCTCAACGAGCAGGGCGCCGAGGAGTGGTACCGCAGCAAGGACGGCGCCGTCGTCATCCGCGTGCCCGGCGGCGAGTTCCTGAGGCGGCCCTACGAGGGGAAGATCGCCGTCGAGGAGCCGAAGCCCTTCCCGGTGAAGTCGTTCCTGATCGACAAGACCGAGGTCACGAACGAGCAGTTCGCGCGTTTTCTGTCACAGGTTGCCGAATCGAAGGGTCTCGTGGATGCCTCCGTCGCCGGGCTCGTGCGCGACGGAGAGACGTGGCGCGCCGCGCCGGGGCGCGAGCGCTTTCCCGTCACCGCCGCGACCGGGCGGGGCGCGCTCGCCTACGCGAAGTGGGCGGGCGGCCGGATCCCCGAGGCCGCCGAGTGGGAGAAGGCCGCGGGCGGCGTCGAGGGGAGGCTCTGGCCCTGGGGCGACGAGAAGCCGACCGCCGCCCACGCGAACTTCGGCCTCCCGAAGCCGAAGGGCCTCGAGCCCGTCGGGTCCCACGCCGCGGGCGCCTCGCCCTATGGCTGCCTCGACATGGCAGGCAACGCCTACGACCGCGTCATGACGGGTCGCGGCGATCCGCACTTGGACAGGCCCGCGATGATCAAGGGCGGCTCGTGGCTGTCCCCGCACCCCTTGAACCTCCGGGTCCTGGACCTCTGCATGCAGCCCATGGAGGTCGCCGACGGGAGCGTCGGCTTCCGCTGCGCCATGGACGACCCCGAGCCGGACCGCGCGCCGCGGAAGGCGGAGCCCGCAGCGACGCTCAAGCTCGCGAAGAGCTGGGACTCTGCCGTCAAGGAGGCGCGCGAGCGGCGCGTGCCGATCCTCCTCTCGCTCCACCACGACACCTGCGGCCAGTGCGACCGGATGCGCGTGCAGCTCTTCCGCGATCCGCGCTTCGTCGCCTTCTGCAACGAGCGGCTCGTCGTCGCGTTCGGCATGGACCCGAAGGACGCCGAGTTCGAGCCCCACCCGGAGAACGCGGACGGCTCCTGCCCGCTCATGCCCGGGATCGATTGCATCGACCATCTCGAGATCTACCGCGACGGCCTCTTCGTCGTGCGCGTCTTCCGCGTCTCGCCCGGGAACTTCCTCCTCGACCCCTTCGCGTGCGAGAAGGACGCGGGCGCGCGGGCGATCCTCGTCGGCGAGAGCGACCTGCCCAAGTCCGGCATGGGCGTCGACGCCTACCTGGCCGCGTTCGCGCGCGCCGAGGCCGCGCTCGCGGAAGGGAAACGCGAATGAGATGCGCGCTCATCCTCCTCCTCGCCGTGGCCGGCTGCAGCTCCACGGCGGGCGAACGCTGGGACGAGGTGCAAGGCGTCGAGTGGCTGCTCGCCCAGATCGAGCGAAAGCCCGCGCTTGCCGGCACCGGGATCTCGCTCACGTTCGACGTCGGCCGGCTCTACGGGGAGGCCGTCAACCGCTACAGCGCCCAGTACGAGCGGACCGAGGGCGCGCTCCGGATCGACGCGGCCGCCGCGACCAAGAAGTTCCTCGACAAGCCGCCGGGCGCGATGGAGCAGGAGGCGCGCTACCTGAAGCTGCTCGGCGAGGCGGACGGCTGGCGCGTCTCCGGCAGCATGCTCGAGCTGCTGCGCGGCGGGAAGACCGTGCTCTCCTTCCGCCGCGGCGGCTCGCCGGCGCGCGAGTAGGTCAGATCCGGCGGAGCCACGCCGGCCGGCCGATGCCGAGCTCCTTCCGGATCTCGCCCGCGAGCTGGTCGAGGTTCCCCTTCACCCACACGTCGAAGAACCGGACCGTCTCGATGCCGTACGCCTCGCGCAGGTCGAAGTCGCGCTCCTCGCCGTCGTCCCTCTCCTCGTCCTCCCACCGGTCGATCTGCACGTTCACGCCGTACTCCGGCAGGAGGAAATCGAGCACGTAGCCGCGCCCGAGCCCGGGGAGGTAGGCGGGCACCCCGGCGACCGCCGGCGTCCCGACGTGCGCGGGATCCCGGAGGAGGTCCCACACGCGCAGCCGGAGCGCGTCCTGTCGCGCCTCGGCGCGCTCGCGCAGCCAGTCGGGCGCGGTCGCGCGCAGCCTCGCGACGGGCACGCGCAGCGGCCTCAGCCGCACGAACGGCAGCTCGTGGAGCCGCCCGAACCACTCCGCCGCCTCCTCGCGCGGGGTCATGCGCCTTGCCTCGGCCTCGTGCATACATCTATCCATCGGCCGGGGGCGGGTATCCTCGGACGCTCCCGGCCGCCGAAGGAGGGGGGCCCCGGGGGGAGGACTGGCCTTGCGACGCCTGCTGCCGCTGTGCCTTCTCGCCGCGCTCGCGCGCGCGGAGCCCTCGCTCGCGGAGCGCGCGGACGCGCTCGCGGCGCCCTACGTCGCGGACGGCCGGATCCTCGGCATGGTGGTCGGGGTGTGGGACGGCAAGGAGGAGGTCGTCCGCGGGTACGGCGACGCGAAGCCGGGCGCCGACACGGTCTACGAGATCGGGTCCCTCAGCAAGGCGTTCACGGGCGTGCTCCTCGCCTCGCTCGTGAAGGACGGCATCGTGCGCCTCGACCAGCCGGTCGCGGAGCTCCTGCCCGAGGGCGCGGTCGTGCCGGCGCGCGGCGAGCGGAGGATCACGCTCCTGGATCTCGCGACGCACACGTCGGGCCTCCCGCGCATGCCCGACAACTTCGCCCCCAAGGATCCCCGGAACCCCTATGCGGACTACACGCCGGAGAGGATGCTCTCGTTCCTCCGTGGCGCGAAGCTCTCGCGCGAGCCGGGCGCCGCCTACGAGTACAGCAACCTCGGCGCGGGTCTCCTCGGCTGGGCGCTCGCGCGGAAGGCGGGGAAGGGCTACGACGAGCTTCTCGCGGAGCGGATCACGGCTCCGCTCGGCATGAAGAGCACGGCCGTCGCGCTCACGCCGGAGATGAAGGCGCGGCTTGCGCCCGGACACGACGCCGCGGGCACGCCCGCGGGCAACTGGGACCTCGTGGCGTTCGCCGGCGCGGGCGGGATCCGCTCGACGGCCGCCGACATGATGCGGTTCCTCCGTGCGAACCTCTCCGACGGGCCGCTCGCGGAGACGTTCGCGTTCGCGCGCGCGGGGCGCTTCGAGGGCGGCGGCGTGCGGATGGGCCTCGGTTGGCACATCTCCCCCAAGGGGACGTGCTGGCACAACGGGCAGACGGGCGGCTACCACAGCTTCGCGGCGGTCGACGCGGCGAACGGCCGCGCGGTGGTCGTCCTCGCCGACACGGCGACGGGCGAGGTCGACGAGCTCGGCGGGAGTCTCCTGCGCATGCTCGCGGGCGAGAAGGCGGAGACGCCGCGGGACGTGCCGGTGAAGCCGGAGATCCTCGCGGAGTACGCGGGCACCTACGGCCTCTTCGGGGGCTTCAAGCTGACGGTGACGGTGGAGCGCGGCCGGCTGATGGTGCAGGCGACGGGGCAGGAGAAGCTCCCCGTCTTCGCGAAGTCGGAGACGGAGTTCTTCTACAAGGTCGTGGACGCGCGGATCACGTTCGAGCGGGACAAGGACGGCAAGGTGACGCGCCTCGTCCTCCACCAGAACGGGCAGGACATGCCGGGCAACAAGGAGTAGGCGATACGGTACGGGGAGGGTTTTTCCGGAACTCGTGACATCGACACCTGCCGCCGACACCGTCCGGGGGTGGGGTTCCCCCCGCCCCTCCCCATCCGCTGGCCATCACCTCTCGAGCCGGATGTCCACGGTCCAGCCGCCGCTGCCGTCCTCGGGCCGCTCGTCGTTGACGAGCAGGAAGAGCTGCCCGTGGCCGTTCAGGGAGAGCGGCTTCTCCGACTGGATCCGGAACGGCTTCCCCTCGGGGCCGATCCTCCCGAGCAGGCACGCGAACGGCGCGCCCCTGAGGACGGGCTTATACGACCTCGGGACCTCCTTGATCCCGTCCGACGCGACCTTCGGCGAGCCGATCCAGGGCTGGATCGTGCCGCGCACGACGAGCTTCAGCCGCATCCCGGGGTCGGCGTAGATGCCCGTCGGCGTCTCCGCCGTCGCGGCCGCGACGCCGATCTCGCGCGACCCGCCGCGCAGGAACGTCGAGGCGGGCCTCGTGTCCCCGCTGCCGGAGGCCTCCGCGTAGGGCGCCGCGAGCGCGAGCACCGTGCACGCGGTCGAGTAGATCCGGCCGCCGTCGTCGCTCCACACGTCGGCGCCGGGCGCCATGCCGCCGTCGGGCCGCATGCACGCGACGGCCGCGTCCACGAGCGCCTTGTACCAGGCCTCGGGCACGCCGCCGGTCGCCGCGACGTGCGCGCGGGCGCCGAGCTCCCAGTAGTACGCGTCCGCGTAGCGGCTCTTCGGCGGGACCTCCGACAGGAGCCCGATGCTCTTCGCGAGCCAGGGCCGCTTCGCGCCGGCGTAGCACGTCGCGAGCGCGCCCGCCGCGGTCATCGCATGGCTGTGCTCGGGCGGGAAAAGCTCCTGCTTCCCCTCCGGCCGCGCCACGCAGCCGCCCGGGTAGTTGTAGCCGATCTGGCCCATCGAGGGCTCGGCCATCTTGTCGATCCAGGCCATCGCGTCCTCGAACGGCGTGTCGCGCACCTCGATCCCCGCGAGCCGCAGCATGTGCAGCGCGGCGATGGCGCGGCCGGTCATCGACGTGTCGTTCTCGCCGCCGCGCGGCTCGTAGCGCCAGCCTGCGCCCGGGTTCTGTGTCTCGATGATGTGGTCGCGCGCGCGCTCGAGGGTCGGCCGGTAGCGCTCGATCTCGCCGGCGATCGCCGCGTACTCCGCGAGCGCCCCGGTCGCGATCGTCGTGCAGTACATGTACGCGTGGGTCGCGCGCGAGCCGATGTGGCCTTCCTTCCCCTGGAAACCGACGATCGCGTCGGCGGCGCGGCGCGCGGCGGCGCCGCGGTCCCCCGCGAGCCCCCCCGGTCCGTCCACGAGCAGCACCTCGAGCGCGAGGCCGGTGACGCCGGCGTCGTAGAGCTCGCCTCCCCCGTGCTTCTTCGAGCTCCAGTGCCCCTCCTTCTCCTGCGTCGCGAGGAGGAACTTCACGCCGTCGTCGATGAGCCGCGTCGCGCGGCCGAACGACGGGCCGATCGTGGACCAGCAGCGGAGCCGGCCCTTCGCCGAGCGCTGCGGGAAGAGCGGCGAGATCATCTCGCCTTCCGGCGGACCCGCGACCTTCACGCCGGCCTTCTCGAGCATCCGCCTCGCGGAGGCGACCGTCGCGTGGGCCGGATCGATGAGGCTCGCGACCCCGACCGCGCGCGCCGCGTCCTCGAGCCGCTTCTCCTTGAGCAGGAGGTCGATCTGGGGCTTCCAGATCGCCATGCCGCGCTGGCGCGCGAGGCGGAGCCGGAGCGAGCGGCGCATGTCGCCCGGCGCCGCGTCGGAGGAGCGCGCGAACGCCTGCACCGCCTCGACCCAGCTGCCGCGCGCCTCGGCGTCCATGCCGTCGAGCGTGTCCTTGTCGAGGTCCTCGCCGAAGGCGAGCGGCGCGAGCAGGAAAAGAAGGAGGAGAGGGGGCGCGGGGGAGAGGTTCATTTCCCTACCGAGACGACGCCCTTCTTCGTGACGCTCCACGTCTCGCCCGGCGCGAGGAGGTAGAAGTTCTGCCACGGCCCCTGCTGCGAGGACTCGCCCGGCTGCCCGTTCCTGCCCGTGAGGTCGACCATCGTGAGGGAAACCCCCGTCCCGCAGAACGAGAGCGTGATCCCGCCTCCGGCCCAGTGGCGGACGCCGGACTGGAACGCGCGCTCGCCCCTGGCGGCTCCCTCGAACTTCGGGACGATCTCGAAGCCCTTGCTGCCGCGCTTCACCGTGATGAGCGGCTTCGTCGCGCCGTGCGCCTTCCACGCGGCGCCGACCGGGCTCTGCGCGGGTCTGCCGCCCGCGCCCCCCGCACCCCCTGCGCCTCCGGCCGCGGCGACGCCCCCGGGCGGGAGCTCGACCGTCGATTCGGGGATGCGCTTTCGCGCGAGCGCGTTCCGGAGCTGGAGCAGCGACCGGTCGCCGTTGCGCTTGAGGGCCTCGTCGAGCCGTTTCAGCGTGTCGCCCTCGCGGCCGGCCTTTCTCTCGGAGCAGGCGAGCTCCGTGCCCGCGTACGTCGCGAGATCGAGCCAGCCGTTCTTGAGGGCGGCCTCGAAGGCGGCCCGCAGGGGCGCGTCGGCCGGCGCCTCCGCGCGCGCGGCGACGACGCCCTTCGCGAGACCCGAGAGCGCCGCCGCGCATGCGCCCGCGTCCTTCCGGGGCGCGCCGAGGAGCTTCGCCGCCCCCTCGAGGTCGCGGTCGTCGCCCTCGCGGATCGCGGCGCGCAGGACCTCGAGCGCGACGAGGTGCGCGGAGAGGTAGGCCCCGTTGCGCTTCGGATCGAGGAGCTTCATCACCTCCGCGCACGCGTCGCGGTACTGCGCCTCGTCGAGCGGCACGTCGCGGAGCGCGCGCCAAGCCGCCTCCTCGTCGAGGAGGTCGCCGCGCTTCTGCGCGTCCGCGACCCAGGTGCCCGCGAGGCGCGCGGCTTCGGGCCGCTTGCCCTCCGCCACGAGCTTCCGGACCTGCGCCGCCGGGTCGTTGTCCGCTGCCGCGGCCGCGGCGAAGAGCGCGAGCATTCCCATCCACCGCATGGGGCCGATGCTACCCCTCGGGGCACGACGCCGCCACCCCGGACTGTGCGGCGCGGCACCCGAAAAACCCGGACTCCCGGTCCGGGTCCTCCGCTTCCAACTGTCTGCCAAGACGGCGGATACGGCGATCAGCCCCCGTACTCGGTACCGAGCCGTTCCCACTCGGCGTAAAGGGTCGTGAGCTCGGAGCGGACGGTCTCGAAGGTCTTCGCGGCCTCGGCGGCCTCCCACGGCCGGTCGCCCCTCGTGTAGAGCTCCTCGAGGCGCGCCTTCAGCTCCTTCTGCTGCTCCTCGAGCGCCGCGATCCTCTCCTCGAGCTTTCCCACGCGCGCCCTCAGACGCTCGACCTCGCGCTTCTGCTCCTTCCGCTCCTCGTACGCCTGCTGCGCGGACTCCTTGTCCGCGCGCCCGCGCTCCCGGCCCTCGAGCGCCGCCTTGCGACGGCGCGCGCCCCGCTCCTGCCACCACTCCGGGAACGTGCACCGGTGGTCCACGAGCTTCCTCTTGCTCACCTCGACCACGCGGTTCACCAGCCGGTCGAGGAAGTAGCGGTCGTGGCTCACGACGAGCAGCGTCCCGTCGAACTCCAGGAGCATCTCCTCGAGCTGCTCGCACGCGTCGAGGTCGAGATGGTTCGTCGGCTCGTCGAGCACGAGGAAGTTCACCTGCGCCTGCACGAGCCGCGCGATCTGGAGCCGGCTCTTCTCGCCGCCGGAGAGCGTCGCGACCCTTCGGTCGAGGTCGTCGCGCGTGAAGAGGAAGCGGTGCAGCAGCCCCTGCGCCGGCGAGAGCGTGAGCCCCGTCTCGGCCATCACCCATTCGGTGAGCGTCATCCTCGTGTCGAGCGCGTCGTGGAGCTGCCGGTACTCGCCGACCTTCACCGACTTGCCGAGGCGGAGGCTCGGGTTCTCCCAACTCCCCTCCTCGAGCACCTTCCGGAGCAGCGTGGTCTTGCCCGAGCCGTTCGGCCCCACGAGGCACACGCGCTCGCCGTACTCGATCTCGAGATCCGCGCCGTCGAAGAGCACGCGGTCGCCGTGCGCGAAGCGGAAATCCCTCACGACCAGCGCGATCCGGCCGTGGCGGTCGCCCGCCTTCAGCCGCGCGCGGAACCGGCGGTCGGTCGTGTCGGGCGCCTCGACCTTCTCCATCCGCTCGATCCGGCGGCGCATCGCCTTCGCGCGCTTCGCCTGGCCGGGGTCGTCGTAGGCGTTCGCCATGTCGCTGAGCCGCCGCGCCTCGGACTCGAGCCGCTCGATCTCCCGCTGCTGCACCTTGAAGCGCCGCTCCTGGAGCGCGCGCGCCTCTTCCTTGAGCTTCCGGTAGGCCGTGTAGTTCCCGGTCCACGGGAGGACGTTCCGCTTCTCGATCTCCCAGATCGTCGTCGCGGCGCGGTCGAGCAGGTGCCGGTTGTGGCTCACCATCACGACCGCCGCCGGGTTCCGCGCGAGCTCGTCCACGAACCACTCGATGCCGTCCATGTCGAGGTGGTTCGAGGGCTCGTCGAGGAGCATCACGTCCGGCTCCGCGAGCAGCACGCGCGCGAGGCCGATGATGTTCCGTTCGCCGCCGCTGAACGTGCCGACGGGCTGGTCCCATGCCTCCTCGGGCAGCCCGAGGCTCATGAGCATGCGCTCCACCCGGCGGTCGGCGTCGTGCGCGCGCGCCGCCTCCTGCTCGCGCTGGAGCCGCTCGTACTCGCGGAGGAGCGCCTTGTCCGAGGGCGCCGCCGCGAGCAGCTGCTCGATCTCGCGCAGCCGCGCCTCGCGCCGGTGCACGTCGGCGAAGACGACGCGCAGGTCGTCGCGCACCGACGTGCCGGGCACGTAGTCGAGCTCCTGCGCCTGGTAGGCGACGCGCACGCCGGGGCCGCGGAGCACCTCGCCCGCCGTCGGCGCGGCGAGGCCGCCGAGGATCTTCAGGAGCGTCGACTTCCCCGAGCCGTTCGGGCCGATGAGGCCGATCCGGTCGCCGCGCTCGACTTTCACGGTGACCCCTTCGAGGAGGTCGGGCCCCGTGTAGTGCATCCCGATCTGCGCGGCGGCGAGGAGCGGCACGTTCCGTATTGAACCACGCGGAAACGCCGATGCCGCACACCGCGGCGCGCGCATCCGCGGGACCGGCAATGGGATTCGCGGAGGGGCCCCGCGACCGGCAATGCGCTTTCTTTGGAACGCCCGCGCGCGGCCCGCCGTAATCCTCGCGCATGCGCTGCGTCATCCTGCTCGTCATCCTCGGCGCGGCCGCGTGGCTCTGCCTGCGCCCGGCCCCCCCCGCCCCCCTGCCGAACGTGCTCCTCGTGACGATCGACACGCTGCGCCCCGACGCGGTCGGGCACGGGACGCCGGCGATGGACGCCTTCCTCGCCCGGGCGACCAGGTTCGCGCGGGCGCGGACGGTCGCGCCGCTCACGCTCCCCGCGCACATGAGCATGTTCACGGGCCTCTTTCCTTCGGCGCACGGCATCCACGACAACGTGACGGAGCCCCTGCCCGCCGACCGGCCCTTCCCGCTGCTCGCGGAGCAGTTCCGGGACCGGGGCTACGAGACCGCGGCATTCGCCTCCTGCGGCGTCCTCGGCGCGGGCTCCGGCATCGCGCGCGGCTTCGACGTGTACGAGTGTCCGGACGGGCGCGAGCAGCGCGGCGAGGAGCTGATCCCCGGCGAGGAGCGCGTCAAGGCGGCGGTGAGGTTCATGGAGGGGGCGCGGGGGAGGCCCTGGTTCGTCTGGGTCCACCTCTTCGATCCCCACGCGCCCTACGACGTCTTCCCCGGCGACGAGCGGCGACCGGCGACGCGCGAGGGCGACCCGGCCCACGCGCTCTACCTCGGCGACGTGCGCCGCGCCGACGCCGCGTTCGAGAAGCTGCTCGCGGCGGCGGGGGAGGATACGGCCGTCGTCCTCGCGTCCGACCACGGCGAGTCCTTCGGCGAGCACGGCGAGCTGAGCCACGGCCCGCTCTGCTACGGCGCGACCATCGACGCGCTGCTCGCCGTCCGCGCGCCGGGCTTCGAGGCGGGCGCGGTGGACACGGGGCTCCGCAGCGTCGCCGACATCGCGCCGACGCTGCGCCGCCTCTGCGGGCTGCCGGAGGTCCCGGCGGACGGGCGCGACCTCGGCGGCGCGCCGCACGCGGCGCTCGTCGCCGAGTCCCTCTTCACGTGGCGGATCCACGGGTGGGGCCAGTGCTTCGCCGTGACGGACGGGGACTTCACGCTGGTCGAGTCGGGGCCTGGCCTCGAGCTCTTCGACCGGCGCGCCGACCCGGAGGAGACGGAGCCGCTGCCGCTCTCGCACGCGGCCTACGAGAAGCTCGACCGCGTCCTCGAGGCGTTCCGGTCGAGGCAAGCGATCGAGCGCGACGGCGATCTCCACGTCTCCCTCCCCGCGTACGGGCAGGTGCGCCGCGAGGCGACGGGATACCTCCCGCGTCACGAGAACGCCCGCCTCACGGATCCGCGGCCGCACCTCGCGGCGTGGATGGCCGTCCAGGAGATCCCCTGGATCGTGGAGATGGCGGTCGAGCGCCGGCAGAGCGCGCCGCTCGAGGCCGTGCTCCGCATGCTCGCCGACTTCGGGCGCGCGGCGCCGAGGAGCCCGCTCGTGCCGTACCACCGCGCGAGGGTGTGCGAGGCGATGGCGGGGGTGACCGCGGAGCCGTCGTGGTTCGAGGTGGCCGCGCGCGCGCAGCTCGAGGCGGTGGAGAAGGGCTACACCGGAAAGGAGGAGGTGAGGAAGGCGATCGCCTACGCCGAGGCCGCGGGCGACGGCGTCGTCCTCGACTCGCTCGCGTCCCTCCTGCGGCAGGACGGGCGACGGATCGACGAGGAGACCGAGCGGCGCCTCGCGAAGGCATCCCTCGCGGTCGCGAGGCAGGCGGGCGACCGGCGGTTCGCCGTGGCCGAGCCCGAGAGCCGCTGATCGCCCTTTTCGGGGACCGGCGGCTCGCGGCCGGCCGTATCCTCTTCGCCATGGCGCGCACCGCGGCGCTCGTCCTCGTCGTCCTGCTCGGGCTTGCGGCGTATCTCGCCTTCCGCCCCGGGCGCATCGACCGGCCGAACGTCCTCCTCGTGACGATCGACACGCTCCGGCCCGACGCGGTCGGAAGCGGCACGCCGGCGATGGACGCGTTCCTCGCCACGGCGAGGCGGTTCCCGCGTGCGCGCACCGTCGCGCCGCTCACGCTGCCCGCGCACGTGAGCATGTTCACGGGGCTCCTGCCCGCCGCGCACGGGGTCCACGACAACGTGACGGCGCCTCTGCCGAGGGAGCGCCCCTTCCGGCTGCTCGCGGAGGATCTCCGCGAGCGGGGCTACGCGACGGCCGGGTTCGTCGCGTCCGCCGTGCTCGGGAGGGGCACGGGGATCGCCGAGGGGTTCGAGACGTTCGACGCCCCGGCGCACGACGGCACGAAGGACGGGCAGGCGATCCCGGGCGAGGAACGCGTCAGGGCCGCCGTGGAGTACATGGAGGGGGCGCGGGGGAGGCCCTGGTTCGTCTGGGTCCACCTGTTCGATCCCCACGCCCCCTACGACGGGTACGCGGGTGACGACCGCCGCCCTGCCACGCGCGAGGGCGACCCGCCCTACGCCCTCTACCTGGGCGACGTGCGGCGCGCCGACGCCGCGTTCGAGAGGCTCGTCGCCGCGGCGGGGGATGCCGCGATCCTCCTCGCGTCCGACCACGGCGAGTCCTTCGGCGAGCACGGCGAGCACACGCACGGTCCCCTCTGCTACGGATCGACGGTCGACGCGCTGCTCGCCGTCCGCGCGGAGGGCTTCGGCGCCGGCACGGACCCGGGGCTCCGCTGCGTCGCCGACGTCGCGCCGACGCTGCGGCGGCTGTGCGGGCTCCCCGAGGTCCCGTCCGACGGCCGCGACCTCCGGGGACCGCCGCACGGGACCCTCGTCGCCGAGTCGCTCTTCACGTGGCGGATCCACGGGTGGGGCCAGTGCTTCGCGGTGACCGACGGCGACTTCACCCTCGTCGAGTCGGGGCCGCGCGTGGAGCTCTTCGACCGCCGCCGCGATCCCGCCGAGGAGAAGCCGCTTCCGCTCTCGCATCCGGCCTACGAGACCCTCGACCGCGCGCTCGAGCGGTTCCGGTCCGGCGCCTCGGTCGACCGGGACGGCGAGCTCTTCGTGTCGCTCCCCGCGTACGGGCAGGCGCGGCGTCACGTCTCCGGCTACCTCGCGCGGCACGACAACGCCCGGCTCCGCGACCCGGCGCCGCATCTCGGGATGTGGATGGCGATCGAGGACATGCCGTGGGTCATGCGGATGGCGGTCGGGCGGCGGGACGGGGCGCCGCTCGAGGCCGCGCTGACGATGCTCGACGGGATCGCGCAGGCGACGCCCGAGAGCCCGCTCGTTCCCTACCGCCGCGCGCAGGTGCTCGAGGCGATGGCGGAGGTGACGGGCGAGCGCCGCTGGCACGGCCTGGCGGCGCGGGCGCACTTCGAAGCGGTGGAGAAGGGCTACGACACCGACGCGCCCGTCCGCGACGCGATCGCGAGCGCCGTCAGGGCCGGCGACGCCGACGTCCTCCGCGCGATCGCGGCCTTCCTCGGCCGCGAGGGGAGGAGGATCGACCCCTCGGTCGCGCAGGCGATCGAGGAGGCGTCCCGCGCGATCGCGGAGGGGGGGCGCTAGGAGCCACCGGAGGATCGCGGAAAACGCCGAAGAAACAGCGGCGCCTGCAGGTAGATCCCTTTGGCGAGCCGATGGGGGGGATGGCGGGGGGAAGGCGTCACTCCGCCGCTTCGACGAGCGACAGGAACGAGCCGAAGGCGAGTTCCGGCTTCTCGCGGTCGGGCGAGTCCTTCCACTGGCGGAGACGGACGGCCACCACCTTCCGCTCAGGGTAGATCGCGAGGAACTGCCCGAGCCAGCCGTCGTGGCCGTAGCCGATCGCCTTGCCCTTGGCGTCGAGGCGGAGCCGCCAGACGAGCCCCTGCGCCTTGTCGAGCGGCGTCGCGGGGCTCCGGAGGAGTCTCAGCGTCTCGGGCTGGATCGCGCCCCCGGCCCCCCCGAGCATCCACTGCCCGACGCGGGCGAGGTCGCGCGCGGTCATGCGCAGCTGCGCGTACGTGATCGCGTTCTTCGCCTCGTCCCGCTGCCACGTCCAGTCCTTGATGCCCAAGGGATCGAAGAGCCTCTCCTTCAGATAGTCGTCCGCCTGCCTGCCGGCCGCCTGCGCGATGATGCCCGAGAGCAGCATGATCGCGTCGTTGTTGTAGGACCACTCCGTGCCCGGCGGCTTCGCGAGGCGCGCCTGCCGGACGTACGCGAGGCGGTCCTTCTGCGCGTTGAGCGCGAGCGCGTCGGCGCCGTGCTCGATGCCGGACGTGTGCGTGAGGACGTGGCGCAGCGTCACCTTCGCCTTGTCGCCCTCCGCCCACTCCGGGAACCAGGTCGAGAGCGGCGCGTCGAGCGACGGGATTTTCCCCTCGTCGAGGAGCATCGCGACCGCGATCGCGGCGAAGGCCTTCGTGACGGACATGAGGTAGCAGGGATCGGGCTTCCGGCCGAAGTAGCGTTCGCACACGACCTTGCCGTCCTTGAGGATGAGGATCGCGTCGGTGTCGCGCCTCTCGGCCTCGCCGATGAGCAGGTCGAGGGCTTCGCCGCCGTGCTTCGCGTCGCCCTTCGGGAAAAAGCCCTCGAAGGAGAGCCCCTTCTCGAACCGCTCCTGCGGCTCGATCCTCGCCTTCTCGGCCGTCCACTCGTACGCGCCGAGCCCCTTCCACTCGCAGCGGCCGGAGAGGACGCCCTTCCTGACCTCGCCCCGGAAGAGGAGGTCGAAGTCGCCGCCGCTGACGCGGAAGGAGACCTTCGAGCCCTTCGCCTCGACCTCCTTCAGCTCATGCGTCCGCGCGTAGAGGATCACGTCGAACGCGAGCGTCCCCCTCTTCGCGTCGAGGACGAGCCGCCCCGTCGCGCGCCGCGGCTCCATGCCGGGCCGGTCGAGGACGAGGTTCCACACGCCCTCGTGCGGGCGCCCCGCGAGCGCGGCCACGCTGACGAGGAGGAGCGCCGCGATCCGTTTCACGGCTTCACCACCCTCGCGAGGTCGTGCATCTCCTTGCCCTCCGCGAGCGTCACGACCTTCCTCGTCATGCGCTCCGACGGGCGGCCCCAGTCCTCGTAGACCGTCGCGTAGACCTTGGTCCGCGCCGAGGCCCGGCTCCGGTCGGACGAAAAGTACTTGGCCCGGACCGCGTACGCGCCCTTGACCGCGCGCTCGAGCACGAACATCTCCGGGCCGTAGCCCTGCGTCACGTCGGCCGTCAGGCGTCCGCCGATCGCCGTCTCCGGATGGCTGTAGAAGCACTCCTCGCCCCTGGGATCGGTGACATGGAGGTCGACATCGGTGCCGTCGGTGTTCCACGCGATCACGACCACGAGGTCGGCGACGCGCGGCGCCGTCGCCTCCGCCACCTCGCCGAGCCGCGTGCGCGCGTGCTCCCTGTCGAGGCACCGCGGGTCTTCCGCGGCGCCGCGCAGGAACCGGAGGTACTCGAGGTCGAGGATCCGCCGGAGGTCCCCGTACCTCCCGTCCCACTTCCCCGCCCGCACGACCTCGTAGCAGAGCAGCGCGAGGTCCGGCTTGCCCGCGTCCGCGAGGCAGAGCGCCATCGTGTGGAAGCCGAGCGGCTCGTACGGCCGCGCCTGCGCGACGCGGCGGAAGAGATGGTAGGCCTCTCCCCCGAGCCCCCACTCCATCGCGCTGTACCCGACGTCGCGCGCGAGGACGGCGTCGCCGGGGTTCTGCTCGACGAGCGACGAGAGCGCCTTGAGCGCGTCCGCGGCGCCGTGCTTCTCGCGCCGGCGCAGGGCCTCCGCCGTCGCCTCGTCGTAGTCCTTCCGCGCGACGCCGTCCCGGCACGCGCACGAGAGCCTCTCGGGCCTCACGTCGAACGCCTCCCTTGGCAGCCGCTCCGCCGCCGCGCGCACCTGCGCGGGCAGGTCGAGCTCCACGCCCGGCGTGCTGCGGAGCCGGTCGAGCCATGCGAGGAACGCCGCCTTCGGGTCGCCGAGCCGTGTCGCGGCCGCGCCGAGCTCGCGCGCGACGATGTCGGCCGCCGCCTGCTCGCGCACCGTCTTCGCGTCGTCGCCGGGCACGATCCCGTACGCCTCGTAGTCCTCCTCGGCCTCGAGCATGAGGAGCGAGCACGTCGCCCCGACCACGCCGAAGTGGAGGGCGTAGGACCGTGCCTCGGGGGCTTCGATCTCCTCGAGCTGGGCGACGGCGATGCGGCCGTAGGCGCTGGCGGCGAGGTCGGAGTCGAGCGTCCTGAGCGGGACTTGCACGGTCCGAAGGGCGTCGCCCCGCCGGAGCGTGAGGCTGAGGGGGCCCGGGGGCCGTCCGCGGCCCGCGAGGAGGAGGGTCTGGCCGGGGAAGATCGAGGTCGGGCGGCCGGCGAGGAGGATGTCCGTCGTCCCCTCCATTCCCGCCTTCTCGATGTGCCACGGGCGGATCGTGTGCGCAGTCGCCGCGGCGTCGATCTCGGCCTCGCCGACGACGCTGAAGACGGCGCCGCCCGTCTCGCGCGCGAGGAGCGCGAGCATCGCCGGATCGGCTCCCGAGAGGCCCGTCGCGTAGGCGTAGAGGGCGC
>WYBS01000167.1 GCA_011525755.1 Planctomycetaceae bacterium
ACGGGCCCGAACCGCGACGCCTACGTCCGGATCGACGCCCTCTTCGACTACGGCAACCTGGTCGAGGCAGCCCTCGGCCCGTTCGCCTTCATGGACCGCGTGGACATCAACTACTCGTTCAACGGATGAATCCAACCGACCCGGGGGACTCCCAACACCAACAGGGCTGCCCGACGCCCAACGCGGGCCGGCACTGGCACCTCCGGGCTAGTCTTCTCTCGGCGCCGCCGCCCCTTGACGGCGGCGCCCTTCTTCCTTCCGCAGCCACGCGGCCGCGGCGAGGAGGACCGTGCCGGCCGCGAGCGCCACCCACACGGACCCCGGGCCTTCGAAGGACCATCCGGACTGCGGCTCCGCAGCCGCGCTCAGCGGCGGGTAGGCCGTCCAGCCGGCGGGCCCGCCCTCGAGGCCGCCGCGTGCCGCGCCGGACTCGAGGAACAGCCACGCGGCGGACACGCCGAGCGCCGCCGCCGCCACGAGCGCCGCACGGCGCCATCCCGCGGCGACGAGGCAGATCGAGGCGAATGCCGCGAGCAGGATGAGCCGCGCCGGCCAAACGCCCGTGCCCGGGATCCCGCCTGCGCCCTCCGCCCCCGGCGACTGCGCGTCCCAAGAAAGCGCGCGGGCGACGATCGGCAGCATCAGGTAGTGTTGGAAGAACACCGGGGGGGCGGCGTCTAGGCCCGGCGCCGACGCTCTTGCCTCCACGACGACCGCCGGAATGCAGCAGGCCGCGCCGACGAGCGCGGCGCCGAACCCCAATGCCAGAAAGCAAGCCGCGCTGCGCAAGGTCCGTCCATCCTAACGCTTGCAGGACGCGGCGTCCCGCGATACGATCGCCTCCGGAAACGGAGGACAGAGTGGAAGACTCCCTGCGCGCGCGGCGGGAGGCGTTGGGCCTTACCGCGCTTGAGATGGCGGGGCTCTCGGGATGCCCGGTGGAGGTCGTCCTGCGCGCCGAGTTCGGCCTCGAGGTGCCCCGCGAAGCGGCGGTCGCGCGGCTCGCGCGGGCCTACTGCGTGGCGCCCGACGAGTACCTGCGCCGCGCGCTCGATGCCGCCGAGCGGAGCACCGCACCCGAGACGACGCCCTGAAACCGGGACCGCCCCCCTCGCGCCTCGATGGTTCCCCGGGCCCCTCCCCTTCTCTGTAAAAACATGGTTCCCGGCAACCTCCCCTCGCGTTAACATCGAAGACGGCAACCTCGAGGAACCTGCGTCTCGGTGGGCTCGTTCAGGTAAGACGGAGGCGGGCATGCGCAAGTCGGCGGCGTTGGGCCTGATGCTGTTCATTGGTCTCGCGGGTTCGTGCGACGGCGGCGGAGGAGAGGACTCGGGGGGCACGTTCTTCCTCGTGCAGTTCCTCGAGTCCGGCCAGAACGCGATCCCGCGCAACCGGACGCTGAGGTTCCGTTTCTCCGCGCCGGTCGCTCTCTCGCAGGACTTCTCCCAGCGGCTGAAGATCACGAACGTCGAGCCTTCGAACTTCTCGCTCGCCATCGGAACCTACATCGTCACGGGCGACGAGGTCACCTTCGTGCCGCGGCTGCCCGAGAGCCCGGATCGCGCCGACGCGGGGTTCCGCGCGAACGCGGACTACCACGTCTTCCTCAAGGGCGGCCCCGACTCGCTGCGCTCCGTGGCGGGCGACACGCTCGCGCAGCAGCAGGAGTTCCTCTTCGACACGAACGAGTTCTTCGAGGATCCGGTGCCGGCCGCACCGCCGCGCGCGCTCACGCTCCTCGCGCGGGATCTCACGACGGACCAGACCGTCGATCTCTCGCGCGCCGATCCGCGGCCGCAGGAGGTCGCGCTGCTCGACAGCAACGCCCTGCTCCAGAAGGGGCTCGCGATCGAGCCCGGCGGCGGCGGCGCGCCGAGCTACGCCACGCCGTGGGTTTTCGAGCTGTACGTGAGCGAACCGCTCGACCCGGCCACCGTGACGACGGACCTGATCGAGCTCCTGGAGATCCGGAACGACGCGCTCACGGGCGCGACCACCGCGGACCCGGGCCACGTCGGGGATCCGGTCAGCTTCAAGGTCCCGATCCTCGTCAGCATGTTCCAGCGGCCCGACTCCACGGGCCAGCTCCGGATGTTCATCCGCGTGCAGGCGGCCCAGACGCTCGTGGACGACGCGCGCTACCGTCTCACCTTCTCCGGGGCGATCCTCGGCATCGACTTCCGCCGCACGTTCACCGGCGACAACGGCGTCACCGGGGACGGCGAGCTCGTCACCGAGCCCGGCGGCCTCGGGTACACGACCGAGTTCCTCGTGTATGACCGGCCCGCCATCACCTCCTCGCGGACCGTCACCTACGATCCGCTGACGGACGGGATCGAGCCCGAGGCGGGACAGACGACGCCGGACGAGAACCTCTACAACACGGCGCTCTACAATCCCGCCTTCGCGCCGAGCACGGCCCTCGGCAAGGTGAGCGACTTCGGGGACGGCAGCGACGGCAATCTCTCCGTGAGCGGGAGTTCGACCCTCACGATCGACACGGGGGACACCCCGAACGGCCCGTCGGGCATCTCGGTCACCGTGACCGACCTCGACTACCTGGACAGCTACACCAACGCGAGCATGCCCACGGCCGGGGCGCGCACCGTGAACGGCTTCCTGCCGACGGAGTTCCAGCTCGAGAACCTGACCGTCTCCACCGGCTCGACGCTGCGGATCATCGGCGTCAATCCCTGTCGGCTGCTCGTGAGGGGTCTCGTGCAGATCACAGGAACCGTGGATGCCGGCGGGTTCGCTGGCAAGGACGGATCGCTGAGCATCGCGGTGCCGGGCGCCGGGGGCCCGGGCGGCTACGCCGGAGGCGTGAGCCCGAAGGGCGACAAGAGCTGCGCGCTGTACGGCGGCGGCAACTGCGCCTCGTACGACGGCTTCCTGAACGTGTGCCCCGCGGCGAAGGCGAAGTTCCCGTTCACGCGCAAGGGCGAAGGCCCGGGGCGAGGCAACCAGGGCGGCGATTCGCATCCCTACTGGGCGCAGCTGAACAGCGGCGGGAGCGCTTCCGCGGGCGACAACACGGGCACCGGCGGCGGCGGCGGAAGCCACGGGGCCGCCGGCACGAGCGGCGAGGACCGCATCAACGCCGGCGGCGCGCCCGGAACCCCTGGCCCGTCGTGCTCGAGATACGGGGATCCCAACTCGAGCGTCATCGGGGCGCGCGGCATGCCGGGCCCGACGTACGGCGACCGGACCGCGAGGGACTGGATGGGCGGCTCCGGCGGCGGCGGCGGCGGAAGCGTGGGCGAGCACAGCGGCGCCATCGGCGCGTACGGGACGAGCGGCGGCGGCGGCGGCGGCGGCGGGGGATTCCTCGAGATCGTCTCGGCCGGCGCCATCTTCGTGACCGGCGGGGGCAAGGTCAGCGTCGTCGGAGGGCAGGGCGGCGCGGGCTACTTCGAGGCCAACGTCAGCCCGCAGTACGGCACGACGTACCAGCAGTCCTGGAACACGGTGTCGGGGGGCGGCGGGGGCGGCGCCGGCGGCACCATCAGCCTCGTGTCCGGCGGCGACATCAACATCACCGGCGGCCTCCTCGACGCCCGCGGCGGCCTTGGCGGGATCCGCGGGTCCTACCCCGGCGGCGGGATCACCACCAACGGATCCAACGCCGGCGGCACCGGCGGCAGGGGATTCATCTACCTGATGGACATCGACGGCGTCATCGAGGGGGCGCCCGGGGGCGCGATCACGGTGGGCGAGTACGACGCCTTCCAGTACGGCGTCCTGACCGTCGAGAGGTTCGACCTGGGCCGCTTCGGCGGGATCACGGCGATCACCGAGATGTTCGGGATGCCTGCCGCCGACCCGGACTATGATCCGCTCGACGCGCTCGACGTGATCGCGCACGTGAGCGCGGGCCAGCGCGTCCGCATCTACGTGAGTTCCGCCAAGGCGCATCCGGAGAACCCGCTTCTCCCGGACGTGCCGACCGAGACCGCGCTGTTCGAGGTCGCCCTCGTGCGGTTCGAGGCGGGCGCGACGACCATCGACGTCACGGGGGACATGGAGGACCTCAATCCCGCGGGCCTCCCCGCCCGCGATGCGTTCGCGCGCGTCTACGCGAAGTTCGAGTACGACAACGGGATCGATGCGGCGCTCGGGCCGTTCGCCTCGGTGGACTCGTTCACCGTGCGATTCACGTTCAACGGGTGACGCGGAAGGAAGGGGGCTCCGGGGCGGGAATCCCCGGAGCACCCTCGCCGCGGATTCCGGGGCGACGACCGTACGCCGCGCGGAGAGGAGCCACCATGGGAACCCGGGATCCGCGGGTCGATGCCTACATCCGGAAGTCTCCCGACTTCGCGCGCCCGATCCTCGCGCGCCTCCGCGACGACGTGCACGCGTGCTGCCCCAAGGTCGTCGAGACGGTCAAGTGGAACATGCCGGCCTTCGAGTACGAGGGCCTGCTCTGCGGCCTCGCCGCATTCAAGGGCCACTGCACGTTCGGCTTCTGGAAGCATGCCCTCGTCGTGGGTGACGACCCGAAGGCGAACGAGGCGATGGGGAGCTTCGGCCGGATCACGAGCGTCGCCGACCTGCCGGGCAGGTCCGTCTTCCGTCGCTACGTCCGGAAGGCGATGCGCCTCAACGAGCAGGGAGTGAAGACGCCGCGCGAGAAGGCGCGCCCGAGAAAGCCGATCCCGATGCATCCCGCTCTCAGGCGGGCCCTCGCGGGGGACCGGAAGGCCGCCGCCACCTTCAAGGCCTTCTCGCCGAGCCACCAACGCGAGTACGTCGAGTGGATCGCGGAGGCGAAGCAGGAGGAGACCCGCGCCCGGCGTGTCGCGCAGGCGGTCGAATGGCTGGCCGAGGGCAAGCCTCGCAACTGGAAGTACACGAAGCGGTAACCGCGTGCCCGGCGCGGTGTGCGGATCCCGTGCTCACGGGAGCGTCCCGCGACGACCCGCGGGTCCCGCGTCCGCATCGCGGGGGATCGCGGGGGACGCTGGCTCGCCCCGGGGAACCGGCCCTATTTCCCGTACGTGCCTTGCATCTGCAAGAAATCAATGACGGCAGGGTATCCTCTGTGTTCATGACGGCAAAGCTCACCATCACACTTAGCCCGGACGTCCTCAAGGCGCTCCGGGCATCGAAGACCATAAGGCTCGCGGTCGAGACCGGCGCGGGCCGCACGGGCGCCGCACGGGCCATGGGCCCCGCCCCGCGCGGCGCCAAGGACGGCTTCCGCGAAGGCAGCCTCCCCGCGAAGCTCCTCCAGTGGGCGAAGGGACGCAAGGATCCCTTCCGCGTCCCGGAGGTCATGAAGCACCTGAAGATCAAGCGCGGCCACGCCTCGATGCTCATCGCCTACGCCTCGCGCGCGGGCGCGGTGAAGCGCGTGGGTCGCGGCGCCTACACGACCGCCTGACCCGCGGACGGCCAGGCCCCTGGGCGACCGGGGGCCGGCCGCAAGATCGCTGCTCCGCGTCCGGCGGAGCGGACTCACACGGCGGGAAGCTCGCACCGCGAAGGTACTCGCGCATCCGCGCGATGGCATCGCGCTGTGCGACACCCTATGCGCGGTACGGCCCGTCTACATGGGCGGACGCGGCCCGGGGCGGGCTGCCCTCTGCCCCCGGAGCCCCCGCACCTCCCCCAGTCCACGGCGTTCGCGGGGTCCCTCCCTTTTTGACATGTCAAAGCGGGCGATCCGGCACCTCGGGGATGCGTATGCACCTTCGGAGGGAGAACATGGTCCGGACACTCGTGCTGCTCGCCGCGATCGCGTTTCCCTTGGGCGCACAGGAGACGACCGCCAGATCGAAGCCCGGGAAGACGCGAATCGCGCTCGACAGGGCATTTCGCGGCCGGATCGTCTCGATCAGGAAGCGCCGCGTCACGATCGCGTACGACTTCGAGGACGCGCAGCAGCTCAAGGACTTCGAGGAGGCGCGCCCGCCGCGGCTGCTTGCCGCCACGGGAAAGCCGGCGAGGATCGAGGACGGGCGCCTCGTGCTCGAGGGATCGGCGTCGATCCGGCACAGGATGGAGAGCGCGGGCGGGATCGCCGCGACGTTCCAGGTGCGGGCCGGCGAGCTGAAGAACGTCGGCGCGGTCGTGACCGAGCCCGTCCTCTCCGACTTCTACATCGTCTACAACCTCTTCGACTACCGTTTCAACATGCGCGGCGCGATGCACATCGCCGCGGTCGGGCTCCGCGAGGACGAGGGGGCCGAGGATGCGTCCTCGGGCCTCGTCAACTTCCGCGACATCTTCAGCGGCAGCCTCCGGAAGACGGTGCAGGTCGGGCGCGACGTCGCCGTGGAGGTGCGGAAGGAGGGATGGAAGGAGTTCTTCCGCGCGGGCGACGTCAAGGGGAAGGGGTCGTCGAAGGGCAAGACCAAGGAGATGGCAGCGTGCAAGTTCGGGTTCTTCGTCCACGAGTCGAGCGCGAGCTTCGATGACCTCGTGCTCACCTGCGACCTCTCCGACGAGTACCTCGACCTCGAGGGGCTGCGCGCCGAGATCGACGGCCGTTGAGATTCCTCCGCGCCGGCGATCGGCGCCGACGCGTTTGATTGCATGCGGCCATCCCGGCCCGTATGCTCCGCCACATGACGGCAAGCATCACCATCACGCTCAGCGACGAGGTATTCGAGGTCCTTCGCCGGGAGCGGTCGATCACCATCGAGCTCGACTCCTCCCGGGGGAGCGGACGTGCGCCCGCCGCGGGGGCGGCCAAGGCGGCGCCGGAGGGCGGATTCCGCCCCGGGAGCCTTCCCGGGAAGCTCGTCCAGTGGGCGAAGGGACGCAAGAAGCCCTTCGGGGTCCGCGATGTGATGAAGGCGCTCAAGGTGAAGCGCGCGCACGCCTCGATGGTGCTGACCCGGGTGGTGAACGCCGGAGGACTGAAGCGCATGGGTCGGGGCGAGTACGCCGCGACCTGAGCGCAAGACCCGAAGTCCCTCGCGGGAACGCCCGCTCGCCCGCCCCCCGGGGGGGCATGCACCGGCCTGTCCCCCTCGTCGGCGGGCCGACCGCTTTTGACGTCGCGTTGACTGCCGTGGGGCTATCCTGCCGGCATGCGAGGAGTTGCGGTCTTGGCCTTGGTGCTCGCATCGCTCGCCGGCGCGGAGGATGCGCTCCGCGACGACTGGGTCGCGGCGGACGTCGGGGCCGCGCGCCGGATCGCCGGCGCGCTCCCCGAGACGAAGCTCCCGAAGTTCCTCGAGAAACTCGGCTCCGCGAGCACCGAGGAGGATCGCGACATCGGATTTCTCGCGCGGCGGCTGCGGCTTGCCGTCTACGGGGGCTACACGACGACGTGGGTGACGGTCGTCTCTTGGGACGGCGGGGTCGGGCCGGTCGAGGTCTCTTGCGACGAGGAGGCCGACGTCTGGGCCGCGCTCCGCGACCGGATCGCCGCGGAGTACAAGGGCCATGAGCCGGAGGTCGGCGACACCGGGCTCCGCGTTCGACTCGGCGCGAGGGCGGATCCCGAGGGATTCCGCAAGGAGCGGGGCAAGGTCCTCGGCCCGCCGCTCGGCATCGACCCCGACCCGACGCTCGAGAGTGCTTACCTGTTGCTGTGGTCGCCGACGAGCGACCTCGTGTACGGATGGATGCACGGCGAGGGAGGCGACCCGCCCGACGGCCGGGAGGCGGCCGAGAAGATCCTCGCGCACGAGCAGGGGCCCGCGCTCCTCGACGACATCCTGCGCGGTCCGAACCCCGAGGGCCGGCTCTACGCGGCGGAGGCGCTCCTGCGGCTCGAGAAGAAGGGGCGGAAGCTGGACGGGCAGGTCCTTAGAAACATCGAGTGGGTTCGCAAGTCTCCCGTGAAGATCCGCGTCGCCCGCGGCTGCGAGGTCTCCCGGGAGCCGGCCGAGGCGCCGCTCCGGGAGATGCTCGAGGACGCGCCGTAGCGCCCCCCGGCCCCCCCTGCTTCCCCTTCCTGTCGCCACTGGCGCCCGACCCGCGCCCGCGGATATCCTCATCGCACTATGGCAGCCACGCGGGCAAGTGGGATCCGGTCCTTCAGCATCGGCAGCGTACTCGGCCGGAGCTTCAGCATCCTCGGTCGTAACATCATCCCGTTCACGATCCTCTCGGTCATCGCGTACGCGCCGCTGGTGGTGTACGTCGCGGTCGCGTGGCCGGACGAGCCTCAGACGACACCGGTCGCGGTGCCGGCGGACGGCCCCGATTCCGAGTACACCGCCTACCGCTTCGCGGAGGAGCCGGATCGCGGGGATCTGGTACATGCCTTGGTGATGCTGGCATTCATGATGGTCCTGCCCTATGTCGCCGCGGGCGCCTTGATCTACGGCGTGCTCCGGCAGCTTCGCGGCGAGCCGGCGGGCGTAGGGGACTGCCTCCGGGTCGGCGTCGTGCGGCTCCTCCCGACCATCGGTGTTGCGATCCTCGCGGGCCTGCTCTCGGCGCTCGGCACGATCGCCCTCATCATCCCCGGCATCTACCTCGCGTGCATGTACTGGGTGGTCGTGCCGGTCGCCGTCGTGGAGCGGCCGGGCGTGATCGCGTCGCTGAAGCGGAGCGCGCAGCTGACGAACGGCGCCAAGTGGTCGATCTTCGTCATACTCCTCGTGCTCATCGTGGCGCAGAATGCCACGCAGGCCGTGATCAACATCGCGCTCGGCGAGTCCGCCGTCGGGACGCTCGTGTCCCTCGCGCCCACGATCCTCTTCGGCATGCTCGGCGCGGTGGCATGCGCCGTCGCCTACCACGACCTCCGCGTCGCCAAGGAGGGGGTCGGGATCGACGAGCTGGTGAGCGTGTTCGCGTAGGCCGGCGGGGCTCTGGTAGGCTTCGTTCGTGGTGAGGGCCGGGCGGACGCGGCTTGGCGTCGGGAGCGTGCTCGCGCGGAGCTTCCCCATCTGGGGCAGGAACGTCTTCGTCTTCAGCCTGCTCAACGTCGTCGTGTACGCGCCTCTCCTCGTCTTCGGGATCTTCGCCTACCCGACGCCCCGCGACGAGCTCACGCCGGCGGTCATGGACGTCGTGGCCTACTCCGGCATCCTCCTGCTCGGCGCGTGCCTCGTCTCCTACATCGCGCCGCTGGCCGTGATCCATGGCGTGCTCGAGCAGCTGCGCGGCAGGCCCGCGTCCCTCCTCGGCTGCCTCCGCGTCTACCTGATGAGGCTCCTCCCCGCGCTGGGCGTCGGGCTGACCGTGGGTGTCCTCGCGTTCCTGTTCACGTTCGTCGGCGCGCTCCTCGCGGGGTTCCTCGTGCGGGTCATCGGCACGCCGGTCGCGGGCATCCTCGCCCTCTTCCCGCCGACGCTCATCGGCTGCATGTACTGGGTGGCGGTCCCGGTCGCCGCGGCCGAGCGGCGCGGCGTCCTCTGGTCGCTCCGGCGCAGCGCGGAGCTGACGCGGGGATCGAGGCTCGCGATCTTCCTGATCGTGCTCCTGGCGCTCGTATTCCAGGTCTCGCCGTTCGTCGTCACCCGCGTCGCGGCGCCCGACGGGGTCGGGACGGTCGGCGGCTGGGCCATCGTCCTCCTGGTGATCGCGCTCGGCTCCTTCGGCGCCGTCGCGGCCGGGGTCGCGTACCACGATCTACGCGTGGCGAGGGACGGCCTCGGGGTGGAGGACCTCGTGCGGGTGTTCCAGTGAACAGGGCCGGCGGAGGTCGGCGCGGCCTCTTCGTAGCGCCGCGAACCGGGGGGGTCCGGGGGACCGGGACCGGAAGGAAACCTTCCGTTCCTGCGGCACTTATGCCGCACCCCTGCCGCGCAACCCATTGACCCGCGCGGCTTTGCGGCGCCCGGGTCCGTGAAGGACACGCGTTAGTGGGAGTGCTTGTCTTTCTTGCGCTTGCCGAGGAGCATCCTGCGCTCGAGGTGCGCGCGAAGAGCCTGGTAGAAATCCCGCAGGAATCGCTCGGTCTTCACTTCGCCCTCGAAACGGATCTTTCTCCGGATCTGCTTCTCGACCGCCGCGAAGGCGTCCCCGCGGCCCGGGTCGGTCCGTCGCAGCAGGTCCTCGAGCACCTGGAGCTCGTAGATGCCGTAGACCGAGAGCTGCTCCGCGGTGAACTCGTACGTCGCCTCCGACACGGTCGCGCCGAGGTCGGGCAGCAGGACGGCGCGCGGCGCGACGACGACCATCGTGCCCGCCACCATGTCCCCCACCCGGAGGCGGCTCCGGTTGAAGATCGGCATGAGCAGGAAGACGAACGCCCAGAGCGAGAAGAGGAGCCGCGCCCACCCCGGCGCGTCGGGCCACACGATGTGCGGCGCGAAGAGGAACGTGACGGGCAGCCAGACCTCGACCTCGCGCATGAGGTTGCGGACGACCACCGCCTCGGACCGCAGCGGCCCGCCGGCCGCGTCCATCACGCGCGTCCCGACGACCCGCTTCCCGGGCGTCCGCCCCTGCCAGCGGATCTCGAACCAGATGAAGTAGAAGGAGCGGACGAGGAAGATGGCGAGGAACACGAAGGCGAGCCCCCAGCCGTCCTCCCAGCCGGTCGAGGCCCACGTGAGGAGCACGAGGGCGCCGATCAGGACGAACTGGATGAGGAGGTCGAGGAGGAACCCGCCCGCGCGGTCCCCCGCGCGCGCGAGCTCGATCCGGAGCGGGATCCCCTCCGGCGTCACGATCCGGCGCTCGAGCCCGCGCCCCTCCGCGGCCGTCACCTTTGCGCCTCCCTGCCGACCCGCGCGAAGTAGAACCCCCAGAGGACGAAGCTCGTCGTCGCGACGAGGTAGCGGACGACCTGGTCCTGCACGAGCTGGCGGAAGAACCCCTCGATCAGGCCCGCGACGAGAAGCATCGCCACGGCCCCGAGGACGATCACGCCCGCCTCGCGTCCCTTGATCGCGAGGTTCCTGAGCCGCGTGTGCCGGCCCGGGAAGACGAGCGCCTGCGCGAGCATGAGCCCGGCGCCGC
Organism: Planctomycetaceae bacterium; assembly: GCA_011525755.1. Taxonomy (GTDB): domain Bacteria; phylum Planctomycetota; class PLA2; order PLA2; family PLA2; genus PLA2. The sequence continues at coordinate 10,879 of WYBS01000167.1, forward strand.
CGCAGAGCACGACCGCGAGGAGCTCCGTGACCCCGTGGGGCAGGAGCCATCCCCAGAGCTCCACGCCGAGCCCGCGCGACGCGTAGAGGGCCCCGAAGGCGCCGAGCATGAGCCCGGTCGAGAAGAGGAGCAGGTAGACGGGGATCCCGGCCACGAACCCGAGCGCGAACGCGAGCATCCCGATCCTCGCGTTGTGCGTGAAGAGGAAGCTCGCGAACGCGCCCAGCCGCGCGGTCGAGCGGTCGCCGCCGTCGAAGAGGCCCTCGCGCAGGAACTCCGTCGTGGCGGCGGGATCGCGCCCCCCCGCCATCTCCTCCCCGACGAAGACGTAGTACCAGTCGGGGTCGCGGGCGACGAGCACGTGGCCGACGAGCGTGCCGAGCAGCAGGAAGAGCAAGGCCATCGCCATGTGCCAGCGGTAGCGCCGCACCGCGGCGGGGAAGCGGCTCCCGAAGAACCCCGAGACGGCGTGGCCGAGCGGGCGCGTCGTGCCGTAGACGCAGAAGTACGCCCGCGCGCAGAGGCTCTCGAGGTAGTCCACGAGGTTCCGGTCGAGCGAGATCGCCCGCGCAACGCTCAGGGAGGAGAGGGTCGCGCGGTAGAGGAGGGGGAGCCTCGCCACCAGCTCGGCCGGGAGCGAGCGGACGCCCGACTTCTCCGCGCGCTCGACGAGGCGCTCCAGCTCGCGCCAGACGCCCTCCCGCTCCTTCCGGAACCGGGTGCTCTTGAGGCCCCCGCCCTCCCCCCCCGGCCCCCCCCTCATACGAGCTCCCTCCGCTTCACGTCGAGGTAGCGGTTCAGGAGGTCGGTCGTCACCCGGTGCGGCGGCACGTCGATCGTGTGCACGCCGAGCCGGGCGAGCTTCCGGATCACGACGTCGCGCTCGCGGACGAAGTCCGCCGCGACCACGGCGCGGTGGAGCGCGTCGAGCGACGTCGGCCGCTCGTGCGCGATGTCGCCGAGCGCCGGGTCCCGGAGCGTCACGAAGAGCACGAGGTGCCGCCGCGACATGCGGGCGAGGTTGTCGATCATGAGCTCGGCCGTGATCGTGTCCACGAAGTCCGTGAGGAGGACGACGAGCGAGCGGCGGCGCAGCCGCGCGGAGAGGTCGGTCAGCGCGAGCGTGAAGTTCGTCTCGCCGGCCGAGTACTGGACGGCGGAGGTCTGCTGCTGGAGGCGCCGGAACGCGGCGGTGCCGCCCTCGGGCTCGGTGAAGGAGCGCACCTGGGCGTCGAACGTGAACCAGCCGACGCGGTCGCCGGTACGGAGGCAGACGTAGGAGAGCAGAAGGCCCGCGTTGATCGCGTGGTCGAGCTTCGGGATGCCCTTGAGCGGCGCGCCCATCAGGTGGCCCGTGTCGAGCGCGAGGACGACCTGGTGGTTCCGCTCCGCGCGGAACTCCTCGCAGAGGAGCTTCCGGTGGCGCGCGGAGGACTTCCAGTTGAGCGCGCGATGGTCGAGGCCCGGCACGTACTCGCGGAGCGACTCGAACTCGGAGCCGTCGCCGACGTAGCGCTCGACCTTCTGTCCCGAGAGGAACTGGCGCGCGGAGAAGAAGCGGAGCGCCGCCTGCCGCACGGCCTTGATGTTCGGGACGACGGGCAGGTCGATCCCGCACGGGCGCCGGAGCGTCCGGCGGACGAGGCCGAGCGGACCCGTCCACCGGAGCCAGAGCGCGTGGACGCGCGCCTTGCCGCGGCGCAGCGGCACGAGCGGGATCTCGTGCCGCATCTCCGTGCCCGCGGGCTCCGCCAGCGCGGACGGCTGCGGCTCGAGGTTGGCCGAGAGGTCGGCGAGCACCTCGATCCGGGGCGGCGACCGGTCCGCGACGGCCATCGTTACCATGAGCGCGTCCCGGTCCCCGATGTAGAGCGTCTCGGGCGCGGCGACGTCCACGCGGAGGCGGCGGCGCGCCGCCCCGTACACGGCGTCGAACGCGCAGAGGACCGCCGAGAGCGCGAAGCAGGAAGCCCAGAGCGACCAGAACCCCGGGCTCACGATCGCGGCGAGGAGCGCCACCGGGATGCCCGCGGCGAAGAGGAGGACGCAGCGGAGGGTGGGACGCATCGCCTACCGCGGCGCGGGCACCTTCTGGATGACCTGGTCGACCACCGCCTCGGCCGTCAGCGCCTCGATCTCGGCCCCCGGCGCGAGAACGACGCGATGGCGGAGCGTCGGCAGCGCGAGCCGCTTCACGTCGTCCGGGATCACATAGTCGCGGCCCTCGAGCGCCGCGAGCGCCCGGGCGGCGGCCGCGATCATGTTCGCGCAGCGGGGCGAGGCGCCGAAGAGCAGCGTCGGCAGCCCGCGCGTCGCGCGGACGAGGTCCACGACGTAGTCCGCGATCTGGTCGGAGAGGCGGATCCCCTCCACGACGCGCCGGAAGCCCACGAGGGTGTCGAGGTCGGCCACCGGCTCGATGCCGAAGTCCGCAAGGCGCGGCATGGCCGTGCGGTGGCCGTGGCGCTGGACGATCGAGCGCTCCTCGTCCCGGGACGGATACGCGATGACGATCTTGAAGAGGAAGCGGTCGAGCTGCGCCTCGGGCAGCGGGTAGGTGCCCTCCTGCTCGATCGGGTTCTGCGTGGCGATCACCATGAAGCCCGCGCCGAGGTCGTGGGACGTGCCGTCGATCGTCACGATCCGCTCCTGCATCGCCTGGAGGAGCGCGGCCTGCGTCTTCGGTGGCGTCCGGTTGATCTCGTCGGCGAGAAGCACCTGCGTGAAGACCGGCCCCTTGGTCAGCACGAAGCTGTTGGTGCGGAAGTCGAAGAGGTTCGTGCCGAGGACGTCGCCCGGCATCAGGTCGGGCGTGAACTGGATGCGGTTGAAGTCGAGGGAGAGGCACGCCGCGAAGGCGCGGGCGAGCAGCGTCTTCGCGGTGCCGGGGACGCCCTCGATGAGCACGTGCCCCTCGCAGAGGAGGCTCACGAGCATCAGGTCGAGCGCCGCCTCCTGGCCCACGACGACGCGGTGCACCTGCTCCCGCAGCCGCTCCCCGGCTCTACGGATGTCCGACACGTCCACGGATCGTCTCCTCCCTCCATCGGTGGATCCGGCGCGCGATCGCGAGGATGTGGCGCCGGTCCGCCGACTGCTTGTTCACGAGCACCCGCAGGTCGCGGAGGCGGACCGCGCCGTGCGCGCGGTCGAGCCGCTCCTCCGCCTCCGCCGCCTTGAGTCCCGCGGGAATGTGGAGCGCCGCGCGTGCCTCGGCGACCGCGCCGTCCAGGTAGCGCCGCAGCGCGTGCGCGCCGTGGCCGCCGTAGGCGAGGAGCGCCGCGATGTTCCCGATGAGCGCCTTCTTCCCCGCCTCGAGGGGCGGCGCGGGCGGGTGCGGCGCGCCGAACCGCCCCATGGCGGCCCAGAGCAGCACGGCCGTCGCGAGAAGCGCCTGGATCGTCGCGAGACCGAGCGGGAACTCGAAGAGCGAGCGGAAGAGGCTCGGCTCCTTCCCGAACCCGTGCAGCGTCTCGTCGATCACGACGGCGTCCTGGTCCCCGCGGGCGAGGTCGAGCATCCCCATCACGGCGACCGCGTTGCCCGGGCGGACGATGCCGTGGTTCGAGAGCAGGTCGGGATCGGAGAGGACGAGGACGCTCCCGCGCGACGTATCGACGTAACCGAGAAGGACACCCTGCGCGCACCAGACGCACCGGCTCCCGAACCTCCCGCGCAGGACCTGCGGCGCGCGGATGTCCGGCGTCGCCCCGATCTCGCCGCTCCGCCACGAGACCGGCTCGTCGGGCGCGACGCGCACGAGGCTGAGATCGGCGCCGACGGCAGCGAGGACCGCCTCGACCTCCCACGGCTCCAGCGGCTCCGCGGCTTCGATGAAGCCGGGCTGCTCCTCCGACTCCGTCCCGCGCCACTTCGGGAGGACGAGGAGCGTCCGCTCCGCCTGCCCGATCATCGAGAGGAGCATCCTTAGCCGCGTGTCGTTCCTACCGACCTTCGGCTCCGCGACCACGAGCAGCGCGGAGTCGCGCGCCTTGCCGCCCGAGTTGAACCGGCTCACGACGGTGGGGACGCCGATCTCCCGCAGGAGCTCCGCGAACGCGCGGTGGCCGATCGCGGAGCGGCTGAAGGAGTCCGAGGCGGACGAGCTCGCCGGGACGAGTTCGTTGCCGAACACCCACCAGAGGAGGAGCGCAAGGAAGGAGACGCCCGCGACGGCCGTGACGACGACCGCCGCGCGCCCGCGGAGGGGATTCACGCAGCCCTCCGGGACACGACGTCGGAGAGCCAGCCGACCGCGCGGCGGTAGTCCCCCTCGGTCGCGGGCGCGCCGCCGAACCGGGTCACCTCGACGAGCCGCACGAGGGACGCGAGCGCCGCGCCCGCGCCCTCCGGGAGCTTCGCGACCGCGAGGACCTCGCGGCTCGTCCACGCGGGCCGGAGGCCCGAGCCCGCGCTCCCGACCGCGGCGAGGGCGAGGACGAGCGCCGAGTGGATCGCCTCGGCGTACTCGCCGCGGAGCGCGAGCGCCTCGTGGTGCGGAAGCGGGGCCCGTGGCACCGCGGCCGCCGCGGCGGGGGGCGGATCCCTTCCGTGAGACGCGAGCGCCGCGCGGGCGAGCCGCCTTGCGCGGATCTCGCGCGCGCTCCAGAGGGCGAGGGCGAGGACCAGCGCGCCTGCGAGGAGGAGGAGGAGGATCCGCCCCACGGGCCGCAGGTCCGTCGGCTCGCCGGGATCGCGGTCGCGCGCGGGAGTCTGCCTCCGGGCGGGCGTCTCGCGCGGGGCCGCCCGCGGCGCCGGCGCCTTCTCCGCCGGCAGCTCGGTCTGGTACCGGTCCTCCGCGCGCACGCGCGCGAGGGCACGCTCGACGTCCGACGCCGACGGCGCCCCGAGCGCGAACCAGAGGAGGCCCGCGGAGACCCACATGGTCCATGATGCTACACGGAAGAGGGGAGGGCCCGGGAACCCGAAAAGCACTGTTGCGCCTGCGCCTGGCGGAGATGGAGCCGGGGGCCGTCCGGCCTTGGGCCGGCATGGCTCAGGCCGCCGGGCGGCGTGCGGCGAGCAGCGCCCGCGAGGACTCGACGGCGAGCAGCGCCGCGAGCGCGAGCAGCAGCACCGCGGTCACGCCGTTGGCGTAGGCGACGACGCTGCCGCCGCGGAAGAAGGCGAGGATCTGGCCGAGAAGCGACCAGACCGTGATCGTCATCATGAAGAGCATCGGGATCACGGTGAACCAGCAGGGTCGTCCCGTCCTCCGGAGCCAGACGGAGACGCCGAGGAGCGTGAGCCCCGCGAGCAGCTGGTTCGACGTGCCGAAGAGCGTCCAGAAGGTCGCGTAGCTGTCCTTGCCGGCGGCGAGGAGGATCGCGAGCGGCACGCCGGCCGTGACCGCCGTCGCGGTGATCGCCGAGCGGTCGCTCCGCCGGCCGGTCAGCTCCTGGAGGATGTAGCGCCCGAGGCGCGTCGCCACGTCGAGCGTGTCGAAGACGAAGGTCGAGAACGCCATGGCGCCGAAGACGCGGAGCGTGCGGTAGGAGCCCTCCCCGAAGACCACCGCGAGGAAGCGCGCCATGCCGTCCCCGTAGAGCTGGCCGGGCTTCATCCCCTTGGACTCCGCCGGCGCGAGGATGAGGACGGTCGCGAGCGCGATCAGCGCGACGAACCCCTCGAGGAGCATCGCGCCGAACCCGATCGGCTTGCAGTGCGACTCCCGCGCCACCTGTTTCGATGTGGTCCCCGAGCAGACGAGGCCGTGGAACCCGCTGCAGGCGCCGCAGGCGATCGTCACGAAGAGGAAGGGGAAGAGCGAGCCGGAGAGGCCGAAGAGGGGCCGGTCGGAGAGCGCCGGCTGCTTGATCTCGAATCCGCCGAAGAAGACGCCGACGACGCCCGCCGCGAGCGCGAGGTAGAGCACGAAGCCGCCGAGGTAGCCGCGCGGCTGGAGGAGCGCCCACACGGGGAGGAGCGCGGCGACGAAGCAGTAGACCATGATCAGCGTCGCCCACGTCCCGTGGGAGAGGAGCAGCACCGTCGAGACCTTCGAGCCGAGCCAGACCACACCGAGCGTCGCGGGGACGAAGATCGCGGTGGCGGCGCCGAGGGAGAGGGCGAAGCGCTTCTGCAGGACCCCCATCGCGACGGCGAGGAGCAGGTACATCGTCGCCGCCGCCGCGACGCCGCCGCCGAGGTTGAAGGTCCCCCCCGCCCCCTCCAACTCCTCGCCGCCGGAGACGAACGTTGCCGCGGTGATGTCCGCGAACGCGACGATGACGTAGACGAGCGCGAGCCAGATGAACCCGAGGATCGCGGCCCACGCGCGCGGGCCGATGTTCTCCCGCACGATCTCGGCGATCGATCCCGCCCGGTGGCGCACGGAGGCGACGAGCGACGAGAGGTCGTGCACGGCGCCGATGAAGACGACGCCGAAGCCGATCCAGAGGATGCAGGGCAGCCAGCCGAAGGCCTGGCAGGCGAGGATCGGCCCCGCGATCGGGCCGGCCGCCGCGATCGCGCTGAAGTGCTGGCCGAGCAGGTAGAACGGCTTCGTCGGCACGAAGTCCACGCCGTCGTTCAGCTCCTCGGCGGGCGTCCGCCGGGCGTCGTCGAGCCGCAGCAGCCCGGCGATGTACCGGCCGTAGAGCGTGTAGCCGAGGGCGAGCGCGACGAGGACGATCGCGCCGAGGAGGGGCAGGCTCACGGCAAGAGCGTACCCGCGAGGGGCCCCCTTCTACCTGTCCTGATAGTAGTCGAGGTAGTCGAGCAGGCGGTTCGCCCACTCCACGAAGGCGCCATCGACGGAACTCCACTCGCGCGGCACGTCGCGGCCCGCCCCGCTGCCCTCGATCCGGTCGATCGCGGCGGTCAAGCGCTCGCCGCTCACGGCATCGACGATCTCGACCTCCATCGCCGCGCTCCCCACGTGGTAGCCGGGGTCGCCCGGCTTGCCGCCGCCCGCCTTCTCGACGTCGGTGATCGCGACCCGCACGCGGAGGACGTTCGGGCCCGGCCGCAGCGCGAGCGTGTAGTACGGGTCGATCGTCTCCTTGAGGATCCTCGTGAAGTGGTCGGCGACCTTCCTGAGCACATCGGGCCCGAGCTCGCCGGCCGTCGATCCCTTGAGGGGCATCACGACGACCGGGTCGATCAGCACGCGGTCGTAGTCCCGGAGGTCGAGGTCGGCCTTCGCCCACACCCAGTCCGACTTGTACCGGCTGTCCTGCCGGAGCTGCGAGTAGTCCTTGAGGAATCCCGAGGTCTCCTTCGGGCCCGGCCCCTTCGACGCGCAGGCCGCCGCGAGGAGCGCCATCCCGAGGAACAGGTTTCTGCCGCTCATGCCGCGTCTCCTAGTAGCTCGTGCCCCAGTAGGCTTCCCAGTACGCCCGGACGTCCGCGGGCACCGAGGCGGGGCGCGTCTCGCTGATCCGGAACTTGTTCCTGTTCTCGCGCCACCACCGCTGCCAGTCCTCGTCCATCTCGCCCTGGTCCACGCCGGTGAGGACAGAGAGCGCCGGCCGGAAGAAGCGCATCCCGCGGGACCTCGTCTCCACGGAGCGCGCGCGCCGGCCGCCCGTCTCCTCGGTCGTGAGCCGCATCCCCTTCATCAGGGCCTCGACGGACTTCTTCGCGCGGATGTTCCCGATCCCGAGGATGCGCGCCTCCGCGACCTTCGGCGTGAGTCCCGTGAAGGGATGGTCGCCGAGCACGGTCAGCGACGACGCGTCGCCGTGGCGCCCGACGGCCTTGAAGAGCGCAGCGAACACGTCCTCGTTCTCCGCGAGCTGCTTCCTCTCGCGCCGGTAGACGCGGTGGAGCTGCTTCAGCGCCTCCTTGCTCGGATGCCAGCCGAGCGCGTGGATCGTCTCGATCTTCACGCCGTCGTCCTTCGAGCGGAGCCCCTTGGCGAGGGCGTGGACGACCTCGTTCGCGTTGACGCCGCCCTGGGACCGGATCGCGGAGATCTGCGCCGCCGTGTCCTTCCCCTTGAAAGCCGTCTCGAGCGCCTCGACCGCCCCCTTGACGACGCCGGGCGACGGGTCGTCCACCCGGGGATACGGCGAGCCGCCCTCGGCGAACGCCGCCGCCGCGAACAGAAGGAAGGGTAGGAAGCGCATCGGATCCTCCTCAGCGGCGCTCACGCTACCGGGCGGGCGGCCAAACGGTCAACGGTCGCGCGAATCTGGACAGGAAAAGGGGGGGCTCCGGGGGACCGGATCCCCCCGGAGCCCCCCTCCATCCGGCCTCGCGGGCGTTCCGCCCCCATCGGAGCCGCCGATGGGCCGTGCACCCAAGGGACGCGGCGCGGTGGCGCGGCGCGCAACGCGTGGTAGGGTCACGCGCGGAGGAAAACCCGATGCACAAGAGACTCTGGGCCCTTGCCGTCGCCGCCGCGCTCGCCCCCGCGGGCGCGTTCGCGGATGAGACCAGGGAGCCCTCGCAGGACACGGAGAAAAAGGAGCTCGAGATCGGCACGAAGGTGGGCCAGAAGATCCCGCAGCTGAAGCTCGAACTCTGGGACCTTGCCGGCAAGGAGCCGGTGAAGTCCGCGTTCGACACGCACGCGACGGACAAGCCGACCGCCTACCTCTTCGTCAGCGGCACGTGCCAGTGGTGCGTCAAGTACCAGGAGCGCATGACCGCCCTCGTGAAGAAGTACGGCGAGAAGGGCATCGGCTTCGTGATCGTCTACCCGATGACGAAGGAGCGCAACGCGGACAAGCAGGCGTGGCACAAGAAGACGGGATTCATGGCCCCGTTCGTCGATGACGCGGACGCGTCGGTCGCGAAGAATCTCGGCGTCACGAAGACGCCGGAGGTGATCCTCGCCTCGAAGGAGGGCGAGATCCTCTTCCGCGGCGGCCTCGACGACAGCCCGAACGACGCCGCGAAGGTGAAGAACGCCTACTTCGCGAGCGCCTGCGAGGACCTGCTCTCAGGCCGCAAGGTCGCGGTCACCACCGCGCCCATGTACGGCTGAGCGGTGAAGTTCTAGCCGTCGGTCCGACGGCTCCGGAACGTGCGCCGGCCGCCCCTCGGCCGGCGCGCCCCATTTGGGGCAGCTGTTCGCCGATGCAAGCGTCTCATGAGGCCTGACCCGCCTGCCCGGTGGCCTCGATCCATGAGTGACTCCGGCTAGGGCAGTTTCCCGATTCGAGGCCCCCGCCCCCCCCTCTCTTCGGTAGCCGGGCTGGACTCCGCGGGCCCGTTGCGCTAAGGGAAGTGTCATGCGGATCCAACTGCCCCTCCTCCTTGTTGCCTTCGTTGCCGCCTGCGCCGCCACGGGAGGCAAGCCCGTGGCCCAGAAAGGCGCCCCCGGCATGACGTGGATCGCCCAGGCGCTTCCCACGGGGAAGACCTCGACGAGCGCGATCCTCGTGGAGCGCGGAACCCCGGAGAAGGTCCCGCTCGGGAAGCCCTACGAGTACGAGATCCGGCTCACGAACCTCGCGGACCACGAGCTCTCCGACGTGGTCGTGGACGAGAATCTCGGCGACGCGGTCACGCTCAACCACGCGGAGCCCGCGCCCGCCGCGGCGGCGGGGAAGAGCGCGCGCTGGGACTTCGGCACGCTCGCGAAGGGGCAGACGGTCTCGATCCGGGTCAACGCGACGCCCGGCGCGACGGGCGCGCTCGCGAGCCGGTGCGAGGTGCGCTACCGCGCGCTCATCGGCGGCATGGTCATGGTCGTCGAGCCGAAGCTCTCGATCGAGAGCGCGGTGCCCGCGCAGAGCCTCGTCGACGAGCCGGTCGGCGTGCGCTTCACCGTCACGAACCCCGGCACCGGCGACGCGAACGGCGTCGTCATCAGCGGCGAGCTGCCGCAGGGCGTCACCACGATCGACGGGGAGAGCGCGGTGAAGATCGACGTCGGCAGCCTGCCTGCGGGCGCGACGCGCGAGTTCACGGTGCAGGTGAAGGGGACGCAGACGGGCGCCCACGCGCTCAAGGCCGTCGCGACGTCCGGCGACGGACTCACCGCGGAGGCGGGCGAGGCGAAGCTCGAGGTGCGTCGCGCGCAGCTCGAGGTGCAGGCGCAGGCGCCGGCGGACTGGCTCCTCGACCGCCCGCTCGCGTGGACGCTGAAGGTGAAGAACGCGGGCGACGGCGACGCGCGGAACGCGAAGGTCGACGTGACGCTGCCCGAGGGCGTGACCTACGTCGGCGCGAGCGAGACGGTGCAGGCGACCGGGGGCCCGCTCCGCTGGGACCTCGGCACGCTCGCCGCCGGGCAGGAGCGCACGCTCGAGCTGAAGGTCAGCGCGTCGCAGCCGAGCGAGGTCGAGCTCGCGGCCAAGGCGTCGGCGGACTTCGCGGAGGCGGCGACGGCCACGGCGAAGACGCGGTTCCAGGGCGTCGCGGCGCTCTCGCTCGAGGTCGTGGACAACGAGGACCCGATCGCCGTCGGCGGCGAGGTCAGCTACACGATCCTCGTGAGGAACCAGGGGTCGGCGCCGGCCCGGAACGTCCGCGTGGAATGCGCGCTCGAGGAAGGCATGGCGCTCGCGGGCGCCGACGGCGCGACGACGAGGGAGGGGTCCGGGGAACCCGCGAAGACGTTCGCCTTCGTCTCGCTGGACTCGCTGGCGCCCGGCCAGACCGCGACGTGGTCGGTCAAGGTGAAGGCAGAGAAGGCGGGCGACGTGCGCTTCCGCGCGAGCGTGACGAGCGGCGAGATGGAGCGCCCTGTCGGCGAGACCGAAGCGACGAAGTTCTACCAGTAGCGGCCGCCCCCCCGCCGCCCCCCCGGTTCACGCCGGCCCGAGCAGCGCGTCGCCTCCCGCGGAGCGGTACGCATCCGTCGCCGCGAGACGGCCCGCATGGGCCGCCTCCAGCGCCTTTCCGTAGCGCGGATCCCCGCGCACCGGCTCGAGCCACGGGTCGCGCGCGATCGCCTGGTCGATGCAGAAGCCCCTCGCGCACACGCTCAGCAGGATCTCGAGGCCGAGATCGTGCTCGCCCACATGCACGAGGTTCCTCGCGCCGAAGTAGCGGCCCTCGGGATCGTGGAAGCTCGAGGCGAGCATCGTCCTCGCCGCGGCGAGGCACTCGGCCCGGTTGCCCTCGATCGCCGCCCGGTCCGACGCGAGCACGCTCCGCTCGATGTCGTACCGGCTCCGCCGCTCGCGCTCGCGGAAGATCTCGATCGCCTCGGCTGCCCTGCCCAGGAGCGGCAGCGAGTAGCAGTGCATCCAGCCGTGATCCTCGTCATCGTAGCGGAGCGCCATGTCGTACTCGCCGCGCATCCAGTACGTGTAGTGGACGCTCGTCCGGATGCCCGGGTCGAGCCGGCGCGCCTTCCGGTCCGCCTCGACCGACGCGTCGAGGAGGCCGCAGAAGCGGCATGCGACGACAAGCCCGGCCCAGAGGTCGGCGTCCGTCGGCGCGCGGCGCGCCTGCGCCAGCAGCCGGAGCATCGCGTCCCTGGACCGCCCCAGCTCCTCGATCTCGTAGTAGGCGAAGAGGTTGTGCGCGATCGGGAGCTCGGGGCTCAGCTCGAGCGCGCGCCGGAACGCCGCCTCGGCCTCGGCGAGATCGGCATCGGGGTCGCCGTGCCCGTACTTCGCCATCACGCGGCATACCCGCCCGAGACGCGCCCAGGCCGGGGCGAACGACGGGTCCTCCGCGAGACACGCCCGGTAGAGGTCGCGCGCCGCCGCGAGCCTCCCGAAGTTGTAGGAGATCTGGTTCGCGCGGAGGAAGAGCTCGTAGGCCTTGGCGTTCGCCGGCGTGTCCTGCATCCGCGCGCGCCGCCGGCCCGGTGCGAGCTCGAGCGCGAGGGAGTCGACGATCAGCCGCGCGAGGTCGTCCTGGAGCCGGAAGATGTCGTCCGTCGCGCCCTCCGCGGTCTTGGACCACGCGACGCGCCCGTCCGGGACCTCGACGAGCTCCGCATGGACGCGCAGGCGGCCGCCCGCGCGCACGAGCGTGCCCGCGAGCGCGAGCTGGGCGCCCGTCTCGGCGACGCGGCCGGGATCGAGCGCGTCCCCCGCGTAGCGCGCGCCGACCTGGCTCGAGAGGACCGCGAGGCCCTCGATCCCGCGCAGCGACGTCGTGAGCGCATCGGAGAGACCGACGGGGAGGAAATCGATCTCCGGATCCTCGCGCAGGAGCCGGAACGGCACCACGACCATGCGCTGGATGTGGACGGCCGCGGGCTTCTCTCCGCCGTCGACCCGCGCGAGCGCCGCCGAGAGCTCGGTCGCCATCGCGGCCGCCGAGGGTCGCTCGTCGGCGCGCTTGCCGAGCGCGCGCTGCACGGCGCGGTCGACCGCCCCCACGGCGGGTCCGCCGGTGAGCGAAGGAGGCTGCTCGCGGAGCACGGCGTGCATGAGCTCGGCGGCGCGCTCGCCCCGGAACGCGCGCACGCCCGCGACCATCTCGAGGAGCATCGCGCCGACCGCGAAGACGTCGGCCTTGGGCCCGACCTCCTCGCCCGTCCATTGCTCGGGCGCCATGTAGCCGGGCGTGCCCACGAAGAAGCCGGTCTGCGTCAGCCGCTGCCCCCCGGCCCCCCCTGCTTCCACGGGAAGCGCGAGCCCGAAGTCGAGGAGCTTCACGCCGTGCTCGGTCAGGAAGACGTTCGACGGCTTCAGGTCGCGGTGCACGATGCCGTGCGCGTGGAGCGCGTCGAGCGCGCCGAGGATCGCGATGGCGGTTTCGAGCGCCTCGCGAAGCGGCATCGCACCCCTCGCGAGCCTCGCCGCGAGCGGCTCGCCGAGGAGCAGCTCCATCGCGAGGAAGGTCTCGCCCTCCACCTCGCCCACCTCGTAGATCTGGCAGACGTTCGGGTGGTTGACGGTCGCCGCCGCGCGCGCCTCGCGCCGGAGCCGCTCGCGCGCCGTGCGGTCCGCGATCTCCGCGCGGATCGTCTTCAGCGCGACGCGGCGGCCGAGCGACGTGTCCTCGGCGAGGTAGACGACGCCCATCCCCCCCTCGCCAAGCTTCCCGAGAAGGCGATAGCGGCCGAACACGCTACTTCCGCTTCTTCGGCTTCGCCTTCTTCGCCGGCTTCTTCGCGGCCTTCTTCCTCGCGGGCGCCTTCGGCTTCGACGCCTTGCCGCGGACGTAGCGCCCCTCGATGAAGGTGTGCCAGTTGCTGCCGTCGGGCGAGACCTCGATCCGGTACTCCTGCACGCCCGGGGCGACGAACCTGTAGACGTAGCGCGTGCGCCCCGTGGGCCCCGCGCCGTGGAAGGTGAGGGTGTCGCCCTCCCAGATGCCGGGCTTCGCCTCCGGGGGCATGCCGCCGGCGCTGTCGCTCCAGTGCTGGAGGTAGCGGCGGTGCTTCGCGTCGTAGCCGGTGACGCCGTGGCCGACGTAGCTCACCTTGCCGTCGCGCTTCTGCACGTAGTCGGTGACGACGCAGAAGCCGTCGCACGCGGCGCGCACGTCGATCGTCGCCGTGGCGGCGCCCCCCTGCGGGTCCCAGGGCGAGGGATGCATCGTCTCGACCCCGGTCCAGTGTCCCGCCATGGCGGAGATGAGTTTTCGGTGCTCCTCGGTGGGCTTCGGCATTTCCATGGGCGGGATTCTACCCGGAAGGGGAGGGGCTCCGGGGAGGGGGGCGGGGCGGGTAACGTAGGGGCCTTGCGAAAGCTGCTCGAGGGGTTCCGCTCGGTCGACCGCGATTCCGCGATCGCGCTCGTCTACACGGCCGCGCACCTCTCCGCGATCGAGTTCTGGTTCCTGACGACCGCGGTGCAGCGGCGCATCGACCCGCGCCAGCGTGGCGTCTCGCTCGAGGCGGGCGCGACGTGGTCGATCGCGACGACGGTCCTCGAGATGATCGTGCCGCTGCTGCTGATCAGGCTCGTGCACCGGCGGCGGATCCGGGACCACGGCTGGCGGCTCGAGGGGTTCTCGCGCCACATCTGGATCTATCTCGGCCTCTTCCTGCTGATGGTGCCGGTCGTGTACTGGGCGTCGCTGCGCGAGGACTTCAGCCTGCGCTACCCCTTCGTGCCGGCGGCGCGGAGGGACTTCGCGGTGTTCCTCAAGTGGGAGGCCTTCTACCTGCTCCAGTTCTTCGCGCTCGAGTCCTTCTTCCGCGGCTACCTGCTGTTCACGCTCGAGCGGTCGTTCGGATGGAACGCGTGCTTCATCATGGCGGTGCCCTACTGCGCGATCCACTGGCACAAGGCGCCGCTCGAGTGCTTCGCCGCGATCTTCGCCGGCGTGTTCCTCGGCGGGCTCGCGCTCCGGTTCCGCTCCTGGTACGGCGGCGCGGTGCTCCACAGCCTTGTCGCGCTGATGATGGACGGCCTCGGCCACCTCCGCGCGGCGGGGTGAGAGAACACCCGGACTGCGGCGAGCCCGAGGTTGCGACCGTGGCCGGCCCGGGCTACGCTGGCGTGCCAAGGACGGCGGCGTTGATCGGGGAGCGGATTGCCCACTACGAGATCACGGGGAAGCTCGGCGAGGGCGGCATGGGCGAGGTCTACCGCGCCGTCGACTCGCGCCTCAAGCGCGGCGTCGCGCTGAAGATGCTCCCCTCCCGCTTCGCCGCCGATCCCGACCGGGTCGCGCGGCTGCGCCGCGAAGCCGAGGTGCTCGCCTCGTTGAACCATGCCCATATCGGCCAGATCTACGGCATCGAGCCCGCGAACGGCTCGCTCGTGCTCGTCCTCGAGCTGGTCGAGGGCCCCACCCTTGCCGACCGCCTGAAGGAAGGCCCGCTGCCTCTGGAGGAGGTGCTGCGCACGGCCCACCAGATCGCCGCCGCGCTCGAGAGCGCCCACGAGCGCGGCATCGTCCACCGCGACCTGAAGCCCGGCAACGTCAAGCTCGCCCCCGACGGCAACGTGAAGGTGCTCGACTTCGGGCTCGCGAAGGACCTCGACGTCGGCAAGGACCACACCTCGCTCACGGCGGACGGCGCGGTCCTCGGCACTCCCGCGTACATGGCGCCCGAGCAGGTCGAGGGCAAGGGGCTCGACCGCCGTGCGGACATCTGGGCCTTCGGCTGCGTGCTCTTCGAGATGCTGGTGGGCGCACGCGCGTTCGGCGGCGACTCCGTCGGCTCGCTGTTCGCCAAGATCACAACCGAGTCCGCCGACTTCAGCCGCATCGAGCGCGCGCCGCCGTCCCTCCGGCGCCTCATCGAGCGTTGCCTCCGAAAGAACCCGAGGTCCCGCCTGCGCGACGTCGGCGACGCCCGCGTCGAGCTGGAGGACATGATCGCGGGCCGAACGGAAGTCGTCCCGGCCTCGCCGTCCAGGCCGAGGCGCACGACGGCCGTCGCGGTCGCTGCGGCGCTGCTCGGCGGCACCCTCGGCGCCCTCGCGGTCTTCCACTTCCGGCCCGATGCCGGGCCGCCGCCGGTCGAGCACTACGCGATCGCGCTCCCCACCAAGTCGCCGCTCACCCTCGACTCTCCCACCGGCATCGCGCCGCCGATCGCGATCTCGCCCGACGGCACGGTCGCCTTCGCCGCCATCGACGGGAACGGGACGCGGCACCTCTACCTGCGGAGGGCCGCCGATCCGGAGATCAAGGAACTGCAGAATACCGTGGGCGCGGAGGCGCCCTTCTTCTCCCCCGACGGCCGCTACCTCGGCTTCTTGGGGCACGGCGGCGACAACATCTTCCGCATGCTGCTCGCCGACCACTCGGTGCGGCCGCTCATGCCGTCCCAGACCACGCGCGGCGCGAGCTGGGGAGCGGACGACAGGATCGTCTACGCGGACGCCGGCTCGGGGCTCTTCCGCATCGCCGTCTCGGGCGGGGAGCCTGAGCGCCTGCTCGCCACGAAGGAGGGCGAATCCGACTACCGCTGGCCGCAGGTCCTTCCGGACGGCAGGCACGTGCTCTTCACCGCCTCCGTGCGAGGGCTCGGGCTCCAAGCGCGGCTCCTCGACCTCGAGAGCGGAGCCGTCTACCCGCTCGACGTCCTCGGCGTGTTCGCACGGTACGTGACGGGCGGCTTCCTCGTCTACCTGCGCGCGAACGTGCTGTGGGCGACCCGGCTCGACCTCGATGCGAGGAGGACCGTGGGCGATCCGGTCCGCGTCGTGGACGGCGTCCATGTCTCCGACATCGGGACCAACCCCCATCTGGCGATCACCGACGCGGGGCGTCTGGTGTACGAGCCCCGACGGCCGCCGTCGCCGGGGCGCGGGCTCGTCTGGGTGGACCGCGCCGGAGAGAAGACGTCGATCCACGATGGCATGGGCTACGAGTTCCCGCGCGTCTCGCCGGACGGCCGGTCGATCCTGTTCGCGAACCACAAGCCCGACGCGAAGCACGACGTGTGCGCGTTCGACCTGGACCGGACGCTCGTGACGCAGCTGACCACAGACGGGGACTACATCGAGCCGGTCTGGTCGCCGGACGGCCGGTCGATCGTGTTCAGCGAGTTCACCCACCTCAAGATGTTCACGATGGAGCTCTCGCGCGGGTCCGCCCCGCGCCCGCTGGCCCACCGCCTCGGGTGGCAGTACCCCCTGGAGTGGCGGTTCCAGGACCGGCTCCTCTTGGAGGAGATTCGCGACGGGTTCGGCTCGGACATTGTCGAGTACGACGTGGCGACCGGCTCCGCGAAACCGCTCCTCGCGACGACCGACGGCGAGGAGGCGGGCACGGTGTCACCCGACGGGAGGTGGCTCGCGTACGTCTCGGACAAGTCCGCGCGCCGCGAGGTGTACGTGCGGCGGTATCCGGAACTGGGCCGGGAGCAGCGGGTGTCGATCGACGGCGGCGTCGAGCCGGCGTGGTCCCGCGACGGGCGCGAGCTGTTCTACCGCAGCGGCCGCAGCTACTACGTCGTGGACGTTCCGGAGAGCCTCGGCAACCCCATCGGGACGCCCCGCAAGCTGTTCGAGGGCCTGTTCGTCGAGGGATTCCGCGGACGCGCGAACTACGACGTGTCGGCGGACGGGAAGAAGTTCGTGATGGTCGAGGGCGGCTGGGGACTGACGGCCAATCGCCTCGATGTGCACCTCCAGTTCCGCCAGGAGCTGGAGGCGGCGTTGCCCCGGAAGTAGCGCGCGTCGCGCCCCGAGCCTTGCCCCCGCCCCAACTTCACGGCGTCCTTCCGGCGGGAGGCCTTCTACCTTCGAGCCCCTGACCATCTTCGTCGAGTTCTCCGAGGGCGGGACGCTCACCGCCTGCGGGAGCGGGCGGGTCAGCGCCCCCCGCGCCCCCCCAATTCCGCCGGCCCGTGGCGCCGCCTTGACTCCGGCCCATCTGCTGCTATACTTCGCCAAGTGACTAAATGAAATCCTTCCTCGCGATCGCCAAGGCGCTCTCCGACGAGACCCGCGTCCGGGCGCTCCTTTCGCTCCAAGGCGGCGAGCTCTGCCTCTGCCAGGTCGTCGACCTGCTGAGGCTCTCGCCATCGACGGTGTCGAAGCACATGAGCGTGCTCGGGCAGGCGGGGCTCGTGGCGCGGCGCCGCGAGGGGCGGTGGATCTACTACCGCCTCTCGGGGGCCACTCCGGCCGCCCGCGCCGCGCTGCGGTGGGCGCGCCGGAGCCTCGAGGGGGAGAAGGCGATCGCCGAGGATGCACGCCGCGTGTGCTGCATCCGCGGGAAGGACCTGAACGAGGTGGCGAACTGCTGCTACAAGGAGTGAACGATGAGCGAGGAGAACAAGAGCTGCTGTGGTCCGACGTGCTGCGGGGGCGAGGGAGCGACGAAGGTCGCGGAATCCGCGCACGACGACGTCCGCGAGGTCGTTCGCGACGCCTACGGGAAGGTGGGTGAGGGGGTCGAGGGGGCAGGGGGATGCTGCGGCCCGTCGGGCTGCAAGAGCACGATGACCGCCGACGAGCTCGCGAAGAAGATCGGCTACTCGGCGGAGGAGCTGCGCGCGCTGCCCGAGGGCAGCAACCTCGGCCTCTCGTGCGGCAACCCGACGGCGATCGCCGCGCTCCGGCCGGGGCAGGTCGTCCTCGACCTCGGCAGCGGCGGCGGCTTCGACTGCTTCGTCGCGGGACCGAAGGTCGGGGCGAAGGGCCGCGTGATCGGCGTGGACATGACGCCGCAGATGATCGCGCGAGCGAGGAAGAACCTCGGGAGCTACCGCCGGGCGGCGGGGCTCGACAACGTCGAGTTCCGGCTCGGCGAGATCGAGAACCTGCCCGTCGCCGACGGAAGCGTCGACGTGGTGATCTCGAACTGCGTGATCAACCTCTCGCCGGAGAAGCCGCGGGTGTGGCGCGAGATCTCGCGCGTCCTGAGGCCCGGCGGGAAGGTCGCGGCTTCCGACATCGCCTTGCTGCGGCCGCTGCCCGCCGAGGTCCGGGGGATGGTCGAGGCTCTCGTCGGCTGCGTGGCGGGCGCGGTGCTGCTCGACGAATACCGCGCGATGGTCGAGGCGTCGGGGCTCGGGGAGGTGGAGCTGACGCCGAAGCCCGAGTACGTGGCCTCGCTGGCGCAGTTCGAGGATCCGCTCTACCGGCGGATCGCGGAGGCGCTGCCGGACGGCACCACGGCCGCCGACTTCCTGACGAGCGTGGACGTCACGGCCCGGAAGCGGGCGTAAGGTTTCCTGACGGTCGTGCGGCACGCATGCCGCACCCGTCCGTCGCAACAGATTGCAGGCGCGGGACTTGCGCCCGCGCCTGCCGTGACGGTCACGACGGCTTCCGCGCGAGGGAGAGGGCGATGGAGGTGCCGAGCACGATGCCCACCACGCCGAGCGAGATGTACGCGGGGACCTTCGCGCCGAAAAGGAGCACGTAGATCATCTTCGCGCCGATGAACACGAGCACGACCGCGAGGCCGAACTTCAGGTAGTGGAAGCGGTCGGCGGCGCCCGCGAGCAGGAAGTAGAGCGAGCGGAGCCCGAGGATCGCGAAGATGTTCGACGTGAACACGATGAAGGGGTCCATCGTCACGGCGAAGATCGCCGGGATCGAGTCCACGGCGAAGATGACGTCGGTGATCTCGACGAGGAGGAGCGTGAAGAGGAGCGGCGTCGCGTAGGTCCGCCCGTCCCGCCGGGTCACGAAGCGCGATCCGTCGAGGGTGTTCGTCGCCGGGATGAGGCGGGCGAGGACGCGGAACGCGATCTTGTCCTCGAGCCGCACCTCGCGCTCCTTCTGCCAGGCCATCTTGAGGCCCGTGAGGACGAGGAAGCCCCCGAACACGTACATCAGCCAGTGGAACCGCTCGAGCAGGACGGCGCCGCCGAGGATCATCGCGGCGCGCAGGACGAGCGCCGACAGGATGCCCCAGAAGAGCACGCGGTGCTGGTACACGGCCGGGATCTTGAAGGCCGTGAAGATGAGGACGAACACGAACAGGTTGTCCACCGAGAGGGACTTCTCGATCAGGTACCCCGTCACGAACTCGACCGCCCGCGTTCCGCCGAACTCCAGGTAGACGAACCCCGCGAAGAGCATCGCGATGACCACCCAGACCACGCTCCAGACAAGCGCCTCGCGCATCGACACCGCGTGCACCTTCCGGTGGAAGACGAAGAGGTCGAGCGCGAGGAAGACGAGGATGAGACCGACGAAGCCGGCCCAGAGGGCCGGGCTGCCGACGGACTTCAATGCGAGCATCGGGAGGGACATCCTACGGGACGCGCCGAGCCCTCGATCGGAGGCCGGCCGGCGGCTCGCCGCGGCGGCATCCGCCGCCCCATGCGACGAGTCAGTTCACCGCGGGAAGGACGAACGTCGCCTTCGCGCCGGGCCGCGCGAGGCGGCCGTCCTCGGACTCCGCCTGCACGTTCACGAACCGCCGTCCGCCCCACACCTCGTGCTTCACGTGGTGGCGCGTGAGCGGGATCTCCGCGCCTTCCAGCTCCGCGCGGACCGCGGGCGGGCCGTACCGCACGGCGGGGTCGCCCGGAAGCTCGACGCGCGCGTAGAGGCGCCGGTCGAAGACGCCCCGGCCGCTCTTCGGGAGGACGTTGATGAACGTGAAGGGCACATACCCCGTGCGCGCTCCGCCGGCCTCGACCGTGACGGTCACCGCGCCGGTCGCCTCGTCGCGCGCGGCGGAGGCGGGCGTGACGGGCGCGGCGAGCGGCTCCCGGAGGGGACGGAAGCCCGGGTCCGAGAGCAGGAGCCGCGAGACCATGCCGCGCAGCATCACGTCGTAAAAGCCCGTGCGCTTCGCGCGGCCGGGCACGTAGCGGGGGAAGCTCCCGAACGTCTCCGGGAGGCTCGTGAAGGCGAGCCGGTACTCGAGCCCGACGACCTCGCCGAGCGGCGCCGCGGTGGAGCGGAAGTACTCCCATTCGGCCGCCGCCATCTCGCCGCGGTCCCCCTCGAGCGCCGCGAGGAGCGCGGAGGCGCCCGCATGCACCCACGCGAGGGAGACGAGCCGCGTCGGCTCGATCTCCTTCGGCGGCAGGAAGGCGGGCTTCAGCGCGCTGTCGTGCCAGCTCCGCGAGAGGACGCCGTTGAAGCACGCGCCCGAGAAGACGACCGGCGCCTTCGGCAGCGACAGCTGCGCGATCTCCTCGCCCGTGAGCATCCCCTCGACGCACCACGCCTGGCCGTGGCCGATGTGGAAGATCAGGTCGAGTCCCGCGACCAACCCCGTCTGCCGGAGGTCCACGGTCTCGCCCGCCTCGACGCCTCCGCGCGCCTCCTTCTCGAGGATGCGGGCGGCGAAGGCCGCGAGGTCCTTCGCGTCGCGCGCGCAGAGGTAGCCGAAGTGGAAGTCCGGCATCGGGTCCTCGTCGAGGTTCCGGCAGAGCTCGAGCATCCCGAAATGGAAGTTGATGTCCACGGTCGTCGGCGGAACCGCGACCGCGACGAACTCGGGGCCGATCCGCGCAAGGTCCTTCGCGGCCTCCTGGACGTCGGCGCCCTCAAATCGCACGACTTCCGCCCCCCGCGCCCCCCTCCATCCATCGAGCGCGCGGAGCCGCGCGTCGCCCGCCGAGAGGTTCGTGAGCAGGACGGTGCGGCCGAGCCCCTCCGCCTTCGGAAGCCCCGCCGAGAGCTGCACCGTGGCCCCCCCCGAGCGCGCGGCCACCATGAGCCGTTCCGCCTCTTCGCGGTTGCGCGCCTTCGGGTCGGCGAGGATCGCGTTCAGGTGCTTCTGCGCCTTGGCCGCGTCCGGCGGATCGAGCCGGAGGAGCGCCTCGGCCGCCGTCATGCGGACGAAATCCTCCGACTTCCCCGCCGGGAACTTGCGGAGGTAGGTCTCGCAGTGGTCGATGGCCTCCCGGTACCGGCCCGCCTTCAGGTGGCACCACGCGCGGGAGTAGAGCGTGCCGCCCTCCTTCACCGATGTCTCGCGCGGAAAGAGCTTCTCGAGCAGGTCGAGGAAGGCGAGCCGGAGGTCGGGATCCTTGCGGCCGTCGGTGCGCTCGAACGTCCAGTACGACAGCGCGTCGTACGACGTCAGGAGCTTCGGCGGCCTCCAGCCGCTCTCGAGATACGTGCGCAGGACGGCGTAGCAGCCCTTGGCGTCGGGGTACTTGCGCAGGAGCGCGGCGCCCGCCGCCTGCGCGCGCGCGGCGTCGCCCGCGTCGACCCAGAGGTCGAAGATCGCCCGCTGCGCGCGGAACTCGCCGGCGCCCTCAGGGTGCGCCTTCACGTACGTGGCAAGCAGGTCCGCGGCCTCCTGTGTCCGGCCGAGCCGCGCGTGGCACTGCGCCGCGTACCAGTGCGCGTCGCCCGAGGTCACGGACGCGTGCGCGCGGCAGGTCTTCACCACGTCGGTCCAGGCGGCGAGCGCCTCGTCGTAGCGGCCCTCGTCGTAGAGCGCCTTCGCCTCGACCACGCGCTCGTCGGCCGAGGCGAACGCCGCGGCGGCAAGGCAGAGCCCGAGGAGGATCGCGCGGCCCATCGCCGGCCGATTGTACGCCGCGAGGGGGTTTCGGGGGGGCGCGGGGGGGTCAGCGGAACGGGACGACGATGTTCGTCTCGGCGGCGAGCTTCCTCTTCTGCTCGTCGGTCATGGCAACGCGGCGCCGCATCTCGTCCCAGAGCTCGAGCTGGAGCAGCGCGGCCTTGCG
The DNA here is from genome assembly GCA_011525755.1 of Planctomycetaceae bacterium. GTDB lineage: Bacteria > Planctomycetota > PLA2 > PLA2 > PLA2 > PLA2. The sequence goes on from WYBS01000167.1 coordinate 32,762, forward strand.
GACGCGCTCCGCGCGCGTGAGCAGCGGCATCTTCACGTCCTTCTCGCGCGGCGCGTCGAGGCCCGCCTCGGCGACCTTCTCGGCCCAGCCGCGGACGAGCTGCTCGACGACCGGCCGCGACGCCGGGTCGAGGCCGAACTTCTCGAGGTGCTTGTCGGTCATCTGCCTCACGGCGACCTCGCGGTCCTTCACGTCGAGCGGCCGGATCTCCAGGTAGGTCATGATCCCGGACGAGAAGAGGTCGAGCTGCGTCATCCCGCGCACGCTCTCCGGGTGGAGGAAGTCGCGCTGCCCCTCGGTGAGCACGCCGTCCACCTCGGCATAGAAGCGGTCCTTGAGCGCGGCCTCGTCGGCGATCTTCCTGAGCTCGGGCGTACCCTCCGGATAGGAGGCGGCGCGCCGGGCCTCCTCGTCCGCGTAGCGGCGCCCGATCTCGCCGAGGCGCTCCTCCTGCTCGCCGGTGAGTGCGCTGCCGCCCGCCTTGAGCGTCGCGTGGATGACGTTGACGTCGACGGCCGGGTGCGTGAACGAGCCGTTGACGCCGTGGCCCGGGAGCCCCGCCGCGTCGACCTTGAGCGCGACGGCGACGAGCTGCGCGTTCCACCTCTGGATCTCGCCGACGAGCGTGGGCGGGATGTCGCCCGTCTTCTCGAGCGTGTCGAGGAGCTCCGCGAGGAGCGGCGCGAGCTTCGCCGTCGACGTCCCGACCTCGTCCCAGTCGATCTCGCCGAGCACCTTCTCGTGCTCGGGGAAGAGGAAGCGCGGGCCCTTCACGGACTCCGTGGCGGCCTCGAAGGGCCCCCGGACCCCCCCCACTTCCGCCGGCGCGGAGGCCTTGCGCAGCTTCTCCTCGGCCTCGAGCCGCAGCGCGCGCTCGGATGCGAGCTCCTGCTTCAGCCGCTCGGTCTCCGGACCGGGGACCGCGGCGGCTGTCTCCCGCGCGGCGCGGGGCGTGCCTTCGCCGTCGCCCTTGAGAGACCAGCCGGCGACGAAGCAGAGCGCGGCGACGGCGCCCGCGATGGCGATTTGCGTCTTGCCCATGAGGACTCCTAGCAGGGTTGTCGGGACGCCGGTGCGGGGAAGGGGGAGGAGCGCGAGGAGGGGGAGGGACCACGCGCGGCGGTCGCCCGCGTGCGCCGCGTCGAGATCATCGCGGAGGCGCCCGAGCGCGCGGCGGAGGCGCGTCTCGACGGCGCGCACGGGGATGCCGAGGCGGCCCGCGATCTCGCGCGGCGGGAGATCCTCGAAGTAGCGGTGGACGATCGCGGCGCGGTAGGGCTCATCGAGGCGGTGGACGGCATCGACGAGGAGGCGGTGGAGCTCGAGCTTGCCGACGACGTCGCTTGTCGCGGGCTGCGCGTCCGCTCGGGCGGAGGCGGTCTCGCGGTGCCGCGCGCGGGTCTCGGTGCGAAGCCGCTTGAGCGCGAGGTTCCTCGTGACGGCGGCGAGCCAGCCGCGGGCGCCGGTTTCGGGCGGCGGCCGCCGGAGCGCCGCGAGCCAGGTCTCCTGGACGACGTCCTCCGCGTGCCCCTCGTCGAGGAGAAGGCTCCTTGCGAGGGCGCGGAGGAACCCGGCGTGCTGGAGGAGCGCTTCGGCCGACGGCTCGGTCATCCGTCCTAGGAATACCCGCCGGGGGCGGATTCCCGTCACGTCTCGAAGGGATCGGGAGCCCCCCACACCTGCGCCACCGCTGGCGCACCCCGTCGGCGTCAGGCCCTTGCAGCCGAGGGACTTCCGGCGCCCGGACAGGTCGACCGTTGACCTACTCGAACGCCTGGAAGCGGCCGCCGGTCGCTTCCGCGATCTTTTGGAGCTGGTCCTTGTACCACTGCCGCTCCGAGTAGACGACCGTGTGCACCACGACCTTGTGGAAGCGGTTCAGGTCCGCGAGGTGGCTCGTGACCCGGTTCCAGTGCACGTAGAGACCGACGTCGGGCTCGCCGGACGAGAGCAGGTAGACCGTGTCGATGTCCGGGTCGGAGACGACCGTCTCGAGCACCTTCCAGATGTCCTTCGCGCCGGCCGTCGTCTTCCCCTTGAGGAACTCGACGGCCTTCTCGCGCTGCTTCGGGTCGAGCGCCACCGGCTTCTTGCGGAACGACTCGATCTCCTCGCGGTACGTGTAGACGTTGAAGACGAGGCGCCCCTTCAGCTCGCCGAGGACCCGCGACAGCTCCTCGCGCGCCGCGTCGGCCTTCGACGTGCCCGTCGCCTTGAGCTTGTCCGACATCCGCGCCGAGGCGTCGATCACGAAGGCGACGTGGTCGCTCGCGAGCGGGATGCCGTAGGCGACCGTCCTGTGCTCCGCCGCCCCCTCCTCCCCGGACCCCACCGCCTCCGGGAACGAGAAGGTCTCGCGGCTCGCGCGCCACCAGGAGCCCCAGCCGTCCGCGTCGCGGATCTCCTTGCCCGTCATCCGGCGCAGCGCCTCCATCGCGCGCTCCGCCACCGCCGGCCGGCCGTCGGCCGCGCGCTCGACGAGCGCGTCCACGCTCTCCTTCGTCCGGATCGCCGCAAGGTTGCCCGCGGCCTGCATCCGCGGGCGCCAGTCGGGATCCTCGCGGCCGCGCGCCGCGCTCGTGGCGAGCGCCTCGTCGGGGTAGATGGCCGGCAGCGCGCCGAGCAGCGCGCACCGGACGCCGCCGTCCGCGTCGCGGGCGACGGCCGAGAGGAACCGCTCGCGCTGCCTCGGCGGGTCGATGCGGGCCAGCGCCTCGAGCGCGTTCGCGCGCACGAACGGGTCGGTGTCCCGCGTCAGCGGCTCGAGCGCCTTGGTGCCCGGCTCGTAGCGGAGCAGGCCGAGCGAGCGCGCAGCCCACTGCTTCACGCCGTCGTTCCCGTCGGCGCAGGCGGCGACGAGCGCCGGCGCGAAGGCGGCGTCGCCCCAGAGGCCGAGGAGCTCCGCGCACCACATCCGCACGGCGGCGTTCTTCCGGTTCGTCTTGAGCTCGCGCTCGATGCGCCCCCGGGCATACGGGTCCGTAAGCGCGAGGAGCGCGTCCCAGGCGATGTCGCGGTAGTGGGCGGGCGCGAGCCCGCGCCCCCGCTCCGTGCGGCGCAGGACCGCGAGCAGCAGCTCCGCGCCCTCGACGTTGTTCGCCTTCGCGCACGCCTCCGCGCCGCGGCGCACGTCCCCTTCCTGCGTCTCGTCGAGCAGGCGCTTCGCCTCGTCGAGATCCCCGGCGGACGCGAGGCCCGCGAGGAGGATGATGATCAGGAAGCGCACGGCGCTGTTGTACTTGCGTGGCCCGGCGCGGAGCAAGGACGCAGCCGCTCGCAGCCGCGGTCGATCGGCCCCCCTACGCCCCCATGCCCTGCGGAACGAGTTCCGCACCCGATCCCGCGTAACCCGTTATCCTGGAACGAGTTGTGCCGCCCCCGCAGGTTAACCGTTGACCTGGAAATCCACGCCGAGGGGGGCGAGGCGCTCGACTTCGGCTTCGAGGTCGGTGCGCGTCAGCGGGTTCTTGTCGAGCCAGCCCTCGGGCAGCTCGACGACGAGCCCGCTCTTGTGCGCCATGAGCTTCACGGCGGGCAGCGGGATCGCGGCGCGGCTCCTGTGGAAGCGCACGGCGAGCCGCAGCAGCACCGCGAGGTGGATCGCCGTCTCCCGCGTCCGCGCGGACAGATGGCGGAAGTCCACGCGGCGGAGCTTCCTCCGGTGCGTCCCGATGAGCGTCGCGAGCAGCTCCTGGTCGTCCTTCGAGAAGCCCGGCATGTCCGCGTTCTGCACGATGTACGCGCCATGCCGGTGGTGGCCCTCGAAGGAGAGCACGAGCCCGATCTCGTGCAGGCGCGCCGCCCAGGACAGGAAGCGCGCCCCCTCCTCGCGGTCGAGCTTCCACGTCCCGGCGACCTGCTCGAGGAAGGCGAGCGCGGCCTTCTCGACCCGCTCCGCCTGCGCCCGGTCCGCGTGGTAGCGCTCCTCGAACGCGCGGATCGTCCGGTCGCGCGCGTCCTCGTGCTGCAGCCGGCCGAGGAGGTCGAAGAGCACGCCCTCGCGGAGCGCGCCGTACGACGTCTCCATCCGGTCGAGGCCGAACCCCTCGAACACCGCCTGGAGGATCGCGAGCCCGCCCGGCAGCACGGGGCGACGCTCCTCCTTGAGCCCGGGCAGGTCGAGCCGGTCCACGTGCCCGAGATCGACGATCCGGTCCACGAGCCGTCCGAGGCCGCGCGCCGTGATCCCGCCGTCGCTCCAGCCGCTCCCGCGGAGCGCCTGCTCGACCGCGCTGATCGTCCCGGAGGAGCCGACCGCGCCCTGCCAGCCCAGCTCCCTGAACCGGGCGGCGGCGCCGCGCACCTCGAGGCGCGCCGCGAGCACCGCCTCGTCGTAGCGCCGCCTCCGGATCGCCCCTCCGGGGAAGTAGCGCCGGGAGAAGCCGATGCACCCCATCTCGAGGCTGTCCACGAGCAGCGGCTCGAACCGCTCGCCGAGGATGCACTCGGTGCTCCCGCCGCCGATGTCCACGACCAGCCGGCGCCCGGGCTCGTCCTTCAGGTTGTGCGAGACGCCCAGGTAGATGAGGCGCGCCTCCTCGCGGCCGGCGACAACCTCGATCGGGTGGCCGAGCGCGCGCTCCGCCTCGGCGAGGAACTCGCGCGCGTTCTTCGCCTCGCGCAGCGCGCTCGTCCCCACGGCGCGGACCCGGTGGGGCGCGAGGTTCCGGAGGCGCTGCCCGAACCGCTCGATGCACTCGAGCGCCCGCTGCCGCGCCCGACGCGTGAGCCGTCCCTCGTCGTCGAGGCCCGACGCGAGCTGGATCGGCTCGCGCAGCCGGTCCACGATCGTGGGGACGCCGTTCGTCACGCGTGCGACGAGGAGGTGGAAGGAGTTCGATCCGAAATCCACGGCGGCGACGCTCTCCGGCTCGGTCATCGGGGGAGGCTCCCGCCTCGGATCGGGCTCCGGCGGGCCCGCCGGGGGCCCCTGGACGGCCTTCGACGCGACGCGGGCCGCCGGACGGACGTGCCGATCCCGGCGGACCGAGGGCTTGCTACCGGACATTGCGGCGCTGGATCCCCTCCGGCTTGCGCTTCCGGAGGCGCGTCGCCTCCTTCATGCGCTTCTCCGCCCACTCGACCAGCGCCTGCTGGCTCGACTTCGCGGGCGGGTCGCCCGCGTCGCGCTGCACGTAGCTGCCGTCCGGGCGCATGTCCCAGGCCGAGCGCCGGTCGGCGAGCTGCGTGTCGAGCAGCAGGCGCAGGTCCTTCCGCAGCGCGGCGTCCTTCACGGGGGCGAGGACCTCGACGCGGCTCTCGAGGTTTCTCTGCATCGGGTCCGCGGAGCCGATGAAGTACTCCTCCTCGCCGCCGTTGCGGAAGTAGTAGACCCGGCCATGCTCGAGGAAGCGCCCGACGATGCTCACGACGCGGACATTCTCCGACAGGCCGGGGACACCCGGGCGCAGCCGGCAGGTGTCCCGGAGGATCAGGTCGATCTTCACGCCGGCCTGCGACGCGAGGTAGAGCTCGCGCGTCACGTCGGGATCCTCGAGCGCGTTGGCGCGGATCTGGATCGCCGCCTCCTGGCCCTTCGCGCGCCACTCCGCCTCGCGGCGGATGCGGCGGAGCAGCCCCGGCTTGCAGGTCTTCGGGGAGACGAGCAGCTCCTGGTAGTTGCGGCGCGGCTTGTAGCCGGTCGTCAGGTAGTTGAAGAGCTCGGTGACGTCCTGGCCGACCGCGGGGTCGCTCGTGAGGAGCCCGAGGTCGGTGTAGAGCCGCGCCGTCCCGGCGTGGTAGTTGCCCGTGCCGATGTGCGCGTACCGCTTGAGGCCGTTATGGTCCTGCCGGACGACGAGGATCACCTTGCAGTGGGTCTTCAGCCCCACCACGCCGTAGGTGACGTGGATGCCCGCCTCCTCCATCCGGTTCGCCCATCGGATGTTCGCCTCCTCGTCGAAGCGCGCCTTCAGCTCGACCACCACGGCCACCTGCTTCCCGTTCCGCGCGGCGTCGATCAGGTATTCGACCGTCTTCGACTCCGCGGAGGTCCGGTAGAGCGTCATCTTGATCGCGCGCACCTTCGGATCGCGGCTCGCCTCGAGGAGGAACCGCTCGACCGAGTTCGAGAAGGACTGGTAGGGATGGTGCAGGAGGATCGAGCCCGCGTCGCGGATGACGTGGAAGATGTTCCGGTCGGGCACGAGGTCGGGATGGTCGGCCGGGTAGTGCGGCGGGTCGCGCAGCTCCGGGACCGGAAGCCTCGCGATCTCCATCAGGTCGCGCAGGCCGAGCATGCCGTCCACCTCGAGCACGTCGTTCTTCTCGTCGAGGCCGAGCTCGGCGGCGAGCATCGAGCGGTGGTGCGGCGCCATCGCCATGGCGACCTCGAGACGGACGACCGGGGCGAGCTTCCGCTCGCGCAGCTCCGACTCGATCACCGCGAGCAGGTCCTCGGCGCGCTCCTCGTCGCGGCCCGTGTTCGCGTTGCGCGTCACGCGGAAGAGCGAGAACCCCTCCACCTCCATCCCCGGGAAGAGGAGGTCGAGGTTGTGCGCCATCACGCTCTCGATCCGCACGAAGGCGCCGCGGTTGGGCAGCTTGAGGAAGCGCGGGATGCCTCCGCCGACCGGCACCTTCACGCGCGCGAGCAGCGTCTCCTGGTCCTGCGGATAGCGCAGCGTGACGAGCAGGTTGAGCGACAGGTTCGAGATGAACGGGAACGGATGCGCCGGGTCGGTGCCCTGCGGCGTCACGAGCGGGAAGATGTTTCTCTGGTACTCCTCGCGCAGGCAGGCCCGCTCCTCGTCGGTCAGGTCGACGTAGCGGAGCGGCGCGAGACCGTGGCGCGCGAGCTCCTCGAGGAGCTGCGCGAGCAGCGCGCGCTTGCGGTCCCGGAGCAGGCGCACCACCCGCATGCACTCGACGAGCTGCTCCTGCGGCGTGCGGCCGTCGACCGACGGGCGGAGCATCCCGGCGCCGATCTGCTGCTTGAGGCCTCCGATGCGCTTCTGGAAGAACTCGTCGACGTTGCCCGCGACGATCGCGAGGAACTTCACGCGCTCGAGAAGCGGCGTGCGCGCGTCCTCCGCCTCCTGGAGCACGCGGAAGTTGAAGTTGAGCCAGGTGAGCTCGCGATTGAGGTAGAGGGCGGGATGCGCGAGGTCGAGGGCGCCCTTCGCATCGGGCGCGGGCAACGGCCGGAGGTCCGCCGGAGGCGTCTCCGCGCGCGGAACCGGGGGGGCTTCGGGGGCCGGCGCCGCCGGGGGGGAGGCGCCCTCGGGCGCCGCCCCCTGCGCGAGGGGCGGAGCCTGTTCCTTGGGCGGACGCGGCGCGCGCTTCGCGCGCGGCTCCTCGCCCAAGGCGGCCTGCAGTTCGGACTCTTGCATGGGTGCCCTCGATGTGTCGCGGCCCTTCGCGCGCCGCAACCCCCTCATTATAGGCGGGTCGCGCCGCGTCCCGTACCCGTTGCGCGGGTTGGACACGCCTTGTCGCATTCTTCAAGGACTGGGACGAGGCGCCGTTGGGCTTCGCTGGCGGCGCCGGGCAAGATGGAGGCCATGTCCACATCCGCGGCGGAGTCCGCTTCCCCCGGGCGCGAACTCCTCCTCCTGCGCCACGCGAAGGCGTCGCGATCCCCGGATTCGGGGACGGACTACGAGCGGGCGCTGACGCGCCGCGGCCGCAAGGACGCGCCGCGGATCGCGCGGTGGATGAGGACCCGCGAGCTCGTCCCCGACTGCATCCTCGCCTCCCCTTCGCGACGCACGCGGGAGACGGCGGAGCTCCTTGTCGACGAGCTGGGCCTCGCGGCGGAGATGGTGCGATGGGACGAGCGCGTCTACGAGGCGGACGTGACGACGCTCCTCGACGTGCTCGGCGGCGCCCCGGCGGAGGCGCGGCGCATCCTCCTCGTCGGCCACAACCCGGGGATCGAGGACCTCGTGCGCCATCTCGGCGGCGGGACGGCGAAGGAGCCGGAGAAGGGGAAGTTCCTCCCCCCGTGCGCGCTCGCGCACCTGCGCGTCGCCTCCGGCTGGAGGGAGCTGCACGCGGGCGGCGCGCCGGTGATCTCGATCGTGTCCTGGTCCCGCAAGAAGAAGGAATGGAAGATCCGCCACGGCGACGAACATGGCTAGCACGCTAAGGTTCGAGCTCGGGGCCGACGAGGCGGCGCGCCTCGCGGAGAGCCCCTACCTCCTGGCGCACGCGGCGGGCGAGCTCTCCTCGCGCGAGATCGTGAGCCTCTGGTTCGACACGCCGGAGCACGACCTCCTCGCCCAAGGCGTCGCCGTTCGCATCGATCGCGAGCGCGAGCGGCGCGTCCAGTCGGTGACGCTCGGCGGCGGGAACGGGCAGGGCGAGGCCGCGCCGGCGCGCACTCCGGCGAGCGAGTGGCACGCGGACCTCGTCGGCGACGGGCCCGCGCCCGGCGTGCTGCCGGAGGGCCCGGCGCGCGATCTCCTGCTGCGCCCGGAGATCGAGGCGCGCCTCGCGCCCGTGTTCTCCGCGGTGCACGCGCGCGCGGAGCGGCGCATCCGCCTGCCGGGGGGCGGCGAGGCCCGCCTCGTGCTCGAGACGGGCGAGCTCGCCGCCCAAGAGAGGACGGTCCCGTTCCGCGTGGGCACGCTCGAGCTCCTCGCGGGGAAGGAGGCGCAGATCTACCAGCTCGCGGGCCGGCTCCACCGGGAGTGCCCGTTCCGGCTCTCGGACGCGGATCTCACGGCACGCGGCTACGCGCTCCTGGCGCCCCGGACCCCCACCGCACGGAAGGCCCAGCGGGTCGCGCTCGACGCGACGCTGACCGCGGGCGAGGGGTTCCGCCGGATCGCGGCGAGCTGCATCTCCCACCTGCGCGCGAACGAGGCGTGCGCGCTCCGGGGCGAGGACGCGGAGGGCGTCCACCAGATGCGCGTCGCGACGCGCCGGCTGCGCTCGGCCATCTCGGTCTTCCGCGACTCGCTTCCCGGCATCTGGAGCGGAAGGCTCTCGCGGGAGATCCGCTGGCTCACGGGGGAGATGGCCGCGGCGCGCGAGTGGGACGTGTTCCTCGCGGAGACGCTCGCGCCGCTCCGGGCCACGCTGCCGGGCGACGCGAGTCTCGCGCTCCTCGCGGCGCGCGGCGCGGGGGCGCGCGAGAAGGCGTACGAGCGCGTGCGCTCCGCCGTCGAGGATCCGCGGTACACGCGGCTGCTGCTCGACCTCTCGCGCGCGCTCGCGGAGGGCTGGGAGGCGACGGCGCCGGTGGTCGACGCCGCCCGCGCCGTGCTCGCGGGGCGCCACGAGAAGGCGATGCGCGCCGGGGCGCACCTCGAGCGCCTCGATGCCGAGGGGCTCCACCGGCTGCGCATCCGCCTGAAGCAGCTCCGGTACGCGGTCGAGTTCTTCCTCGACGTCTTCCCGGGGAAGGCGCCGGGCCGCTACGCGTCGGCGCTCTCGGACATCCAGGACTGCCTCGGCCTCCTGCAGGACGTGGCGATGACGGAGCCGCTCCTCGACCCGCTGGCGAAGGGCGACGACCGGGAGACGCTGCTGCACGCGACGGGCCTCGTGTACGGCTGGCAGGCCGCGGCGAGCAGCCGCGCGCGCGCGCGCCTCGAACGCCGCTTCAGGCGTTTCGCCACCCGCCGCTGCTTCTGGGTGTCCCTCACGGATTGTTAAGACGCAAGTCGTTGCTGGCTGGCTACTTGGGATGTTCGGGTGCGGCATTGGTGCCGCACCCGGCGGGGTCCGCGCCGGACCTTCAGACCGCGAGCCAGAGCGCGGCGATCAGAAGCGTCAGGAGCGTCACCGGGATCCCCGCGCGCGCGTGCTCGCGCCACGTGATCCGGATCCCGAGGCGCACGGCCTGCTCCGCGACGATCAGGTTCGCGATGCTGCCGACGAGCAGGAGGTTCCCCGCGAAGGTGCTCGCGAGCGCGAGGATCACCCCGGCGTCCCTGTGCTCCGCGGCGGGCAGGAGGAGCATCACCGCCGGCACGTTCGAGACGAGGTTCGAGAGCAGCACGGTGACCGCGAAGAGCCATGCCGGCTGGCGCACGTCGGCGCCGCCCCGCTCGAGCGCCTCGAGCCCGTGCGCGGCCATGCCGGTCTTCCCGAGCGCGGCGTTCACGACGAAGAGCCCGAGGAAGAGCAGGATCAGGTGCCAGTCGACGAGGCCGAGCATCCGCCTCGACGCCATCCGGCGCGAGAGCAGCACGATCCCGCCGGCCGCGAGCGCCACGACCTCGCGCGGCCACGGCGCGACGAGGAACGCCCCGACCAGCGCCGCGAGCACGAGGAGGCCCTTGCCCGTCTGCCAGCGGTCGAACCTCGGCGCATCGACGGCAGCGGCGACGCCGTCGCGCTCCCACTTCCCGCGATAGAGCCACGCGAGCACGGCCCACGTCGCGAGGAGGCCGAGAGCCGACGGGATGATTGCCTCCGCCAGGTAGCCGCCGAAGGAGAGCCCGAGCGTCTGGCCCACGAGCATGTTCTGCGGATTGCCGATGAGCGTCGCCGCGGAGCCGACGTTGCTCGCGCACGCGAGCCCGAGCAGGAAGGGCACGGGATCCAGCCGGCGGCGCTGGCACCCCTCGGCGAGGACCGGCGCCATGGCAAGGCAGATGATGTCGTTGCAGAGGAGCGCGGAGAGCCCGCCCGCCACGACGATCAGCAGGAAGAGGAGCCCCGAAGGCGAGACGCGGGCGTCGGCGACGCGGCGCGTGACCCATCCGTAGAAGCCGCCGAGCCGGAGCTGCGCCGACAGCACCATGAGCCCGAAGAGCAGCCCGATCGTCGGCGCGTCCACGGCGGCCACCGCCTCCTCGGGCGAGAGCCGCCGAAGGGCGAGCAGCGTGATCGCGCCGAGCAGCGCGACGCCGGTCCGGTCGAGCGCGAGCCCGGGCAGCCCACCGAGGATCATCCCCAGGTAGACGAGGAGGAACACCGAGAGGACGAACCCGTCCACGACCGCGTGATCGTAGCCTCCGGGGCACCGGTTCCCGCGCGGCGCAGGATGCGAGGGGGCTCCGGGGGCGGCGCTGGCCTGCCCCCGTATCATCCCGCGCGTGAACTGGCTCATCGCGATCGTCGCCGGGCTCCTCGCCGCGCCGGTCGGCTTTCTCGCCGGCACGCTCGCGGCGTACGGGATCCTCGCGCTGCGCATGCCGGAGCGCGAGGGGCGCCGCGGCCTCCTCGCCGGGACGATCGGCGGCCCGCTCGGCGCCGTCGGCGGGTTCATCGCGGGGTTCCAGGGGGCGTGGTGGGTGCGCGAGGGAGGAGGGGGGGGCTTCGTCCTCGGCCTGCTCTTCGGCATCCCCATGGGCCTCCTCGCGGCGACCGCGGGCCTCGTGTTCGGGACGCACCTTGCGGAACGCAGGGGCGTCACGAACTACGCGGGCGAGCGCGCGGCGTGGGGGCTCTACTACGTGGCGATCCCCGCGGGCATCCTCGCGGGAGCCGGCGGATTCGTCCTCGGCTTTTGGCTCGCACGATGAAGGAGGAAGGCATGAAGCGGACCGCGGGCGTGTACATGCTGCTCGTGAAGCACGCGGCGGACCTCGACGCGTTCCGGACAGACCCCGCGTTCGCGCCGCATCTCGGGAAGGGCGGCGCGGACCTCGTCGCGCGGGAGACGGCGGGACGCGAGGCGGGGACCTCCTTCGCGTTCGCGATCGAGGACAAGGGCGTGGTCGTCGGCCTCTGCCGCCTCGGCGGCATCGGCAAGGGCGCCGCGCGCGAGGTCCTCGTCTACGTCGCGCCGGGCTCCCGCGGGAAGGGCTACGCGTCCTTCGCGGTCGGCATGCTCCTCGATCTCGCGTTCCGGAACCTCTCGCTCGCGGAGGTGCGGACGCGCGCGGCGGACGAGGCCACGGCGCGGGTGCTCGCGGGGTGCGGGTTTGTCGAGGAAGCGGGCGAGCATGCGGTCACGAAGGAGCGCTGGCGCGAGACGCTCGACGCGCCCGCGCTCGGGAAGCTCCACCCGGCGCTCCGGAGCATCCTCGACGCCGAGCGCGCCGCCGGGAACGAGATCGCGGAGTCGTCGCTCGGCTGGCCGGAGCCGGGGAGCGTCTTCGTGCGCCTGAAGCACCCCTTCCGCGCGGCCCATGCGGTGCCCGAGGGGGTGACGTACGCCGAGCCGGGCGATCCGCACTGGTGGAAGGCGGAGTACAGCACGGGGTCGCCGCGCCACACCCTCGCGCACTGACCTCCCCCCGCGCCCCCCTCCATCGCGCGCCGGGGCTACAATCGCGCCTTCGGCCCGGAGGCGCCATGAGAACCGTCCCCATCCTGCTCGCGCTCGCCACGTTCGCCGTCGCGGACGACACGGAGCTGCTCGTCGGGAAGATCCTCGCGGCGACGGAGCCCTCGGAGCGCGCGAGGCTCGTCGAGGCGCTCGTCGCCGGAAAGCCGGACCCGCGCGAGGTCGCGAGGCTGTTCGCGCTCGGACGCGCGTACGCGGCGGACGTCCCGACCGGCTGGCTCGAGCGGACGGTCACGGGGAGCGACGGGAAGGAGCGCGACTGCCTCCTCTTCGTCCCGGAAGGCTACACGCCGGAGAAGCGGTACCCGTTCCTCGCGGACATGCACGGCGGCGTGTCGCGCACGCCCCCGCTCGACCACGCCGGGCTCGAGCAGATGAAGTTCTTCTGGGCGGAGCACGCCGCGGAGAAGGACTTCATCCTCGCGATCCCCGCGGGCGAGAAGGGAGCCGAGTGGTGGACCGGGGTCGGCTCGGGCAACGTCCTCTCCGTCCTCGCGGAGACGCGCCGCCTCTACAACGTGGACGAGAACCGCGTCTTCGCGACTGGTTTCTCCGACGGCGGCTCCGGCAGCTTCTACCTCGCGCTCGCGGCGCCGACGCCCTTCGCGGGCGTCATCCCGCTCAACGGCCACGTCGCGGTCGCGCAGGCGGGCGGGCTCGAGGTCCACCTGCGCGGGTTCGCGAACGTCCCGGTCTACGCCGTCAGCACGACGGACGACCAGCTCTACCCGTCGGCGGGCATGAAGCCGATCATCGACGCGATGCGGGAGCTCGGCGCGGCCGTGACGTGGCGCGAGATCCCGGACTTCGGCCACGACCCGAGCTACCTTCCCGGGGAACGCCCCGCCATCGCGGCGTGGATGGCGGAGCAGCGCCGCGACCCGCACCCGAAGGCGGTCGTCTGGGAGGGCGCGGGGGGAGGCCGCGTCCGCTGGCTCCGGGTCACCGCGGTCGGCGGGCGGAAGGGCGCGGAGTTCCCCGACGTGAACCCGAAGCTGCCGCCGGGGCGCATCCGCATCGGCGTCGTGATCGACCAGGCGTTCGAGGGCCCGGGCGTGATGGTCACCGAGGTGCAGGAGGGGATGCCCGCCGCGGCGCTCGGGATCGAGGAGGGCGACATCCTCGTCGGGTTCGACGGCAAGGAGATCGGCGACATCACCGACCTCCAGGGCATGCTCCGCGGGAAGACGTTCGGCGACGCCTTCAAGCTGAGACTGCAGCGCGGCGCGGAGACGATCGAGAAGGAGGGCAGGTTCCCCGACGCGCGGCCGGAGGATGCGTTCCGCCGCGGCAAGCCCTTCGGCACGATCCGCGCGGAGGCGAAGGATAACGTCGTCGACGTGCGCGCGGACGGCATCGCCGCGTTCGAGCTCTACCTCGGGGAGCCGCTCTTCGACCTCTCGAAGCCCGTCGTCGTCAAGGTGAACGGCGAGGTCGTGCACTCGGGCGTCGTCCCGATGGACCTGAAGTTCCTCGCGGAGCAGGCCGCGACGGACGACGACCGCACGATGATCTACCTGGCGCGGCTTCCGATCACGGTCAAGTCGTGAGGGGGCTCCGGGGGCCCGCCCCCCCGGCCCCCCCCGTTTCCACCTTCACGGTGGTAGTCTTTCCGCCCGAGGAGCCGATGAAACGACGCCTTTCCGCCGCCCTCTTCCTGCTTTCCTCCCTCGCGCTCGCGGGCGAACCGCAGGAGGAGGCGCTCCAGAAGGCCATCGCGCTCGCGCGCGACCAGGTCTACCCCTGCCTCGTGAACATCGGCGTCGTCTCGCGGGTCTTCCGGCAGGGGCGGGCGGTCCGGTTCCCGTCGGCGGGCAGCGGCGTCATCGTGAGCCCCGCGGGCCACGTGGTCACGAACTTCCACGTCGCCGAGGAGGCCTCGCGCATCACCTGCGTCATGCCCGACGGCGAGCGGATCGACGCCGACGTCGTCTGCCTCGACCCGCCGGCGGACCTCGCGGTGCTGAAGCTTCGGCTCGACACGCGCGCCGACACCACGAAGCCGCTGCCGTTCGCCGCCATCGGCGACTCGGACACGCTGAAGGTCGGCGACTACGTGATGGCGATGGGCAACCCGCTCTCGCTCTCGAGCAGCGTGACCTTGGGCATCGTGTCGAACACGAGCCGCGTATTCACGTCGTTCACCGGCACCGACATCGAGCAGCTCGAGATCGGGAGCGGCCAGCTCACGGGCCTCTTCAACGTGTGGATCCAGCACGACGCGCTCATCCAGCCCGGCAACAGCGGCGGCCCGCTCG
>WYBS01000030.1 GCA_011525755.1 Planctomycetaceae bacterium
AGGAGCGCCTTCAGGAACCGGAGCGGGTTGTAGAAGAAGCCGTAGGCGAGCAGCAGGTTCAGCTGCTTCTTCCACGGCTTCCTCTCGCCGGACGCGATCACGTAGTTCGCGTCGGTCATGTGCGGCTCGACATCGCGTCCGCCCGCGCTCCGGATGGCGAGCTGCTTCGTGAACGCCTCCTCGTAGAGCTTCGAGCCCGTGGCGGGCGTCATCATGAGCACTTGGAAGGAGACGGCGCCCGCGTCCCTGAGGATCTGCGCCTGGTTCAGGAGGCCGTACGGCCGGCCGCGCGTGTAGAGCGGCTGGCCGTCGTGGTGCATCATCATCGGCATCGGGTGGATGCCGTGGCGGCGCAGGAGGCCGAACGCCTCGGTGGTCCGGTCGACCGACTGGCCCTTCTTCACGAACGTCGCCGTCAGGTCCTCGACCCCCATCCAGAGCGCCCGGAGCCCCGCGGCCCGGATGGCGGGCATGTGCTCCCGGAGCTGGATCGTGTCGTGCACCGTCGCCTCGGTGCCCCAGCGGACGCGTTTCCGGGGCGGCAGGACGCCGTCCTTCATCGCCCGCGCGAGCGCCTCGGCGATCTCGACCGTGCGCGCGTGGTCGTTGAAGAAGTTGTCGTCGGTGCCGAAGAAGTACCCGATGCCGTACTCGCGTCCGATCGCCCGGAAGTCCTCGACGATGCGGGCGGGGCTCTTCAGGCGGTGCTGCTTCTGGTTGTAGGCGGGAATCGGGCAGTAGGGGCAGCGGAACTTGCAGCCGAACGTGAGAACGAGCGAGGAGATCGGGCTGTGCCGGCGCACCTGGGCGGCGGGCAGCGCGTGCGTGGCGAGCGTGCGCGCCCGGCCCGGGGGCTCGAGCAGCCGGTAGCCGAGCACGGCGGGCGGCAGCTCGTCGAGGTCGCCGAGGAGGCGCTGCGTGCCGGTGTCGACGAGCGCCTCCGCGACGCCGTCGCCCCTCGCGTACATGAGGCCCGGGATCCCGTCCAGGAGGCCCCGGTCGCGCGCGCGGAGGAACACATGCCGGAGCGGCTCGTCCCGCCCGCGCTCGGAGAGGAGGACCTCGAGAAGGCTCAGCCAGACGTACTCCTCGCCGGTGACCGCCACATCCGCCCCTTCGGGATCGCCCGGCGTCGCGCGGAACGCGTCCCACGCCTGGTAGACCGCGCGCGCGCCGCCGACGACGATGAGCGGCCGGTGGGGCTCGGGGATCGAAGCCGCGCTCGCGACCAGCTCCTTCGCGCGGGTCGCGTGGAGCGACATGGAGGAGACGAGGAAGAGGTCCGGGACGCGCCCGTCGAGCCTCATCTCGGCGGGCACGAAGTTCCTGTTCCACTGCTGGAGGACGATGCGCGTCTTCTCGAACCCGCAGTCGGCCATCGCGGCGCCGATCGAGCGCACGCCGGCGGGCGCCATCCGGAGGTCGGGCCCGATGAAGGGGAGGAGCCTCGTCCTGTGGTCGAAGGCGCAGGCGACGACGGTGGCGAGGTCGTGGACCTTGGCGAGCCGGCGCAGGCGCTCGCGCAGGGCCGAGAACTCGCCGGGCTTCAGGAGCTCGTCGCCGCGGTCTCGACGGGGCAGTTCCATCCGTGGACGGTAGCAGGATTGCGCCGGATAGCTACCGGAACCCGACCGCAATCCGCGGCGCGGCGCTACCGCGGCAGGTGGCCGAGCGCCCGGAGGCGCTCCTTGCAGTGGCCCACGACGGCGGCGCGCCGGTCCACGGGCAGCGCTCGGATCGGCGCCGCGGCCACGGTCGTCGCGTCGTCGAGGAGGAACGCGACCTGCTCCGCGGCGTCCGCGGAGAGCTCGGGGTCGTCGAGGAGCGGGCCGAGCGAAGGCAGCAGCCGGTCCGCGACGCCGCGCAGGAAGAGGACGTCGTCCACGGCGGCCCTCCGGATCGCGGCGGCGGGAGAGCGCATCGCCCTGTCGAAGACCGAGGGAGCTTCGGGGGCCCGGAGCAGCGCGAGGATCCGCAGCCCCTCGCACGCGGTCTCGATGGGCGCCGCCCACCAGCGGATCTCGATCCTCCGGCCGTCGTCCTCCCGTTCGGCGCGCGAGAGGAGCTCCGCGCCGCGCGCGGCCAGCCGATCGCTCTCCTCGATCGCCGCGAGCGTGTCCTTCGCGATCTCCGCGGATACCGGGAGCCCCGAGTAGCCGAGCGCCATCAGGAGTTCCCCGTAGAAGTCGTCGTCGATCCCCTCGTAGCGGTAGCCGAGCTTCAGCGAGCCGCCGCCGATCTGGCGGTAGAGGCTCGTTCTCCTCGCGTCGTCGCGGTGGGCGCGCCACCGCCGCACGAACTCCCGGGCAGCCACGTCGCCGCCGATCTCCGCGAGGAAGACGACCGCAAGGGTCCGGCGAGGGGGGTCGTCGAGAAGGCGCACGAGGTCCGGCACGGCGACGTCGCCGTCATCGAGGAGTGCCGCGCCCATCGGTTCCTTCCGGAGCAGGGGCGCGAGGCTCCGTACGGCAGGCGGTTCGCCGAAGCGAGTCTCGCCCGCGCCGTGGACATAGCGGCCGGTCCGCGCCACCGCGTCGAGCCGGTCCATGACCGAGTCGCCGCAGGCGCCGAGGAGCAGGACGGTAAGGATCCCGAGGACCGCACCCCGCATTTCGGACACGAACTTACCATATACGCGGTTACCGGCGCAACGGAAAAGTGCGGGTTCAGGGGGTCGGGGGGCGGAGGAGCCTGATGCCGCCGTAAGCGGCGGCGCCGACCGCGACCACGAAGGCACCCGCGCTCAGGAGGATCTCCACCTCGCCGAGGTGATCTCCGCCGAGCGGCCAGCTGTAGAAGCGACCCTCGCCGCGGCCGCGGGCGAGGTGCCCGCCGAGCCAGAAGTAGAGAGCGGGCCCGCCGAGGATCCCCGCGCCGGCTGCCGCGAGGGCCGGCCGGCGGAACCCGACCGCGAGGACCAGGAGGAGGAGCAGCGCGCCGCCGACGCCGAGGAGGATGCCCACCCCGGAGCTATCGACAGCCGGTCGCCGCCACCGGAGCCGGTGCGGCCCCCCCCGGCCCCCCCCGAATCCCATAGGATGGACCCCCATGCCTCGGCGGATCCGCCTCCTGCTCGCGATCGGAATGCTCGCCTTCACGGCACGGGCCGAGGCCCCAGCCTGGGAGTTCGCCGCCGGAGGGGCGCCGCTGCGCTACGAGGTGAGCCTCAAGCACGAGGAGGGCGGCAGCGACCGGATCTCCCTCGACCTCACGCTGCAGCTCGACCTCAAGGCCGTCAGCGCCGCGCGCGAGGGTACGTGGGACATCACGGCCGTCCACGTGAAGGTGGAGCGCAACGTGGACGGCAGGCGGCATGCGTTCGACTCCGCGAAGGGGAAGCCCGCGCCGGGGCCGGTCGCCCCTTTCGCCGACTTCGCCAATGGACGGATCGAAGCGACGGTGATGCCCGGCGGCGAGGTCAGAAGCCTCGCCGGGGCCTTGACCCGCGTGCCCGGTCCCGGCGACTTCCTCATGGAGGGCGCCGACCGCGACAAGGTGCTCGCCGATGCCCTCCTCGCGGAGATCGTCGTGAAGCTCTTCCGTCTTCCCGGCGCGGGAGGCTACCGCTGCGGCGTCATCTGCGTTCTCGGCCGGAAGGCGGTCGCGGGCTGCCACCTCTCGGAGGAGACCGAGCTGAAGGAGGAGTCCGCGACGAGGCACGACGGCCAGCCGTGCGTGAGGCGCACGTGGAAGGGGACGCTCGCGAGCGAGGGAGGCTCGCTCCGCGCCGGGGGTGAGACGCTGACCCTCCGGGAGGGCGAGGCCGGCACCGGGCGGGGCGAGGCGATCCATGCGCCCGGCCATCCCGTCTCGCTCAAGGAGACGATCGAGTACGAGATGCCCACGCCCGCGCGCACCGCCAAGTTCAAGCGCAGCCTCGAGGTCGCGCTGCGCGCGCGGTAGAAGGGCCGCCGGCGGCGGGCGCGGGCGGCCGCAGCCCCTTGAGAACTACGACAGGTGCTTCTCGGGCTGGCCCTCGGCGACGTAGCGCGGGCGGTAGATCGGCACGCCCTTGCCGTCGCGCATGTGGACGCGCTCGTCCACGATCTGCGCCGCGATGCCGACCACGCGCGACCATCCGAAGAGGACCGTGTAGTAGTTGTCGTCCTTGAGCCCCGCGGCATGGAGAAGCGAGCCCGAGACCGCGTCCACGTTGGGATAGGGGTTCGAGATCTTCGGGTTCTCCATGAGGATCGGCGGCACGATCTCGCGCAGGGCGAGCGCCGTCCTCACGAGCGGGTCGTTCGCGAAGTGCTTCTCCCCGAACGCGTACTGGACCTTCGCGCGCGGGTCCTCCTTGCGGAGCACGGCGTGGCCGAAGCCGAACACCTTGCCGCCGTCCGCGAGGAGCTTCCTCACGTACGCCTCGACCTTCGGCTTCTCGGAGGTCCCGACCTCCTTCACGAAGCGCAGGCACTCCTGGTTCGCGCGGCCGTGGAGCGGCCCGTAGAGCGATGCCATGGACGCGGCGAGCGAGACGTAGACGTCCGCGTGCCCGGACGCGACGGCCTTGCCGGTGAAGGTCGAGAGGTTGCCCCCCCCGTGGTCCATGTGGAGCACGTGGAAGAAGCGAAGCAGCTCGGGGAGCTGCGCGTGCGCCTCCGGCGCGCCGAGCATGTGCGCGAAGTTCGCGGCGTAGGCGAGATCCGCGCGCGGCGGGATGGGGTCCCCCCAACCGCCCCGGATCCGGAAGATCGCCGCCGCGATCGCGCTCGTCCTCGCGATGCAGTTGAGCGCGTCCTCCATCCAGTCGCCGGTCTTGCCGGTCATCCCGAGGTAGAGGAGCCCCGCGATGAACCACTCCATCGGGTGGCCCTCGCGCGGGAGCGCCGCGAGCAGCTCGAAGACCTTCGGCGGCACCGAAGCGCGCCGCCGCAGGTCGGCCGCGAACGCCTTCGCCTCGAGCGGCGTCGGGAGGCGCTTCATGAGCAGGAGGTGGATCACGTCCTCGGAAGGGAGCTCCGCGAGCTCGGCGACCGGGTAGCCGCCGTACGAGACGCCGCTCTCGGGGCTCACCGCACTCGTGCGGCACGTGCCGACGGGGATGCCGCGGAGCCCGGTGTTCAGGTGGCTCTGGCGGATCTCGAAGAGGACGGGATCGTCGTTGCTCATCGGCAAGGGGAGCCTAAAGGCGCCTCCCCCCGTCGTCAACTTCAACGGCCAAGGGGCTCACGCCGGCGCCTCAGGCGGAGGCGGGAGCCCTGCGATGCGGATCTCGACGGGCGTGAAGTCCACGGCGTCCGCCGCCACGAAGTAGTACGTGATCCCTCCCCGCTCGCCCTTGACCGCGTACCGGTGGTCGGGGCCGTGCAGGTGGCCGTAGAGGCAGATCCCGACCCCCGCCTCCCGGAGCAGCGGGACGAAGCCGGTTTCGCCCAGCCCGGCGTAGACGGGCGGGTAGTGGATCATCGCGATCACGCGCTCGAACCGTCCCGCCGCGGCCTTCAGGGAGAGCTGGAGGCGCAGGAGCTCGCGCTCGTAGATCTTCCGGTCCTCCGGCGTGGACCGCGGGGCCTCGGGCGGCGTCCAGCCGCGCGTGCCCACCACGCCGATGCCATCCCCGAGGTCCGCCGCGTCGTGCTGGAGCAGCCGGAGCGAGGGCGGCAGCACGGCCTCGACCTTCGCGCGCGACCCCCACCAGAAGTCGTGGTTCCCCTTGAGCAGGAGCTTCCGGCCCGGCAGCGCGTCGATGAACCGGAGGTCGGGCAGCGCGTCCTCGAGCTTCATCGCCCAGGAGATGTCGCCCGGCACGAGCACCCAGTCGTCCGGCTGAACGACCCGGCGCCAGTTCGCGTCGATCCGCTCCGCGTGGCGCTCCCAGACGGGGCCGAAGATGTCCATGGGCTTCCGGACGGCGACGCCCAAGTGGAGGTCCGCGAGGGCGAAGACCTTCATGCGGCCTCGTACTGGCGCCGCTCGCTCTCGAGGAAGGCGCCGGCCATGGCGGCGACGCCCTTGTAGTACCGGCGCTCCGCCTTCTCGGCGAGGTCGGCGAGCGCCGCGAGCGCCCATCCCGCGAGGTGGCGCCCGAAGAACTCGCGCGCGCGGTTCCGGCTCCCCGCGTCGCGCTGCGCGTCGGCGGCGCCCGCGAGCTCCCCCATGATCCCGAGCGCGACCGAGAGGTGGTCGCACGGCAGGTCCGGCGGCGCGCGGAGCCGGTTCTCGGCGAGGAAGCGGGAGATCGCGATCACCGGGTCGTCGCCTCCCGCCGCGTAGTCCGACTCGCGGAGGGAGACGAGGTCCTTCAGGCGGGCGTACTCGGCCGCGAGTTCCGAGGCGCACGCGTCCGCGTCCGTCTCGTCGAGCAGGTCGGACGCGAGGTCGATCCCCTGCACGTCCGCGAGGGCGTGGAGTCCCCCGCCCCGCAGGC
This sequence comes from Planctomycetaceae bacterium, assembly GCA_011525755.1. Lineage (GTDB taxonomy): Bacteria > Planctomycetota > PLA2 > PLA2 > PLA2 > PLA2. The sequence continues at coordinate 6,371 of WYBS01000030.1, forward strand.
GGCGGTAGAGGTCCGCGTCCGGAGGCCCCGCGAGGAGCCGCCCGAAGAGGACGTAGAGGGCGCGGCGCACCGAGTCGCCCGGCATCGGCGCATTGTATGGGAGGGGGAGTCCGATGAGCCGGCGCCGCGGCTCCGGGGGGCTCGGGCTGCCGGCCGCAGGGGGAGCGCACGCGGCTTCGAATGTGGGGTGGGAGGCGCCCCGGTGCTAGGATGCGCGACCTTTCATGGGCGACGCGCTGCGGAAGACCCCCCTCTCCTCCTGGCATGCCGCGCACGGGGCGCGGATGGTCCCCTTCGCCGGCTTCGAGATGCCGGTCCAGTACGAGTCGGGCATCCAGGAGGAAGTGCGCGTGGTCCGCAACGAGTGCGGCCTCTTCGACCTCTGCCACATGGGTCGGCTCGTGCTCCGCGGGTCGGATCACGTCGCGGCGGCGGATCACGTGCTCAGCCAGAACGTGGCGAAGATCCCCGAGGGTGCGATCCGCTACTCGCTCATCTGCACGCCCGAGGGGACGGTGGTGGACGACGTCCTCGTCTACCGCGACGCGGCGAGCGTCCACGTGGTCATCAACGCCTCCGGCCGCGAGGCCGACCCGGCGTGGTTCCGGCAGCACGCGAAGGGCACGAAAGTCGAGATCGAGGACGTCTCCGACCGGCAGGCGATGCTCGCGCTCCAGGGGCCGAAGTCGGCGGAGATCCTCTCCGGCCTCTGCGACGCCGACCTGGCCTCCCTCAAGTACTACCGCTTCACGCGCAGCCGGCTGCTCGGGAAGCATGACGCGCTCGTGAGCCGCACCGGCTACACCGGCGAGGACGGCTTCGAGCTCTTCTTCGCGCCCGACGCCGCGGTCGCGGTGTGGGAGGCGCTCGTGCACGCGGGCGGCGTGCCGATCGGCCTCGGCGCGCGCGACGTGTGCCGCACCGAGGCGGGCATGCCGCTCTACGGCCACGAGATCAACCGCGAGATCACGCCGCTCGAGGCGGACCTGCGCTTCGGCGTCGATCTCGGCAAGGAGTTCGTCGGCGCGGAGGCGCTGCGCGCGCAGGACGCGAGCGGCGTCTCGCGCAAGCTCGTCGGGCTCAACGTCGAGGGGAAGCGCGTCCCGCGCGAGGGGTGCGCCGTCCGCTCGGGCGGGGCGGACGCGGGCTTCGTCACGAGCGGCACGTTCAGCCCGACGCTCGACCGCCCCATCGCGATGGCGCTCGTGAAGACGGCGTTCGCCCGCGAGGGCAAGGATCTCACGGTCGACCTGCGCGGCCGCGACGTGGCGGTCAAGGTCGAGGCGCTTCCGTTCTACAGCCGCAAACGCAAGAAGAAGACCTCGGGAGGATAGGAGTCGATGAAGCGACCGGACAAGGCGCGCTACAGCAAGAGCCACGAGTGGGCGACCCTCGAGGGCGACATCCTGACGCTCGGCGTGACCGACTGGGCCGTCGAGCACCTCGGGGACCTCGTGTACGTCGATCTCCCGGCCGCGGGCAAGGAGCTCGCGGCGGGCGACACGGCGTGCGAGATCGAGTCCGTGAAGGCCGTCGGCGAGGTCTACAGCCCCGTCGCGGGCAAGGTCACGGAGGTGAACACGGGGCTGGCCGACGACCCCGGGCCGCTCGCAGGCGACCCCTACGGCAAGGGCTGGCTCGTGAAGATCAAGGTGAACGACGCGTCGGGCTTCAAGGCCCTCCTCGACCTCGCCGCGTACGAGAAGCACCTCGAGACCGCCGACGCGGACTAGGCCCGCGCCGCCCCCGGAGCCCCCTTGCACCCGATCCTCTTCGAGATCCCGAACCGGTCGACGCTCGCGATCGAGATCGTCGTCGTCGAGGTCGTCGTCGGCATCGTCTGCCTCCTCGGCTGGCTCGCGCTCCGCGCGCGCGCCCCGACCGGGTGGGCGGCGACGACGCTCTCCACCGTCGCGATCCTCGTCGGGCTCCACTTCGCGCTCAGCTGGTTCATGAAGGGGGACTCGATCAAGATCTACACGTTCGGCGTGGTGATCATCCTCGGGTTCCTCGCCGGGGCGCGCTACCTGACGTCGCAGACCGACAAGCTCGGCATCCCGTCGCAGACGATGTTCGACTGGGCGTTCTGGCTGCTCGTGACCGGGATCGTCGGCTCGCGGATCCTCTACGCCTTCCTCAACTACGAGGAGTTCGAGCAGAACAAGCTGCAGATCTTCGCGATCTGGAACGGCGGGCTCGTCTGGTACGGCGGCCTCATCCCAGCCGTGATCGTGGGCGTCCTCCTGCTCGTCAAGTGGAAGCTCCCGGTGCTCCCGCTGTGCGACGCGTGCGCGGTCGCGATCATGCTCGCGCTCGGCATCGGCCGCTGGTCGTGCCTCCTCGCGGGCGACGACTACGGCCAGCCCACCGAGCTCTGGCACGGGATCCGGTTCTACAGCGGCCTCGTGCCGGAGGGGCTCAAGGGGATCCCGCTCCACCCGACGCAGCTCTACATGAGCGTGAACGCGTTCTGGCTCTTCTTCGTGCTCGAGGGGATCCGGCGCCGCTCGGCCTACGCGGGCAAGGCGTTCGCCGCGATGCTCATCCTCTACGCCCTCACGCGCGCGTTCTTCATCGAGCCGTTCCGCGGCGACTTCGTCGAGCGCAACCCGTCGTGGAAGAAGCACGTCGCGGCGCAGCTGATGTTCGAGCGGCCCGGCGGCGGCCCGGCGCTGACGATCGAGCGCGGGACGGAGGTCTCCGGCGGCGGGCGCACGGGCCGCGTCCTCGGCGGCGCCTGGGCGACCGGGTCTTGCTACGACGGGAACGGGAAGGCGGCGCCCCGGGATGTCGTGATGGCGGAGGGCCAGGTCGCCGCGCGCCTCTGGGCCGTGTCGGATGCCCCGCTCTCCAGGAGCGAGGCGGCCGCCCCCCACCGCCTCCAGTGGCCGGTCGACCGTGTCGCGGGCCACGGGGACCTGAAGGTCCGCGTGCTGGAGATCCGACGCTACGAAAGCGACCTGCCGAGCCCGCCCGGCTTCGTCTCGACGTCGCAGTGGATCTCGATCCTCGTCGTGGCCGGGGGCGTGCTGATCCTCGTGATCGCGCGGAAGCTGCACCAGCCGGGCTTCGCCGAGTCCGTCGCCGCCCGGGAAGCCGCCTGACGTCACTCGACGACGTGGGCGGCCATCCGCATCCACGTCAGGTAGATGTGGAACGCGAACACGCCCGCGTACACGAGGAACGCCACGGAGAGCAGCGCGCGCACGCGCCGGAACCGGACGTGCACGAGCAGGACGAGGAGGCCGATGACGGTGGTCGCGATCTTCACGGCCTTGAATCCGCCGTGGCCGCCCCACGCGAGGGCCCATGCCATGACGGGATTCGCCTCGGTGCCGCCCGCCTCGAGATGGATCAGCGTGAAGACCATGTCGAGGAGCGACAGGCCGAGGACGCCGAGGACGAGGACCCAGTCCCAGGCATCGTAGCGGTCGACGTAGATGTTGCTGGCCTCGCCCTCGCGCCTCCCGGTCCGCCGGCGGCCGATGAGCCAGTGGCGCGAGAACACCCCGGTCGCCCGTTCTCGACGGTCGATCCCGTTGCGACGCTCGTGGACGAGGTCCATCATGGCGGGAGGGTTGGGAGGGCTCATGTTCGCAGAATCCATCGTTCTCACGACAGGGGATCCTCGATCGCAAAGAGAGGGCCAGACCGCGCACCCCCTCCCCCCGCGCCCCCTCCCCCCCGCTTAACAGGGCGGCGGGATGCCCCTCCGCGGCTAACGGTGCGCTAACTCCCCGATCGTCTCCGCGACCTCCTTCGCCACGCGGCGGCTCGGCTCATGTCGATATGCCTCGACAAGGCCATCCCGCACGTCGTCGAGGCGGCCGCGGAAGCGGAGGACGAGCAGCGCGGCGCGCCGGCCGTCCTCGCCGGGGATCCCGCGGACGGCGGCGAGCACTCCCGGGACGAGCACGGCGGGCACGCTCGCGCCGCGGGACTTCCACGCGCGCCGCAGGAGCGCGTCGAACACCGCGCGGTCCCCGTCGGCGAGCAGATCGCCGAGCCGCGCGAGGCCCGCATCGGCCCCGAGGTTCAGGATCTCCGTCGCGGCGGCGCTCCGGAGCTCGTCCGGGAGCGACGCGGAGAGCTCCGCGAGGAGCAGCGCCTCGACGCCGGGCGCCCGCATCTCGACGAGCGCCGCGTAGAGCTGCGTCCGCTTCGCCGGCTCCACCTCGCGCACCTTCGCGAGGAGGTCGGGAGCGAGCTCCGTCACGCCCTCCCGCGCGATGAACGGGAGCGCGCGGGAGAGATCGGCCTCGCGGCCGCCGCGCAGCTCGCCGCGCAGCCACTCCACGACCGCGGCGCGGTCGTGCCGGAGCATCTGCCGGAGCACCATGTAGGGATCGACGTGCTGCCTCGTTCGCATCCACTCGAAAAGACGCGGCGCGATCTCCTCGGGCCAGAGGATCGCGAGGATCCGCACCGCGCCCGCGAACCCCGCCGCGGCATCCGGCCGCTCGACGCGCCGGAGGCACGCCTCGAGCACGAACGGATCCGGGCCGTCCGCGACGAGCAGGAGGAGCGCGCTGTACGCCGCGCGCTCGTCGGTGTCGCGGTGCTCGACGAAGAAGCGCATCAGTTCGTCGCGCATCCCCGGCCGGCCGAGGCGGTGGAGCACCCCCATGGCGTTGAACTGCTCCACCTTGCGCGGGCTCCGGAGCGCCTCGTCGAGGAGCGGCGCGAGCGACACCACCTGCGCGCGGCTCCGCTCGCCCGCGCCGGGCCCGGCCATCTGGAACAGCCGCTCGAGGATCGACGCCCGGAGGTCGGGCTCGGGCGTGTCGGGCGTCGGCGGCAGGGTGCTCCAGACGTCGTTGAGGACGTCCGCCTTCCCGAGCCGGAGGAGGATGTCCGCGGCGGCGGCGCGGAGGTCATGACCGCGCCGCGGGCGGCCGAACTCCGCCACGCAGAAGGGCTCGGCCTCCGGGACCGGATGCGCCTTCAACGCGACGAACACGAGGTTCCGGATCTCGTCGGGCCAGTCCGCGCCCGGGACCCGCTTCGGGCAGTTGTCCTCGTCGAGCCAGTGCGCGAGGAAGGGGAAGAGCTCCGGGAAGGGCGGGCCCTCCGCGAGCAGCTGGAGCACCGCCACGAGCACGTCCGGCGTCGCGGCGTACTCCGGGTACCGCTCCGGCGACGTCAGGAACGCGAGCGCCGGATCGCCGAGGCCCAGCAGCGCCGTGCCCCCGATCTCGCGCCAGACCGGGATCTCGATCGGCGAGGCGCCCGGCAGCGGCGCGGCGACCGTGACCGTCTGCCCGCTCCGGAGAAGCCGGTAGAAGTAGCGCACCTTCTCCTCGGGGGCGGGCGAGGGCACGGCGGGCGCGGGCCGCAGCGGGGGCGAAGGGGGGGGCTCCCGGCCGACCAGGAGATAGGCCGCGCCTGCCGCGAAGGCCGCGAGCGCGATCCACGGTGCCGCGCGCTTCACGGCTTCCCGCGCTGGAGCTCGTCCTCGGGGCCGAGCTCGATCCCGAAGTTGAAGAGGAGCCTTCCGGTCGCGCGCTCGAGGCGGATCCGCGCCTGCTCGACCTTCGTGCGCGTCTCGAGGAGCCGGAGCTCCGCGTCGGTCAGGTCCTCCTCCAGCTGGGCCACGTCGAGCACCGTCGAGCTGCCGCGCTCGAGCCGCTTCCGCTCCCCCTGGAGCGACGCGTCGGCTGCGATCACCTCCTCGCGGAGCGAGGCGATCCCCTCGATCGCGGCCTGGAGACCGCGGTGCGCCTTCCGCACCTCGACGATGATGTTGCTCATCTGGTCGCTGCGCCGCACCTCCGCCTGCTCGAGCGCGATCTGCGCGCGGCGGAGCGCCGCCTTGGCGGCCCGCCGGCCGAGCGGCCACGACAGGCTCAGCGCGGCGTTCGCGGACGGGTAGTCGCCGCCGATGGCCTGGGTCGACGCGCCGCCGATGTCGCCGTCGATGCCGCGGAAGGTGAGCGCGCCCGTGAGGTCGAGCTGGACGCGCATCTGGTTCTCCGCCTGCACGACGCTCTCCCGCAGCTGCTCGATCGAGGCGTCGGTCGCGCGCAGGTCGCTCCTCGTCTCGAGCGCGTCCGCCACGAGCCGGTCGAGGTCCGGGACCCCGATCGGATCCTGCGGCCGCTGCTTCGTGCGGAGCACGATCCGGTCGTCGGGTCCGCCGGTGAAGGGAAGCACGAGCAACCGCAGGTCGTCCGACGCGTTCGCGGCGTCCAGCCGGCCGCTGATCAGGTTCGTCTCCCGCGTCTTCGTCTCCGCGTGCGCCTTCGTGACGTCGAGCGGCGTGGAGCGCCCGATCTCCGGCCGGAGCTTCTTCTGCTCCGCCTCCTCGATCTCCCGCGCCACCTCGAGCGACTTCTCGAGCACCCGCACGCGGTCCTCGAGGTAGACGAGGTTCCAGTACGCGGTCGCGACCGACTCGATCATCACCTCGGCCTCCGAGAGGAGCGTGTAGCGCGCGCCGAGGGCGCCCGCGCGGCTCGCCCGCAGGTTCGACTCCTGCGCCGTCCTGCCGCGCCCGCGCAGCAGGGGAACGGTGAGCGAGAGCTCGAGCGCGGTGTCGTACGAGGGGTTGATCGTCGAGAAGGAGGAGTTGGTGAAGAGGCGGTCGGTCCGCCAGTCGATGCCGAGCGTGGGGCCGAGGCGGAGGGGCTTCGAGAGGCCGAGCGAGTAGGAGAAGGTGTCGGTGTCGAGCACGTTCGCCCCCTCGAGCTGCGAGCGCGAGGGGATCCTCGTCTCGCCGCCGCCGACGGCTCCGGCGAGGGTCGTGTCCCACGCGGCGTCCTGCTCCTCGACGTCGAGCCGCGCGATCAGCGAGTCGAACCGCGCCGACTTGAGCCCGAGGTTGTAGGCGAGCGCGAGCTCGACCGCATCCTCGAAGCCGATCTCGCGCGCGGGCCGCTCGGCCTCGGCCGCCGGCGGGGGCTTCCCCGCGCCGGGCGCCTCCCCGGCGTTCGCGGCGGGGGTGCCCGCGGCTTCGTCCGCCGCGGCGGCCCCCGGAGCCCCCCCGCCTGCGGAACCCCGGTCCGCGGGATCCCTCCCCTGCGCTCCCGCGACGGCGGCGAGCGCCAGCAACAGGACAAGCCGTCTCACCGCCGCTCCGCGAACTCTTCCCGGATGAGGCTCGCGATCAGGTCCTGCGTCTCGGCGGACGCGCCCTTCGCGTGCTTCTCGAGGGCGGCGCGCGCGTCGGGCGTCCCGACCCTCGCGAGCGCGTGGATCGAGGCGCGCTCGAGCACGGCGTCGCCGAGGCGCCCCGCGAGCACGGGCACGGCCTCGGGGTCCGCATGCACGCCGAGCGCATAGATCATCGCCATCGCGGCGTCCCGGTCGTCCTCGCGGGCGAGCGCCTGCCGCAGCGCGCCGTCGGCCGACGGTGCCCCCTGCTCGGCGAGGCCGTGCGCGGCGTACTCGCGGACGATCGCGGCGCGGTCCGCGAGGTAGGAGGCGAGGAGCCGGGTCGCGGCGCGGCCGTACGTGCGGGCGACGCGCATCAGGTCCGTGGCGCGGAGCTCCGGCAGGCGGGTCGCCTCGAGCAGCTTCGCCTCGGCCTCGAGCGACGCGCCGTGGCGCTCGCGCCCGCGCTCCTCCGCCTCCTTGGCGTAGCGCTCGGCAAGCTTCCGGTCCACGGCGCCCGCGGCGCGCTCGAGCGACGCCCGGATCGCAGGATCCTGCTCGGTGGCGAGGAGCGTCGCGAGCCGCTGCGCGTCCTCCTCCGAGAAGAGATCCCGGTAGCGGCCCGCGAGCGCCGCGAGCTCGCGCGCGCTGTTCGCGCGGACCCAGAGGTCCTCGGAGCCGAGCGCTTCGAGGAAGAGGTGCTTCGCGTTCTCCGCGCGACGGTCGAACGCGGGGATCGTCTCGAGGGCGATCACCTCCCTCAGCCGCGCGTGCTTCGAGTCGAAGAGCGGGTCGCGGCGCGGGACGAGGCCCACGAGCGCATAGGACGTCGACTGCCGGCGGAGGAAGAAGATCCCCTCCTCCCCCGCCGCGAGGCGGACGCCCGCCGTGCCGCGGCCCGGCGCCTTCGCCTGCTCGCGGTTCGCCTGCGACTCGCGCGCGCCGGTGATCTGCTGCTCGGCCTTCGGGAGCTTCAGGCCGACGATGTCCGAGAGGTACTTCTCGAGTCCCGCCCGGCGCTCCCTTTCATACTGGACCGTCGAGCTGTCGAGCGTCGCCGTGAATGCGTCGGGCGCGACGTAGTCCTCGACGTAGAGGAGCACGAGGATCCTCTCCCGGTCGTATCCCGAGAGCCGCTCCGAGACCTTGAGGTGCGCGGTCGAGATCCCCCGGAACGGCGGGAGGACCTTCTCGACCCTGGCCTCGACGATCTGGTCCGACCGGGCGAGCACCCGCCGGCCCAGCTCGGTCAGGTATGCGCGGCCCGGTTCCCCGGCTGCGGGGACCGCGAGGAGGAGCGACCACAAGAGGGCGCGCATGCGGGGAGCCGGGTGCGAAGGGCCCCCATGATATGCGCGAAGGCTGTAACGAGGGCGTCATGCCCCCGGAGCCCCCTCACTTCGGATCCCGGGAGGGCTAGAGCCCGGGACTCGCCGTGCGACGCCGGTAGATACGGACGTTGCCGGGCCTCGGGCGGGCACTCCCGCCGTCGACCACGCTCTTCTGCACCTTGTCGTTGTGGATCTTGATGAAGCGCTGGCACTCGCCCTTGGTCCCGCAGAAGATCTCCTCTCCGTGAAGGAGAACCCTGTAGAACTTCTTCCCGTTGTGCACGCAGTAAAACCGGATTTCCATGACACGCTCTCCTGCGTCAGCGGTCCTGCGCGCGGGACGCCCTAGGACGACCCACACCTCTCCATAAGTCGGCCGGATACCCCGCAAATCGGAGGCCGTGACGCCGAGATCTGCCGCGAATTGTCAAGCCCGCAACCGCAACATGCGCTGTGGTAGCAGGTTACGGCGACAGATCCAGCGCCTGCTGTCAAAGGTCGTGGAATCCGGATCCGTTCCTAGATGTCACGAGACCGCTCAACATGTCGCCTAAGGGCCGCACGGCGACGCACTACAAGCGATAGGGGGCTTGGAGGGTGATCAGCACAACGCCCGAGGCTTTCCCGGCCTCGAGGTCGGCGAGAGCCCGCCGGAACAGCGGGGCCGCCCAGGCGCGGGCAAGGTCCGGGTCCGGGGTCGCGCGACCCCGGGAGAGCGCCGCGGTGACGCGGAGCCTCGTGGGCTCGGACGCGAGGAGCCGGGACCGGTCGCCGCTGAGGACCATCGCCGCGTCCCCGAGGTCCCGTCCCGCGGGAGTGGCGAACCCGGCAAGGCGGGCGAGGAGCAACGCCTCGCGGGAGATGTCGTCGTCCGGGACCGCGAGGATGAGCTGCCGGATCGCGGTCCGGTACCCCATCCGCTCGAACTCGTTCAGGAAGGCGTACGAGAGGCTGAAGTCCTCGACGAGGGCCGCGAGCATGGCGCCGTCGGCCCGACCGCGCTTCGCCTCGGCGAGGATGCTGCCGCACGCCATCCGGACCGCGTAGCCGTGCGCGGTCGCCTGCGCGGAGCAGTTGCCCTGCGCGAGGAGCGCGAGGGCTGCGTAGCCCGTCTCGGATGCGTCGCCGAAGGAGCCGTCGGGGCGCTGCTTCGCGAGGAGCGTGTCGATGCCCTTCGCGATCGCCTCCTCCTGTCCGTCGACGCCGTACTGGCGGAGGCGCGTGGATTGCGGCAGGCGGCGCTGCGCGAGGCGCGCCAGGAGCTCCGGCGCGGGCTCGATGCACTCCTGCGGGGTCTCCGTCCACGTCACCACGATGTCCGGCCGGCCGACCCGGCCGTCCGTCCGGAGGAGGATGTTCGCGAGGAACGCGATGAGGATCACGTGCGCGGCAAGCGAGATCACCGCGACGCGGAAGCGGACCGACGTGCGGAGCCGGTACGCGAGGAGGCCCGGGATCGCCCGCAGCCGGACGAGCACCGGCGGCTTCGCGCGCGCAGCGGCGGCGACGAGCACCTGTCGCGTCGCGGGGAGCGGCTCGACCGCCTCGCCCCGGCGCATGAGGCCGAAGAGCGACTCGAGCTCCGCGAGCTCGCGCCGGAGCTCGGGCTCCGCGCGGAGGCGCGCCTTGAGCGCGTCGGTCTCGGCGGGCGAAAGCTCGCCGAGGAGGAGATCGATCAGCTCCTGCCTCATCGGAGCACCCTCCCGAGCAGCCCGCGCAGGTGCGTGACCGCCGCGTTCATGCGCGACTTCACGGTCCCGACCGGGATGCCCAGGACCTCCGAGATCTCGCGGTAGCGCAGCCCCTGCGCCTCGGCCATCACGAAGACGATCCGCTGCCCCTCCGGGAGGTCGAGGAGCGCCTTCCGCACGAGGTCGGCGGCCTCGCGGGTCGCGAGGCGGTCGACCGGGCTCTCGGCGCCGGTCTTGAGGAGATCCCCGAGCGTCGCCCCGTCCTCCTCCACCCGAAGCTCCGCGGAGACGGTCCTAGGGGCCGCCTTCTGGCTCCGGTGCCGGTCGATCCACAGGTTCTTCGCCACGGTGTAGAGGAACGTCTTGAAGGACGCTTCGGGTCGGTATTTCCCGCGCGTACGGAGGAGCTTCAGGAACGTGTCCTGCATCAGATCCTCGGCCAGCGCGCGGTCGTAACACATTTTGTAGAAGAAGTTTATGAGCGCCCGCCCATGACGGTCATAGAGGGTCGCAAAGGCCTCTTGATCGCCTTCCTGGAAGGCGACCATGAGCTCGCCGTCTGAGCGGGGCATCTGCGCACTAGGTCGGTAAACGGAGGATCGCGCGGAACGGTTCGATTCTAGCAGGTCCCCCGGGATTCCCCCGGGGGATGTCAT
>WYBS01000031.1 GCA_011525755.1 Planctomycetaceae bacterium
CAGCTCCCGACGAAAGGATGTGCGATACACTCGAACGCGATGGCGATCACGACCGCCGAGGAGCTCCTGCGCGCCCAGGACATCGGACGCTGCGAGCTGGTCCGGGGGGAGCTCTTCATGATGGTCCCGCCGGGATTCGACCACGGCCGGATCGGCACGCTCATCGCGTTCCACCTGCACGGCTTTGTCCGGGCACGCGAAGCGGGCACCGTGCTGACGGAAGTCGGATTCGTTCTTGCGCGGAACCCGGACACGGTACGAGCTCCGGATGTCGCCTTCGTGCGCACCGGCCGCGCCGCCGAACCGATCCCCGGGTACTTCGAGGGCGCCCCCGACCTCGCGGTGGAGATCCTGTCGCCCGACGACCGGCCGGGCTACGTGCGGGACAGGGTCGCGGAGTGGCTGGAAGCCGGCGTCGGCGCGGTGTGGGTCGTGGACCCGCGCGCGTGCACGGTGGCGGTCCACGAGCCGAAGCGGAAGCCCGCGGTCCTCGGCGAGGGCGGCGTGCTGCGCGGTAGCGGGCCGCTCAAGGGGTTCGAGGTCCCGGTCCGCGAGATCTTCGCGCGGTAGGTGGTGGGCTGGCCACGCCCGAAGGTCATCTGGGCGCTCCGACGCGGCGGTTTTGCGGGATGGCGGCGGGCGGTTACACTCTCGGGCCGAAACATCGCCGGGGTGTAGCGCAGCCTGGTCTAGCGCGCTTGACTGGGGGTCAAGAGGTCGCTGGTTCGAATCCAGTCACCCCGACCAGTCGCCAAGAAGCCGTCCGCCAGCCGGACGGCTTTTCCTTTGAAGGAACCGGAACCAGCGACCTCTGGGGGTAAGGAGGCGCGGAGCGCCGACGGAGGGGGGCGAAGCCCCACTCAACACCTGTGCCAGCCCCGCGGAGCGGGGCCGCGCAGCGGGCGAGCGCGGAGCGCGAGCCGCGGCGCGCTGGTTCGAATCCAGTCACATCCGGAGGTTTGACCGGATTCGCCGGGACGGCAGCGCGGCGCCGAAGGCGACCCATCGAAGCCGACGCACAGCTACGGGGCCGGCGGGATGTTCTGGTTCCCCCGGAACAGGTTCGCCGGATCGTACTTCCGCTTGATCTGCGCCAGGCGGTCGTAGTTCGGGCCGTAGGCGCCGAGGCGCAGGCGCTGCGCCTCGTCGCCCCCCATGAAGTTGACGTAGACGCCTCCGCTCGCGAACGGCGCCGCCTCCGTGTAGTAGTCCCGCGCCCACGCGATGCACGCGTCGTCCTGCCCCGGGTCGTGCCAGCGGGCATGCACGCTGCTCACGAACTCGGCGTCCCGGTGCGGGTACGCGGTCGCGTCCGGCCCGGCACGGTTGATCGCCCCGCCCAGCTGCCCGACAAAGACCTCGCATTCCGGCGCCGGAAGGCGGCTCGCGCTGCGGACGACCGCGTCGAGCGCGCCGTCGCCGAGCTCGCGGAACTGATGCGACTTCCAGTAGTTGCGCGCCCCGGGCGGGACGAGGGGATCGATCGCGGTCTGCCACTGCGCGTACGGCACCGCGCCGACGTGCTCCGCGATGGGCTGGCCGAGGGAACGCAAGGGGGCGAGCGCCTCCTGACCCTCCGCGGGGTCGCCCGCGTGGCAGACCACGAACATCAGGACCTCGGTGCCGTGCACGTCGTCCGGGAGGAAGGGGAGCGGCGGCGCCCGGCGGAGCACGACCATGCAGCAGAAGTCCTCGGGCGCGCGCGCCGCGACGCGGCGGTAGCCGTCCAGCAGCTCCCTCGCCCGCGCGAGGGGATGGACGATCACGCCGGCCAGGACATCGGGCCCCACCGGATGGAGGCGGAATTCGAACGAAGTCACGACGCCGAAGTTGCCGCCGCCGCCCCGGATCGCCCAGAAGAGGTCGGGGTTCTCCCTTCCGTTCGCGCGCAGGAGTTTGCCGTCGGCGACGACGACGTCGGCGGAGAGCAGGTTGTCGGCCGTCAGCCCGTGCCTCCGGCTCAGCCACCCGAAGCCACCGCCGAGCGCCAACCCGGCGATGCCGGTCGTCGAATTGACGCCGAGCGGCGTCGCCAGGCCGAATGCCTGCGCCTCCCGATCGAAGTCCCCGAGCGTGGCGCCGGGACCGACCCGCGCGGTGCGGACAGCGGGGTCGACGCGCACCGACTTCATCGGGGAGAAGTCGATCGTGAGCCCGCCGTCCGACACCGCGCTTCCCGTGACGCCGTGGCCGCCTCCTTTGACGGCGAGCGGCACGCCGGTCTCGCGGGCGAAGTCCACCGCGCGGATCACGTCGGCCGCACCGGCCGCCCGGAGGATCGCGCCAGGGCGGCGGTCGTGCATGCCGTTCCAGAGCGCGCGCGAGGAGTCATAGCCTTCGTCGCCGGGCAGGTGCAGGACGCCCCGCACCCGGCCCCGCAGCGCATCGTACTTGTCAACCTCCATGATCACGGTGCTCCTTCCGCGGGGCGGATTGTAGTGGTTTCGTTGCCGAGCATACAGGCGAAGCCGGCCGGCGGGCGTTCCGTCACGAGGTCGCGGGACCGAGGGCTTGCAGGACTCCACTTGCACGCATCGCGACAACCTCCCTTGGTCGGGATTCCAACAGCGACCCCACGTCCCCGTTCGGACGTGGTCCGGGCGCGACAGAACCCTTCGCGGAAAACACCCGCGGGGCCTGCCACGGACCGGCGCTTTTTTTTTGGCGGCGGCGATGGCGCTACGGGCATAATCCGGTCGGCGCGGTGCCCGGGGCCAGGCGGAGTCGTGCACCGGCATGGGACCGATGAACTCTGACTTCTCCTCACGGGAGGTTTCCCGCATCCTGCGCGCGGCAGCCGGGGGGACCCCGGTCGATCCTGCGGCGCTGCTGCCGCTCGTATACGACAACCTCCGCGCCATCGCCGCCCGCCGGATGGTGGAGGAGCGACCCGGTCACACCCTCGGCCCGACCGCGCTCGTCCACGAGGCCTACCTGCGCCTCGTCGGCAGCGGTCCGCTCGCCTGGTCGAGCAAGGCGCACTTCTATGCGGCGGCCGCCGAGGCGATGCGCCGCATCCTCGTCGACCACGCGCGTGCGCGCGGCAGCCGGAAGCGCGGCGGCGGCCGCCTGCGGCTCGCGCTCGACGTCCTGGAGCTCGCGGGGCGCGAGGATCCCGTGGAGATCCTGGCGGTCGACGAGGCCGTTTCCCGCCTGGAGACGCAGGACTCCCGGATGGCCGCCGTCGTGAAGCTCCGCTTCTTCGCCGGTCTTTCCGAGGAGGAGTCCGCGCGGGCGCTCGGCGTGAGCCTGCGCACGGTATGCCGGGAGTGGACGATGGCGCGTGCCTTCCTCCACCGCGAGCTGAGGGGGTGACGGATGGATGACCGCCGGTGGAACGTCGCGAAGCAGTTGTTCGCGGAGGCGCTTGCACTGCCGCCGGAGCGCCGCGCGGCGTGGATCGAGGCCGCGTGCGAGGACGAGGAGCTGCGCCGCGAGATCCGCGAGCTTCTCGATGCCCACGACGACGTCGACCGGTCCCGAGGCTCCCCCGCCGCGGCGGCCGGGGACGGCCGCTCCCCAGAGCTGGACCTCGGGCGGAGGAGCTGCGTCGAGTGGGCGGAGGAGGCGCCCGGCGACGGCGGCACGGACTTCGTCCCCGCGAAGGAGAAGTTCGCGGTCGAGATGCCGATCGGGCGGGGCGGCATGGGCGAGGTCTTCCTCGTCAGCGACCGCGACCTGAAGCGCCAGGTGGCGATGAAGGTCGTGCGGCGGGACGCGGCGATCGGGCGCGAGCAGCGGCTCCACTTCATCGCGGAGGCGCAGGCGACGTCGCAGCTGGAGCACCCGGGGATTCCGCCCGTGCACGATCTCGGCATCACGCCGGATGGCCGGCTCTACTTCACCATGAAGCTCGTGAGTGGCCGGACGCTGCGCGAGGTGCTCCACGACCTCGCGCTCAAGCGCCGCGACGTGGCGCGCGAGTACACGCTGCACAAGCTCGTCTCGGTGCTCGAGCGGATCTGCGAGACGATGCACTTCGCCCACGAGAAGGGAGTGATCCACCGGGACATCAAGCCCGAGAACATCATGCTTGGCGACTACGGCGAGGTCCACGTCATGGACTGGGGCCTCGCCCGCGTCGAGCCGACCAGCGACGGCCTGGACGTGGAGCGGATCGCGACGGCGCGCGAGGAGGCGGGCCTTGCGACGCAATTCGGCGCGCTCAAAGGGACGCCCTCCTACATGAGCCCGGAGCAGGTGCGCGGGGAGACGCTCGACCGTCGCAGCGACGTCTACGCGCTCGGCTGCCTCCTCTACGAGGTCCTCACGCTCCAGCCCGCGTTCGACCCCGCCGACCGCCACCTGTTCGAGAAGAAGCAGGCGGGCAATGTCGTCGACGTGGGCGAGCGGAACCCCCGCCGCCCGGTTCCCGACGCGCTCGCGCGCCATTGCCGGTCGGCCATGGCGACCGAGCCGGCCCGGCGCCACGCCACGGCGGCCGAGTTGGCGAAGGCGCTCCGGGCATGGCTCGACGGGCGGAGCGAGAGGGAGAGGCGGCACCGGGAGGCGGAGGATCTGACGGCGAAGGGGCGCGACGCGGCGGACCGATTCCGGCGCGCGGAGGTCGCGGCGAAGGAGGCGGAGGCCGCAGCGCGGGCGGCGGCGGCGAGCTTCCCGGCCTGGATGCCGATCGCCGATAAGCAGCCCCTCCTCGTGGCGCGGAAGCACGCGAAGGATGCGCGAGTCCAGGTCGCCCTCGACTTCGCGGAGGCGGTCTCGCATCTCGAGGCCGCCCTGATCGCCGAGGCGACCCACACGGGGGCCCGCGCCGCCCTCGCGGCGCTCTGGGAGGGCAGGCTGCAGGATGCCGAGCGGCGCGGCGACGCGGTGGACGCGGCCTACGCTCGGGAGATGATCGCCCGCTACCAGGCGGGCCCGCTCCGGAACGAGGGCACGCTGAGCCTCGTCTCCGAACCGCCCGGGGCCCGGGTGACGCTCGCCCGATACGTCGACCACGACGGGATCCTCGTCGCCGAGGGGGAGAGGGAGCTCGGACCGACGCCGTTGGGCCCGGTGACGCTTGAGGCGGGGTCGTATCTCTGCGTCCTCCGGAAGGAGGGCCTTCGCGATACGAGGTACCCGGTCCTGGTCCGCCGCGGCGAGAGATGGGACGGCAGGATCCGGCTCCGGACCGGCGAGGAGATCGGCGCGGGATTCGTCCACGTTCCCGGCGGACCGTTCCTCTTCGGGGAGGGCGAAGGGACCCGAACCGCCGAGATCGGGGACTTCGCCATCGCGAAGTACCCCGTGACGTTCGCGGAGTATGTCGAGTTCCTGAAGGGAATCCCCTCCGAGGAGGCGGAAGCCCGGATACCGCGCGCCGTGGGCATGGGCCCGCTCCTCCATCGGGATCCGGACGGGAACTGGAGGATGCTGGACATCGTCATCGATCATCGCATCTCCGGCCAAGGCGAGGTCGGCGGGGCCGACGCGCGGGGATTCTGCATCGAACGGTACGGGAATGCGTTCGAGTGGCAGATCCCCGTCATGGGCGTGTCCTGGGACGACGCGGCCGCCTACTGCGAGTGGAAAACGCGGACGACGGGGAGGGAGTGGCGGCTCCCCACCGAGGAGGAGCGCGAGAAGGCCGCCCGGGGCGTGGACGGGCGCCGCTTCCCGTGGGGCGACCTGGAGGACTCGTCGCTGGCCAAGTGCCGTGCGTCGCGGTCCACGACTCCCTTCCCGGAGCCGGTCGGGGCCTTTCCGACCGCGGAGTCGGTCTACGGGATGGCGGACGCATGCGGCAGCATGTGGGACTGGACCTCGAGCTGGGAGGACGAGCGCCAGTCGTTTCGTGTCATCCGCGGCGGGTCGTGGCTCACGCACGTGCACTACCTGGGGTGCGCCTTCTCCGGCCCGTCCCTCCCGGGCGAGCGTTTCGCGGCCGTGGGCATCCGCTGCGCCCGGAGCCTCTGACGCCGCCTCGCCGGGGAGGCCGCCGCGAAGGGGCGCGGCAGCGACGCCTGCGCGCTCGACGAAGGGCACGATCGGCGCTCTGCCCCGCGGCGGCGTCGTCCATCCGTCGGATCCTTCGCGTGCCGCGTGTCGAAAGGGTCCCCGGCCCGCCAGCTGCCTAAGCGCCGCGAGCCGGGGCCTCGATCACGGGGTCCGGGACGGTCTACTCATCAAGGTAGACGCCCGATCCGACGATGTAGCGATTCTCGCCCGCCTTGACCAGGCGCACGTACGCCTGCTTTCGCGAGGGCGTGTTCTGCCCGGGTTTGTACCAGTGGTAGTCGATCCAGGCCGCGCCCTGCTTCGTGGCGGCGGCGATGCACTCCCTCGCCACGAACTTGCCGTTCACGTCCTTGAGGTCGATGAGGTTCATGCCCTCAAGGCTCGGCTGGGCCGGATTGACGAGCTCGACCCCGTCGATCGCATCGACGAACACGTAGGTGTCCATGAACACGAACGGCCCCTTCCTGTCCCGCAGCAGGTCGAACGCCGCCGGGCCCCGGGCGGCGACGAGCGCTGACGCGCGGTCGACCACGTCCTCGATGAACGCCCTGTTCATCTGCATGTGGTAGATGCCCGCGGCGATCAGGTGCGGCGTCCCGGAGGGGGATCCGACCCGCTTCACGAAGACGGACTTCCAGGCCGGGAAGATGGTGCCGGGCTCCGGATACATGTAGTGCACCCAGCCCTCGCCGGACGAGCTGTTCGCCGCCTCGAGGAACATGCTGCCGTAGGGCCTTCCGAGGACGTCCCTGACGTCGCGGCCGTTCTTGCCCTCCAGCGACGGGTCTACTCCGTGGAAGATGCGGGTCCCGTCCATGGTCCAGACGAAGAAGTACAAGCCGTCATGGAGCCACTTCGAACCCTTCGTCCGGAACTCGGGGAACGCACCCTCGCCCTGCTTCCCGAAGACGGCGGCCCCTTCGCGGACGAGCGACATCAGTTCCGAAGCCTGCATCCTCGCCGCAGCCACGGGTGCCGTCGGGGCGTCGGCCAGATAGACGCCGCTTCCGACCAGCAGCCACTTCCCGTCGACGTTGGCCCTGCTCACGTACGCGGACTTCCGCGTGGAGACGCTGTCTCCCGGCTTGGGCCACATGTAGTCGACCCAGCCGGAGCCGCGGCTCTCGACCGTCGCGAGCATCTCCCGGATCAACTGCTTGCCCTCCGTGTCCTTCACGTCGAGGAGGTTGCGTCCCTCCAGGTTCGGGAACGCGGGGTTGACGAGGTCGGTGCCGGCCGGATCGATGACGAAGACGTACGCGTCCTTGGCGAAGAAGGGGCCTGTCCGGTCCCGGAAGTCCGGGAACGCCTTCTCGCCGAACTTCTCGATCCGTCCGACGGCGTCCTTCACCATGTCCACGACGAATGCCTTCTCCATGCGGTCGTCGTAGATGCCGCTGCCTACCACGAAGCGCTTTCCGGACGGCGCCACCGCGTGCCGGACGTAGCTGCTCTTCCACCGCGGAAGCAGCGCGCCCGGCACCGGCCATTCGTAGTGGTACCACCCGCCCGGCTTCTCGGGCAGCGCGGTTGCAGCCTCGATGAGGCGCTTGATGATGGCCCTGCCGTTGACGTCCTTGAGCCCGATCTGGTTCTTGCCCTCCATCGTCGGGTCGGGGTGGACCAGCATGTTCCCGTCGGGATCCAGGACGAAGACATAGCTCTCGCCGTGCCGCCAGCGGCTGTCGGGGACGCGGAACTTGGCGAGCGCGGCCTCGCCGTCGGTCTCGATCAGGTTCGCCGCATCGTCCACCAGCGCGACGAGATCGCGCGTCTCCTGGTACTCGTGGCCCCTCGGTGCGGATTCCTTCGGGGGGCCTTCCTGCGCAGCAGCGCTGCATATGAGCGTTACGCTCACGACCGCCGCGACACCGAGGTGCGGCGCAATCCCACGGATTCCACGAGTCGGCATTTCTCTGGTCCTCCTGTTTGTCCTGTGCGAAGCACGCGGACCGACGGGCGGGACGCGCTCGCGGGCCGACGTCCGGAACCTCGTCGGACCTGGATGGAACAAGAACCCCGCATGTGGCCCCTTGCGGATTCGTCGTCGCCGGGCGCCGGACCTCGGGAGACCGGTCCCCCAGCCCGCGTCCCCCGATCGCCCGGGGGGAGCCGAC
The DNA here is from genome assembly GCA_011525755.1 of Planctomycetaceae bacterium. Classification (GTDB taxonomy): domain Bacteria; phylum Planctomycetota; class PLA2; order PLA2; family PLA2; genus PLA2. The sequence goes on from WYBS01000031.1 coordinate 8,079, forward strand.
CCGGTACGGGTCTCTTCCCGCGGAGGGGTGCGCGCGTTTCGAGCCTGACTGCGTTCGGGCACGCTGCACGTGGGAGGTCCAAGCACGATCTTGGGCCAGCCCAAGTGATTCGCTGTTGCGGACGCGAGTGACGACGGGCAATCCTCGTGCCAGCCCCCGGGATGCGACCGCGACGCCGACAAGGCGGCGAGGGATCTCCACGGGATGCCGGGCAAGCGGCGGCGCGCTTCCCGGACCGCACGCCCGATTCCGCGTCGAAGCCCGCTCCGGCCCCCGCTTTGCCGCCTGTCCGCGGGCACGTCAGCAGAAAGGAGCAGAGCGTGATGCGGATACGGGGGTCCATCTTCGCACTTCTCCTCCCCGTCCCGCTCGCGTGCGGCGGCGGAGGCGGGGGAACGGCGCAAGTCACCTTGACCGCCCTGAACGCCGAGGAGGTCGCGGGCGACGTGCTCGGCGCGATCGAGTTCGTGGCCGAGTTCAGGACCCTCCTCGGGGACTTCGTCTCCGTGATCGAGGACCTGGACTCGGGGACCTTCCCCTGCCCGGGCGGCGGCACCATGACACTCTCCATCGTCGACTCCCCGCCTTCAGGCGAGATCTCGAAGGGCGACTCGGCGAGCTTCGCGTTCCGCGGCTGCAGCATCGCCATGGACGGCGGGAGCGTGACCCTCAACGGGAGCCTCGGCTTCAGCGTGAACGACGTGGCGGACGTCCCTCCGCCGGGTTACGACGCCCTGGTCCGTTTCTCCTTCTCCAACCTGGCCATGGCCACGGGGACCGAGACGGTCACGGTCAGCGGCGGCTTCACGGCCCACGCGAGCACACCCGACGGCGTGATCGTCACGACGGTCGTCACCGGGGACTCGCTGCGCGCCTCGATCTTAAGTCCGGGAGTTTCCGAGTCGGCGCGCATCTCGGACTTCGACGACGAAGAGATCACGGACGAGGGCACCGGGGCGTTCACGATCACGACCGCCGGCACGCTTTATCAGAGCGAGATCGGCGGCGAGGTCGACTACGAGACGATCGCGCCCCTCGAAGGGACAAACCCGAATCCGCCCGGCGCGGGCACGCTTCTCGTCAACGGCGGCGGGGGGACGAGCATGCTCCTCGTCGCGGTGGACGAGGTGAACGCCCGCCTCGACGTGGACACGGACGGCGACGGGATCCGGGAGACCGTGATCCACACGACCTGGAGCGCGCTGACGGACTGACGAAGCTTCGGGACGCAGCGGGCCGGCACGCGCTGCGCCGGGCCCCTGCCGCGTCGCCGCGTCGCGGGCGCGGCCCTCGTACGCCGCGTCACTCTCGGACCTCGAGACGCGCCTCGGCCACGACCTCCGGCGCGCGGTCGGCCGCGTCGAGCATGCGGCGGAACCGGGCCACTTCGGGAGCGTCGCTCGCGAAGAGCTCCGCGGCGTAGCGCGGCGACAGCGGCACATAGAGGAGCGCCGCCTCCACCACGTACCGCACGGGCCCGCCCTCCCACGGGATCTCGTACGTCACCATGTCCGCGCCGGACCCGAAGTCCTTGTCCTCCCCCACCCCCACCGGCGCCGTCGCCGCCGCGTCCGCGTGCTCCCTGCTCCAGCCTGCCGGCAGCAGCCGGTTGTCCTTCGCCCACCCGGTCGCCGTCGCGCCCGAGAGCGCGAGGCCCTTGTCCTCCCGCGCGAGCGCCGCCTCGTACACCTGCACCTCGCCCGCGCCCGCGACCTTCGCGCGGTGCGGCGCGAGCGGACCTCCCTGCGCCTCGGACGGGAGCGGCTTCCCGTCCGCCCCGAGGATCCGCCCCTCCTCGTCGCACTCGCCCGACGCGAAGAGCACCTTGCCATCGAGATCCTTCACGCGCACGCGCAGCCACGCGCGGCGGCTCGAGTGCCCCGTCGGGAACTTGTGCCCGGTCAGGTTCTCCACCTTCACCACCACGTGGAGACTCTCCGCGCCGACGACCGACTCCTCGATCGCCACGCGCGCCGTACGCTCGCGCAGCTGCTCCCGCGCGAGCGCGACCACGCGGTCGAAGGCCTCCGGCGGCGCCGCCGCGAGGAGCTCCTCGCGGTGGTCCCGGAGGATCGCGGGGACCAGCGTGTTGCCGCCGACGAAGAGGTGCCGGCCCACCGACTCGCGCAAGGGCGCGCGGTCGAGATCGCCCTCGTGCGGGCTCCGCGAGATCCGCGTGCGCGCGCCGGGGGCCACGGGCACGTGGCACCCTTGGCAGGTCGCGGCCTTCGGCCCCCGGAGCCCCCCCTCATCGACGTAGAAGGAGTTGCGCCACTCGAGGTACGGCGCGTACTCGACGACGGCGCCCCCCGCCGAAGTGTGGCATGTCCCGCAGAGCGCGGAGTCGAGCACGTGCGCGCCGTGCGTCGCCCAGTACCCGGTGAACCGCTGCATCGGCATCGCCCACGGGCTCTCGTGCGGCCCGAAGATCTCGCGATCCTCGCCGATCGCGAACCCGCCGCCGAAGCTCGCGGCCGTGCCGAGGCCGTCCGGGAGGATCTGGTGGCACGCCGTGCACGAGACGCCGTCGCGCGCGAGCGCGGCGAGGTCCTCGGCGTCCTCGTCGCCCTTCGCGTCGAGCTGCGCGCGGCGGAAGCCAGGTCTCCCCGCGGCCTTCTCCTCGACCGACGCCATCGGCGTGTGGCAGTGGAGGCAGCGCCCCTCCGCGGCCGCGTCCCTCGCCTCGACCGCGAGCACCGCGCGGAAGAACGGGTCGCGGCTCGCGTTCGCGAGCATCGAGCCGCGCCAGAGGTCAAAAGGCGCGATGCCCCGGCCGCGCAGGTCGCGGAGCGCGCCCGCGTCGTCCGCATTTCCGTGGCACGGCGCGCAGACGACCGCCGTCGCGAAGAGGTCGGTGCGGACGTCGCGGGGCTCGGCGGCCGCGACCGCCGCCGCGAGCGGGAGGAGGAGCAGGACGCGGAGGGACATCGGGCGCATCGTAGCTGCTACGATGCCCGCGTGCGTCGGACCGCGCTCGCGCTCCTCGTCGTCATCGCCGCGGCGCCGGGGCAGGAGGGGGCTCCGGGGGCCGTGCGGAAGGAGGGCGATTGCTACGCGCTCGTCTGCCACGGCGGCGACGAGGCGCTCGCCGAGCAGGCGCTCGCCGTCGTGGATGCCGCCTGGCCGATCGTCGCGGAAGTCTTCGGCGTCCCGGACGCGAAGCCGGAGCGCCCGCTCGAGGTCCACCTGTACCGTACTTCCGAACAGTATATCGCCGCCGACGACGCGCTCACGGGCGGGAAGTTCCGGAGGAACCTCGCGATGAGCCATTGGGGCAGCCGGAGCGCGCACGTCGCGGTGCAGCCGCCCTGCGGCGACGAGGCGCTGCGCGCGCTCGGGCTCCCGCCGCTCACGGTCGCGATGCTCGCGTGGGAGGCGACCCACGTCGCGCGCTTCGAGCTCTGCCCGAACTTCCGCGATCACCCGGAGTGGTTCGTGGACGGCCTCGCCGCGTGGGTCGCCGCGCAGGTCGTGGCGGCGCGGCACCCCGCGGCGCCGGAGGCGACGCCCTACTGGGCCGACGACATGGTGCGCGTGCGGCGCCTGCTCGAGGAGCGCAAGCTCCCGCCGGCGCGGAGCATCCTCTCGGACGCGGTGAACGACCTCGACCTCCGGGACCGCTACGCGACGCGCGCCGTCTTCTTCTCGTTCGTCGCCCTCGATCGCGAGAAGCTCGCGAAGGTGGCCGGGGCCATCCGGCGCACGGGCGGAGGCGACGGCTACGCGGCGGCGGTGCTCGCCGAGGCGATGGCCGCGTTCGGCGGGGCGGACGGGGCCTTCGCGAAGCACGTACGGAACCTGCGGCCGCAGTGGGAGGAGGTCTACCGGTCGCTCTGGACGGCCGGGACCGAGTGGCCGCAGCTCGCGTTCCCCGACCGGAACGCGATCGCGTGGCGGCGCGAGCCCCTGGCCGCGGGCGGTCTCGAGGCGAAGGGGAGCCTCCGCATCCTGCCCGGCGATGCGCGCCAGATGAACTTCCTCTTCGCGCGCGGCGAGGAGGGGTTCTATTCCCTCGCGTTCGTCGCGGACCAGGGGTTCGTGCTCTTCGACTACCGGAGCAAGACCGAGGAGTGGGTCCGTGTCGGCGCGGGCAACGCGCCGGGCCTGCGCCTCGGCGTGAGCACGGACTTCGCCGTCAACGGCCGCGGGACGAAGCTCAAGGTGACGCTCGACGGGAAGAGCTGGGACCTCGACCTCCCCCGTCCGCTCCCGGACCGCGTCGCATGGGGCCTCGGCGCGCAGGCGGGCAGCGCCGGCCTCTGGCAGCGCGTCGCCGTGGAGTCCGCCGCCCGGTGAGCGGGCCATCCCCCCGGGGGATTTCCGTTGACTCCGGGATCCCCCACGGGGTAGACGGTGCCTTCCGTCCAAGGTCGAACCCGGGTCATTCGTACCCAGAAAGGAACACCGATGAAGTGTTTCTTCCGACTTGCGCCGCTCCTCCTTCTCGTCGGCTGCGCGACCTTCCAGGGGGACGGCTCCTGGGCGGGTCCTGGCAAGCAGGCGCGAAAGACCCGGCGGATGCTCTTCGAGATCGAGTGCGCGCCGTTCGCGAGACTCACGAACTCCCTCCGGAACGACATCCGCGAGAAGGCGAGGGATCTCCTCGCGGAGGACTACCGCAACCGCGTGGAGGATCGGCGAGGGTATGTGCACGCCGCTCATGGGTTCGCGGCGGAGGCCGATCGCCAGTCGGACCGGGTGATCGCGACGCACTTCGGCCTCGCGTGCCTCCATGCCCTCGAGGGAGCGTCGGCGCCGGACGGAGCCGCGTCGCGCTCGATGGAAATGGTGCTGAGAGAGGAACCGCATCCTTGGCTCACCACGCCCGTCGGGCTGGTCGAGCCGGGCACGGTGCAGGAAGCCCTGGAGGACATCAAGACCTTCGCCGAAAAGGCGTACGCCGCGTTCCCGGACCTTCATCCGAAGGTCCACGTTCTCACAGTCACAAAGCGACTCAACCTTGAGGAGGACCCGGAGCCTGAGTGGATCGACATCCCGGCCGTCTACCCCGAGAAGGCGCTTCGCGTCGGATGGGCGTGGCAGAACGCCTACGCCGCCGACCAGTTCGGGCAGCTCATTCCCGCCCCCGGCGCCGAGGACGCCGCGAAGATCATGTGGGCGGCGTGCTGCGCGGACGAGCTCGAGCCGGCGCTCGGAGGCGCGGGCGGCCAGGGAGGCCCGTAGCCCCTCCCCGGAGCCCCAGGTCCTACTCGATAACGCAGAGATAGCGAATCCCGCCGACGACGATGCCGTCGGCGCGGAGCTCGATGTCGATGGGCATCCGCCAGGGGGGCGGACGCTCCGGCCCCGCCCCGACGCGGCGGAGCTCGAGGCGGATCTCGCGGGACTGGCCCGGCCCGAGGAAGAAGTCGCCCGCGTGGCGGAACGAGATGCAATAGCGTCCGACCTGGTCTTCCGGGAAGACCGGGGCGAGCGCCATCCTCGCGCGCCAAGGCATCGGGTTCGTCGCGATGAAACGCCTCGTGCCGAAGCCCGACTCCAGGCCGGACTCGGCGGAGGCTTGGACCGGAGTGATGTTGCGTTGGCCGATGTTGTTGTCGTTCGGCACGAGACGCCAGTGCGGGATCGAGGCGGCGTTCGCGAGCCCGTCTACGTTGCTCGGGTCGTCCGCGCTGGAGACGATCATCAGCATGCACTCGTCATCCGCCTCCGAGGGCACCCAGCGCAGCGGGCCCGCGACGATTTCCTGCGCGTCGTTCGCGGGCACGTCGGGCGCGGCGACGGAAGGCGTCGCCATCGCCTGCCAGTCGTCGGGCCACAGGAGACCTTCCGCCGGCCGGCAGTGGAACCCGCGCACCTGGACCCCGGTCGCGAGCGCCGAGCCGCGGTTCCGGATCTTCACGTAGGCGAAGTTGTCGACGCCGACCACCGGATCCTCGTGGGTCGTGCCGCCGTCCGCCTGCCTGCGGTTCCAGATGTTGCCGTTGCTCCAGAAGTTCTTCACGTAGTCGTACTCGCCGTTCCGTCCGTCGTCGATGTAGAGATCGACGTCGGCAGCGTCGCCCGCCGCGAGGAACGCGAGCCCCTGCTTCTCGAACGCCCAGCGGATCACCTTGCCGTACGCCCCGCCGAATACGTCCTCCGACTCCCAGACCCCCTTCTCCTCCAGCTCGAGCAGGTGCTCCCACGACTCCGCGTCGAGAGGGCTCGTGGCGGGAGTGAGGGTCCCGATCGCCCGCGTGAGGAGGTACGCGAGATACCGCGCGGCGAACGTCCTGGTCGCCAGCTCGGAGGCGTCGCCGCCGATCGAGCGGTAGATGCGGAAGTGGCAGGTCGAGAGGAGCTGCTCCGATCCGTAGCCGTTGTTGTCTTTCGCGCTGCCGAAGGTCCAGCCCTGCTGCGGGTCCCGGTCATGCCGCCGGTCCCAGCCCAGCCAGGGGAACGTCAGCCCGCGATCCGGCGCCTTCGAGCCGGGGTCGCTGACGATCGCCGCGAAGCTGTCGCCCGCGCTGTGGGCGAAGTAGAAGCTCCCGAGGTTCACCTTCGCGAAGAGCAATCCGTGCCCGCCAAGCTCATGTAGCGCAAGCCGCCGGTCGACCGCGCTGCCCAAGGGCGTCGCGGTGTTCTGTACATCCGCCAGCTGGAAGTCGATCGACTCGATGCCCCCGCTTCCGTTCCCGTCCGCCGACGCGTTCTGCTCGATGCCGTTCGCAACCAGGAAGTGGCCCCGGTGATCGACCTTGATCGGGAAGCTCGTGCCGGTGAAGAACTCCTTGGGCTTGAACCCGAGGCTCTCGAGGAGACGGAAGAAGCCGTCGCAGTGGTGGTAGGCGCTGACCGCGGCGAAGTGGTTGGTCCGGGCCTCGTAGTCGAAGGCCTCGCCCGTCCCGACCGCGGGCGGCGCCACGTCGGGCGCCTCGAAGTCGACGACCTTCACGTACTCCCCTGAGAGCTTCTGCTTCTGGCCGGGGAGCGGGATGTCGAGCCCCTCCAGGGTGACGCTCGACCGAAGCGGATTGAGCATCGCGTTGCCCGCCGAAGGGACCTGCGCCGGATCGCCCGTGAGGGTCAGGGGATCGGCCGTGAACACGAGGCCCGTCGCGTGACCCACGAAGGGATGGAGAAAGAGCGGTGCGGCGGTCGCGACATCGAGGAGCGCGAGCCAAGCGAGCTTGCTCCCCCCTACCGCGGGCGTGCGCTCGAAGAGCAGCTCCGTGCAGACATAGCCCCTGCCCGCCACGAGAGAGGAGGGCACGGGGGGCAGCCGGACCCCTTCGCGGAGGTAGAAGTCGGACTCCACGGAATCGGTGCCGGGCAGGATCCGACGGGAGGGGTCGTAGGGGAGGACGACGAGGCGCCGCCGCAGGACCTTGGTCGCGATGCGCTTGCGCCCGCGACGGGCCGGGAAGATCCTGGCCAGCTCGGTCGCGCCGAAGCGCGCCGCACGCTTGAGATCAGCCGCCGCCGGACGCTCCGCGGAGAGGCCCGTGGAGACGCTCGCGCGCGAGCCCGTGACGCGGAGGGGGTCGCCGAGAAGGTGGACCGCGACACCTCCGCCGAACACCGGGAGGCCGTGGACCGTCTGCTGGAAGATGACGACCGTCGAGTCGAAGACCTTCCGTTCGAGAAGGAAGCGGTACTCCCTCTTGTGCGCGGTGGGCTTCTCGGATGGCGGAAGCCACGCGTTCCCGAGTTCGCTTGCCTGAATCGCGTAGCGCCACCCGAGCTGCCTGAGATGGTCCAGCGCCGCGAGCTGCGGCACGGCGGCCGACGCGATACGCGCGGAGGGAACGTGCTGGAGCCCGCGGACGACGCCCCCCCGGTCCAGCGTGATCCGAAGCCCCGCTGCCCTGTCCACCGTCTCGGCCATGCGTCACCGCCTTCCGTCTACGTCACAGCAGCCATCCCACTCCGACGGACGGCCCGAACGCCCCCCAGGCGGCGCCGAACTGTCCGTCTAGACCCGCGAGCTCCTGAGGCTCCGCGCCGAGTCCGACGAGGCGGCGGCGCGCGGCGAATGCGAGCGGCGCGTGCCCGAGCGCGCCCGCCGCGTCCGCGGCCGCGCGCGCCGTCCTCAGCGCCTCGTCGCGACCGGCGGCGCTCCCCCGCGCCGCCGCCGCCCCGAGCGCGAGCCCCAGCGCGGAGAGGTACGCCCGCCGTTGCCCGAACGCGGGGGAGACGAGGATCGAGGCCGCCTCCCGCAGCCTGGATCCGTCGAGGTCCGCCGCGCGGGCCAGCGACGCGGCAGCCTTGAGCACGCCCGCCTCCTCCGTCCCCTCGCTCGACACCGCGCGCACGATCCCCTCGGCGTGCGCGGCGCCGAGCCCGTACCACAGCGCTTCCGCGCCGCGCAGCAGGAGGTACGCCCGCACGGAAGGCGACACCGCGTGCCCGCGGACGGAGAGGAGCCGGTCGAGGATCGCCGCCGCCTCCCCGACCTCGCCTCGGACGGAACGCACGAGGATCTCCATGCCCGCGACTCGCGCCGGACCGTCCGGTCCCACGCGCGCCTCGATCTCGCGCGCGCACACGAGCGCGCGGAGCGACGCATCGAGATGGCCCCGGGCAAGCGAGAGCTCCGCCTCCTGGAGGTGCGCGGTGAGGAGCCCCTGCACGTTTCCCGCCCGCTTCAGCATCCCGGCGGCCCTCGCGAGGATCTCCTCCGCCTGCCGGAGGCTTCCCTCGGCGTAGCGGACCTCGGCGAGCAGCGCGGCGGCGTGCGCGGACAGGCTCGCGGCGCCGTCGGCCTCGAACACCCGGATCGCCTTCTCGATCGCCTCGGCGACGCCCGCGAGGCTCCCTCGACCGAACGCCGAGCGCACGCGGTTCACGTCGTGCACGGCGGCGTTCGTGCGGCGGCCGATGTGCGCCGAGATGCGCGAGGCATCGGCGTAGAGGCCTTCCGCCTCGATCTTGCGCCCGGAGCGGCTGGCGAGCGCGGCGAGCTGGCCGAGCGTGGCCGACCGCATCGCATCGTCCCCCGCCGCGACGAAGGCGGCGTCGGCGCGCCGGAACCACGCCTCCGCCGGCCCGAACTCCGCGCGGCGCCGCTCGAGCAGCCCGAGGAGGTAGCAGGCGAGGCGGCTCTCGGCCCCGAGGTCGGCACCGTCCGCGGCGAGCCGAAGCTCCGCCTCGTCGGCGGACGGTGCGCTCGCGAGCGGGAGACTCACCGCGTTCCTCCGGACGACCGCCCGGAGCCGCAGCGCCTCGTCCCCGAGCGCGCTCGCGGCGTCGGCGACCCTCTCGGCCATCCGCAGGCCTTCGTCGGGGCGCCCTGCGTCGGCGTAGACGCTCGCCATGCGAAGCAGGAAGTCCGCCCGGCTGACGACGCCCGCGTGGTCCTCGAGCGACTCGCTGTCGCGCGCGAGGTCCGCAAGCTCCACCGCGCGGTGGATCTCCTGCCGGCGCGCGGCGGCGATCGCGGCATCGCGGAGCCACGGCCGCGCCCGCTCCCGCTCCCCGGCCCGGGCCCAGTGGTGAGCGAGCTCCTCGGGGGGCACCGCGTGCGCGGCCGCCCGCGCCTCGAGCTGCTCGGCGAACCTCCGGTGGAGGCACGTGCGGAACTCCGGCGCGATGTCCCCGTAGATCGCCTCCCGGTGGACCGCGCTCACGAACCGGAACCCGCGTGCCGTCGGCTCGATGATGCCATGCTCCCGGTAGATCCGCTGGAGGTCGCGGAGCACGCCGAGGAGCTGCTCGCCGGAGACCGCCGCGACCGACTCCCCGTCGAACTCGACGCCGGCGATCGCCGCGATCTCCAGCCGGCTGCGATCCGCCGACCCGATGCGCGCGATGCGCGAGAGCACGAAGTCCCGCAGCCGCGCCGGCAGCGCCTCCGCGTGCCACGCGGGTCCCGGCTCGAGCACGCCGTCGCGCACGGCGGCCGCTCTCGTGCGCAGGAGGTCGCCGACGATCTCCGCCACGAAGAGCGGGTTGCCGCGGGAGACGGCGTGGACCCTGTCGAGAACCTCCGGCGCGACCCGCTCCGCGCCCGACCGCAGGGTCGCGAGACGGTACACGTCCTCCTTCGACAGCGGCCCGAGCTCGATCCGGCGCGCGACCGCGTCGAGCGCCGAGAGCACCGCGGCAGCGCGCGGCTCCTCGGGATCGCGGCCGTGGCACGCGACGAGGAGAAGGAGGCCCTTCGGCGGGAGCGAGGCGGCCAGATGCCGCAGGAGCCGGAGATCCTCCTCCGCCGCGTTCTGCGCGTCGTCGACCGCGATGGCGGCGCCCCCCTCGGCGGCGAGCCCCGCGAGCACCTCCTCGAGGGCCCAGAGGGTCTCCGACCGCGACTCGAGGCGCAGCGACGTCGACTCGTCGAGGAGCTTCCGCACGATGCCCGCAGCCGACCGGAAGAGCGACGGCTCCGCCTCGGGCTCCCCGGCGGTCGAGATCACGGCCCGCACGGAGGCGAGGAGCGGGCGGAGGAGCCCTTCGAGGGGCGTGACCCTCGTCTCGATCCAGCGGAGGTCGGCACCGTGGCGGGCGGCCCGGAGGAGCGAGCTCTTGCCGATCCCGATCGGCCCCGTGACGAGGATCGCCGCGCCGCGCCCCTCGGCCGCGTCCGACGCCGCGTCCGCGAGGTCCCGCAGCTCGCGATCGCGCCCGAAGATGCCCGTGGGGGCGATCGCGCCCGCGGCGAGCCCCGGCCGTGCCGCGTCGCCGCCGCGCGAGAGCAGCGGCGCGATCGCGACGCAGCTCGGCGGGCGGGCGTCAGCCGACGTCTCGAGGCAGGCGAGGCAAAGCCCCGAGAGGTCCGCGGGGATCTCCGGGTCCAGCGGGTCGGGCGCGCCGAACTGCACGGCGTCGAGGAGCGCATGGATCGACACCGCGGGGAAGGGCATCCGGCCGGTCAGCATCCTGTAGAGGATGACCCCGAAGCTCCACACGTCCGATGCGGGGCTGGGACGTTCGCCGCCCATCACCTCCGGCGCCATGAAGAGCGGCGTGCCCTGCGGCCCACGGTCCGCGGTCCCGCTCTGGGAGATCTCGCCGAGGATCCGCGACAGGCCGAAGTCGACGAGCTTCACGTCGTCGCCGGCCGCGACCAGGATGTTGCCGGGCTTCACGTCGCCGTGGACGACGCCGGCGGCATGCGCATCCCCGAGCCCGGCGACGATCTGCGACGCGAGCCTCAGCGCCCGCGGCACCGGGAGCCGGCTCGACGCGCCGAGGATCGCCGCGAGGGTCGTACCCTCGACGTACTCCATCTCGAACATCCAGGCGCGGATCTCGCCGGGCGGATGGATCCTGTAGAGCGCGACGATCCGCGGGCTCACGACCCGCCCGATCGCGCGCGCCTCCCTCTCGGCCCGCCGGCGATAGCGGTCGTCGATCGCGTCGTCCGGCATCGGCACGACCTTCAGCGCGACCTTCCGCCCGATCCGCCGGTCCTCCGCGAGGAACACCTCGCCGAACGCCCCTCTCCCGAGGCGGGCGAGGACACGGAGGTCCCCGACCTCGCTGCCCACGGCGATCGGGTCGCCCGCACCCATCCGCTTCGCAAGTATAAGCTCCCGCGGACCGCGAGGAGCCGCGCGACGTCCCGTGCCTCCGTCGCCCGGGCTCCCGGCGGCGCAGGGCGCCGCTACACTGTGTGCGGGAGGTACCCATGGCGAACGGGCTCGATCAGATCAGGAAGGAGATGGGCGAGTGGGAGGCGAAGCTCCAGCACCTGCGGGTCAAGGCGGACCTCTCCAGGATGGAGCTCCGCGACCTCGTCACGAAGGCCGAGACGAGGTTCCGGGCCGTGCGCGAGAGCCTCGCGAACGCCGCCGACGAGGGCGCGGCGAAGGCGGGCGGCGCCGCCGCCGGGGTGAAGGCCGCGTGGTCATCCTTCAAGGAGGCGTACCACGCCGCGATGGAGAAGCACCGCGGCAGCTGAGAGATTGAAGAGAGGGGGCTCCGGGGGAGGGGGCCCGCGACGGCGAGTCCCCGGGTCCCCGGTAGAATCCCCGCGCATGCGGCCGGCAAGGACCATGGACAAGGTCGGGGGCGCGCTGGTCGCCTCGACCGCGGTGCTCGAAGGCGAGTTCACGCTCGCGGACGGCGTCTCCGTCTGGTGGAACAGCGTCCTGCGCGGCGACGACGCGCCGCTCTTCGTCGCCGAGCGGACGAACATCCAGGACCTCTGCATGGTGCACCCCGACCCGGGCGTGCCGCTCCGCATCGGGCGCGACGTCACGATCGGGCACAAGGCGACGATCCATTGCGTGCGGATCGGCGACCGCTGCCTCATCGGCATCAACTCGACGCTCCTCACCGGCGTCGAGATCGGCGACGACTCGATCGTCGCCGCCGGCGCCGTGGTGCCCGAGGGCATGATCGTGCCGCCGCGCGTGATGGTGGCGGGCGTCCCCGCGAGGATCAAGCGCGACGTGCGGGAGGACGAGATCGCCTTCGCCGTGAAACGCGCGGAGAAGTACTGGCGCGAGGCGCGCCGCCGCGCAGGCCTCTCCTGACCCGCGCGCTACAATCCGCGGCATGAGAGTCGCGGGCGTCGCGCTGGCCCTCTCGGCGCTCGCACTGGGCGTCGCCGTCCTCGCGCTCACGCGCCGGCCCCCGGAGCCCCCCCGCGCCCCGGCCCGCATGGACCGCGTCGAAGCCCTCGAGTCGCAGGTCGCCGAGCTGAGACGCGAGGTCGAGATCCTGAGGATCGCCCCGCAGGAGCGGGCAGGCCCCGGCACCGTCGTCCTGCCGCTCGTGCCGGACGGACCCGCGCCCGCCGCCGAGCGCGGCGAGGGGCTCAAGGCCATCGTCGACGACGCGGTCGAGAGGAAGACCGAGCGGGTGCTCGACGAGATGCGCGCGAAACAGGACAGGAAGCCCGCGATGGACCTCTTCGCCTCGACGCTCGAGCTGACCGAGGAGCAGCGCGCCCTCACGGAGCGCGTCGTCGTAGAGGGGCAGAAGGAAGTCCACGCGATCCTCGCCACGCCGACGTACGACGGGACGAACCTCATGGACCAGCTCGTCGAGCTGGCCGCGAAGGGGATCGCGGAGCCCGGCAAGGACCACGGCTGGGGGCTCTGGCTCGCGCGAGTCCTCTCCGAGAAGGTCCCCGGCACCGACGAGACCTACGGCGCGAGGATCGAGACCGTGAAGAGCCGCATGCGCGCCACGTTCAAGCGGGAGTGGTCCGAGGCGCAGTACAAGGAGTTCGAGACGTGGGGCGTCGATCCCACCGAGATCGAGAAGGTCCCGGGCAGCCCCAACGAGGCGCTCTTCAAGCGCGTCACCGAGCGCGCGCGGGCCCTCGGCGCCGATCTCCCCGCCGACTAGATTCCAAGGGAGGGGGCTCCGGGGGAGGGGATGCAACACTTATGTTGCGCGCCTCCTCCTTCAGAAACCCGCTTCGCGCCGCCGGGTTACATCCCTCGCGCGGCGACATGGAGCGAAACGGCGATTTCGGCAGCGGGCGGGCCCTCGCCGGGCCCGCGCCGCCCCTTCCTCGCCGGGTCGTCGACGTCTCGGGCCACGCCGTCGGCAGGGACTTCGTCCTCATCGCGGGGCCGTGCGCCGTCGAGTCGCCCGAGCAGACGCTTCTGACCGCGCGGCGCGTGAAGGCGGCCGGCGCCCACATGCTGCGCGGCGGCGCGTTCAAGCCGCGCACGTCGCCTTCCGCCTTCCAGGGCCTCGGTGCGCGCGCGCTCGAGATCCTGCGCGCGGCCCGCGACGACACCGGCCTCGCGATCGTCACCGAGGTGATGGACCCCCGCCAGATCGGGGAGATCGGCGAGGTCGCCGACGTCTTCCAGGTCGGCTCGCGCAACATGCAGAACTTCCCGCTGCTCCGGGAACTGGGCAGGACCGACCGCCCCGTCCTCCTGAAGCGGGGCATGAACGCCACGCTCGACGAGTGGCTCGGCGCCGCCGACTACGTCCTCGCGGGCGGAAACGACCGCGTCATCCTCTGCGAGCGGGGCATCCGGACCTTCGAGACGTGCACGCGGAACACCCTCGACCTCTCCATCGTCCCCGCCGCGAGGACGCGCACGCCCCTTCCGGTCATCGTCGACCCGTCGCACGGCACCGGCCGCGACGACCTCATCCTGCCCATGAGCCTCGCCGCCGTCGCCGCGGGGGCGGACGGCCTGCTGATCGAGGTCCACCCCGACCCGCCGCGCGCGTGGTCCGACGCGCAGCAGCAGCTCACGCCGGACGCGTTCGACGCGCTCGCCGCGGCCGTGCGCGCGCTCGTCGCCCACCTCGGAGGCACATGTCCCTGACGTCCCCGCCGCGGCCCGCCGGGTCCTTCCGCGAGAGCCTGCGTGCGCTCCGCGACGCGGGGGGCGAGGTCCTCTCGCTCACGCTCTTCGCCGACGAGGCCCGCGCGGCGCGCCGCGACGACCTCCTCGCGGAGATCGCCGACTTCTTCGACGGCGATCCGCCGCCGGCGGAGATCGTGGCGCAGGCGCCGGACACGCCCGGCGGGATCGCGATGGAGGCTGCCGTGCGCGCGGGGGGCGGCGCGACGGTCGAGCGGCGCGCGCTCGACGGCGTCCGCTACACGGTCGTTCGCGGCAGTGGTTTCCGCGAGATCCACGCCGCGGGGATCCGCAGCGACCCCGGGCTCCTTGGCACGGCAGCGCGCAGCCGCGACGCCCTCGCGCGGATGGAGGCGATCCTCAGGCGCGAGGGGCTCGACTTCGGCCACGTCGTCCGGCAGTGGGCCTTCATCGAGGGCATCCTGGACGTGGAACCCGACGGCCCGAAGGGGCACCAGGGCTACCAGGCGTTCAACGACATGCGCGCGCTCGCCTACGCGCGGTCGGCGTTCCCCGCGGGTTACCCCGCGGCAACCGGCATCGGGCAGGCCGCGGGCGGCGTCGCCCTCGACTTCATCGCGCTCGATGCGCCCGATGCCACCGTGCTCCCGCTCTCGAACCCTCGGCAGAGAGACCCCCACCGCTACTCCGAGGCGCGGCTCGTCGGCCAGTCGAACGGTCCCCTGCCGGCGAAGTGCACGCCGAGGTTCGAGCGCGCGAAGCGCGTCGTGCTCGGCGGGGAGGAGACGCTCCTCGTCTCCGGCACGGCCGCGATCGTCGGCGAGGAGAGCGTGGCGCCGGGCGACGTCGCCGCGCAGACCCGGACGACGATCGAGAACATCGCGGCGCTGGTCGGCGCGCGCCGGCTCTCCCGCCTGCGCGCGTACGTGAAGCGCGCCGGCGACCTCGCGGTCGTCCGGCGGATCTGCGCCGAGGCGTTCGGTCCGGTCCCCGCCGTCTACGTGCGGGCGGACATCTGCCGCGACGAGCTCCTCGTCGAGATCGAGGGCGCGCTCGTCACCCGGAGGGGCCCGTGACGCGGAGTCCCTTCGCCGCCCTCCTGCTGCTCGCGCTCGCCGGCGGCGCGGCGGAGGACCCCTTCGACGGCGACGGCGCGTTCGTGCCGAGGAACGCCGTCGACAGGGCGGTCCTCGCGGAGCTCCGGAAGCGGAGGATCGACCCGGCGCCGCCCTGCTCCGACGCCGTCTTCGTGCGGCGCGTCTTCCTCGACGCGACCGGGACGCTGCCGCGGCCCGAGGAGGTCACCGCGTTCCTCTGGGACAGGCGGCCGGACAAGCGCGCGCGCCTGATCGACGCGCTGCTCGAGCGCGAGGAGTTCGCCGACTACGCCGCCCTCAGATGGTGCGACGCGCTGCGGGTCAAGGCCGAGTTCCCGATCAACCTCTGGCCCAACGCGGTGCAGGCGTACCACCGATGGGTGCGCGACGCCGTCCGGACGAACATGCCCTACGACCGGATGGCGCGCGAGCTGCTGACGGCGAGCGGCAGCAACTTCCGCGCGCCCGCGGTGAACTTCTGGCGAGCGTGCGCCGGCCGGGACCCGGCGGCGCTCGCGCAGGCCGTCGCCCTGACGATGATGGGCGTCCGCATCGAGAGCCTTTCCGCCGAGCGGCAGGCGGGGCTCGCGGCGCTCTTCTCGCGCGTCGCGTACAAGGGCACCGCGGAGTGGAAGGAGGAGATCGTCCTGCTCGACCCCGCCGCCACGGGCCCGCTCGACGCGGTGCTCCCCGACGGGAAGAAGGTGACCATCGGCGCGGACACCGACCCGCGCGCGGTGTTCGCCGACTGGCTTATCCGCCGCGACAACCCGTGGTTTGAGGCCGCGGTCGTGAACCGCGTCTGGGCGTGGCTCATGGGCAGGGGCATCGTGCACGAGCCCGACGACTTCCGCCCGGGCAATCCGCCCGGCAACCCCGCGCTCCTCGCGCTCCTCGGCCAGGAGCTCGCGCGCTCCGGCTACGACCTGCGCCACGTCTACCGCCTGATCCTCAACTCGGCAACCTACCAGCAGTCGCCCGTGCCGCGGAGCGACGACCCGCGGGCCGAGGCGCTTTTCGCGCACTACGTCGTGCGCCGGCTCGACGCCGAGGTGCTCTTCGACGCCATCTGCGCGATCACCGGCACGTCGGAGAGCTACGAGAGCATGATCCCGGAGCCCTTCACCTTCCTCCCGGAGGAGGAGCGCGCGATCGAGCTCGCCGACGGCAGCATCTCGAGCCCCTTCCTCGAGATGTTCGGCCGGCCGACGCGCGACACGGGCCTCTGGTCGGAGAGGAGCAACGCGATCACGGGCCCGCAGCGGCTCCACCTGCTCAACTCGAGCGACATCCAGGGCCGGATCCAGCGCGGCCCGAAGCTGGCCGCGGTCGCGCGAGGCGCGCGCGACGGCCAGGGCGCGATCACCGCGGTCTACCTGCTCGTGCTGTCGCGCCCCCCGACCCCCCCTGAGATCGAGGCGATCCGGCGGTACGCCCGCGAGGCGAAGGTCAACCCGAGGCAGACGCTCGACGACCTCGTGTGGGCGCTCATCAACACGAAGGAGTTCCTCTACGCGCACTGATCTCCCGGTCACGACGATCACGCGACGCGACGCGCTCAAGGGCGTCCTGCTCGGCGGCGCCGGCCTCGCGCTCGCGGGCGGCCTCGGCCCGCGGCTGCTCTTCGCCGACGACGTGCGCGGGAGCCCGCGCGCGCGATCCGTGATCCAGATCTGGCTCTGGGGCGGGCCCTCCCACATCGACACGTTCGACCCGAAGCCCGCCGCCGGGCGCGACTTCTGCGGCCCGCTCGACAAACCGATCCCGACGAACGTCGACGGCGTCGAGATCGGGCAGCTCCTGCCGCTGCTCGCGCAGCGCGCGGACAAGTACTCGATCATCCGCTCGATGACGCACGGCGTGAACGGCCACGAGACGGCGAGCTACATCACGCAGACCGGTCACACGCCGGGCGGCAAGCGGCTCGTCCACCCGGCCGTCGGCGCCGTCGTGTCGCTGCTCCGGGGCGTCGACCGCGGCTACAAGGGCGAGATCCCGCCCTACGTCGTGATGACGAAGGCGCTCGGCCGCTTCTCGGAGTCGGGCTTCCTCGGCCTCAAGTACAAGCCGTTCGTGACCGGCGGCGACCCGAACCAGAAGGCCTTCGCGGTCGAGGGCATCGTGCAGCAGGGGGTCACGCGCGAGCGCCAGGAGGCGCGGCGCAAGCTGCTCCACGAGCTCGACGCGCTCGGGCGGGCCATGCCGCACGACCTCCGGTTCGAGGCGCTCGACCGCGCCGAGGAGAAGGCGTACGAGATGATCCTCGGCGACGCGGGCAAGGTCTTCGACCTGTCGCGCGAGCCCGACGAGATGCGCGACCGCTACGGCCGCAGCAAGTTCGGGCAGTCCTGCCTCACGGCGCGGCGGCTCGTCGAGGCGGGCGTCCCCTACGTCGCCATCAACTACGAGGGGTGGGACACGCACAAGCGCCACTTCGAGGCGATGGCCCGCATGCTGCCGGACATGGACCGCGGCATGTCCGCGCTCCTCGCGGACCTCGCCGAGCGCGGCCTCCTCGACACGACGGTCGTCTGGTGGGGCGGCGAGTTCGGGCGGACGCCGCGCGTGCAGTGGGGCGAGCCGTGGAACGGGGGGCGCGGCCACCACGGCGCGTGCTTCACGCACGTCGTCGCGGGCGGCGGGTTCAAGGGCGGCCGCGTCGTCGGGAGAAGCGACGAGACGGGCGAGGCGGTCGCGGAGCGCCCCGTGCACCCGCGCGAGCTGATCGGAAGCATCTACGAGCTGCTGGGCATCGACCCCGTTGGCCCGCTCCCGAACCCCCTGGGGCTCGACCTGCCCGTGCTGCCGGCCGCCGCGGAGGGGGCTCCGGGGGCGAGCCGCCGGCTCGGCGAGATCCTCGGATGAGGATCCTTCCCGCACTCCTCCTCGCGGCCGGCCTCGCGGCCGCGCAGGGCGCGCCCGACCGGGGCCGGCCGTACGTCGGCTACCTCTGCGCGGCGGGCGGGCGGCGCGGCGAGGTCGTGCGCATCGTCGCCGGCGGCCAGAACCTGCGCGGCGCTCGCGGGGTGATCGTCTCGGGCGCCGGCGTGCGAGCGACGGTCGTCGGCACGGCACGCGCGCCGTGGCTGCTGTCGTCGGACGACCGCGGCCTCGTCGCGCGGTACCTCCGGCAGCTCGCGCGCCGGCAGATGGAGACGGGGGGGCGCCGGGGGCAGGCTCCCGATCCGCCCGAGGGCATGCCCGACCTGCCGCTGCTCCGGAACCCCGAGGCGCTGACGCCCGCCGAGCTGCGGCGGGTCGCGTACGAGTACGTCGATCCCGCGCGGCGCTCGCAGCTGAGCGCGCAGATCGCCGAGACCGTCGAGCTCGAGGTCACGATCGACGCCCTCGCGGAGCCCGGCCGGCGCGAGCTGCGCCTGCGGACGCCCGCGGGCCTCAGCAACCCCGTCCCCTTCGAGGTGGGCACGCTGCCGGAGTCCACCGAGCGCGAGCCGAACGACTACCGCACCGCGCTCCAGCCCCCGGGCGAGGTGCCGTGCGTGTTCAACGGCCAGGTCACGTTCAAGGACGTCGACCGCTTCCGCTTCCTCGCGAAGCGCGGCCAGAGGCTCGTGATCGAGGTGCAGGCGCGGAAGCTCGTGCCCTACGTCGCCGACGCGGTGCCCGGCTGGTTCCAGGCCACGCTCGCGCTCTTCGACGAGGCGGGCAGCGAGATCCGGTTCGTCGACGACGACCGGTTCGATCCCGACCCGGTGCTCCTCTTCGAGGTCCCCTTCGACGGCTTCTACGAGATCGAGATCCGCGACGCGATCTACCGCGGCCGCCTGGACTTCGTCTACCGCGTGACCGTGGCGGAGCGGCCCTTCGTGCGGTCGATGTTCCCGCTCGGCGGGCGCGCGGGCGCGGAGACGACGGCGCGGCTCGACGGCTGGAACCTCGCGCAGAAAGAGGCAAGGCTCGACACGGCGCCGGGCGGGGACGCGATCCGCGCCGCGGCGTGGATGCGCGGCGAGCTGCGCTCGAACGAGGTCGCCTACGCCGTGGGCGACCTCCCCGAGGCCGTTGAGGAGCGCCGCGAGCTCGCGCCGCCGGTCGTCGTCAACGGGCGCATCGGGAAGGCGGGCGAGGTCGACCGCTTCCATTTCGGGGGGCTCCGGGGGCAGGAGATCGTCGCCGAGATCCGCGCGCGGCGGCTCGGCTCGCCGCTCGACTCGCTCGTGCAGATCGTCGACGGGGCGGGCCAGGTCGTCGCTTGGAACGACGACCACGAGGACAGGACCGCGGGCCTCGTCACGCACCAGGCGGACTCGTACGTGCGCGCGACGCTGCCCGCCGACGGGACCTACGCCGTGCGCGTGCGCGACGCGCAGGGACGCGGCGGCCCGGAGTACGCCTACCGGCTGCGCGTGGGCCCGCCGCAGGGGGACTTCGCGGTGGTCGTGACGCCCTCGGGCATCAACGTGCCGGCGGGCGGCATCGTCCCGATCACGGTGCACGCGGTGCGGCGCGACGGCTACGCGGGCGAGATCGACCTCGCGCTCGAGGGCGCGCCGGAGGGCATGGCGCTCGGCGGCGCGCGGATCCCCGCCGGCTGCGATCGCGTCCGCATGACGATCTCGGCGCCGCCGGAGCGGCGCGGGCGCATCGAGCCTTTCGTGCTGAGGGTCCGCGCGAGGGCGACGATCGACGGCCGCACGGTCGAGCGCACGGCGATCCCGGCGGACGAGAGGATGCAGGCGTTCGGATTCACCCACCTCGTGCCGGCCCAGGATCTCATGGTCGACGTCCTCCGGTCGGGGAGGCGCGCGCCCCCGATGCGGCTCGCGACGGAGGGCCCGGCGCGCATCCCGAGGGGCGGAACGGTCGAGGTGCGCGTCGTCGCGCCCGGTCCTCCGCAGCCCGACACCATGGAGGTGACGTACTCGCTCGACGCGCCGCCGGAGGGCGTCACGCTCGCGGGCGTGCGGGCGGAGCGACAGGGCCTCGTCCTCGTTCTCGCGGCCGAGGGCGGGAAGGCGCAGGCGGGCCTCGCGGGCAACCTGATCCCGGAGGCGCGCGTGGAGATCGTCCCGCCGGCGCAGGAGGGAGCGGATCGGCCGCGCCGGGCCGCCCAGCAGCGCCGCGTCGTGACCGTGACGTTGCCCGCGGTGCCCTTCGTCATCGACTGAGGGGCCGGCCGGTTGCACCGACGAGGTCGCGTTGAAGGTGCGCAACGTGCCGCGCCGCAGCGACCCCGCGACGGATGGCGTATCCTCGGCGGCATGCCCGACGAACGCGCCTTCCAGGACTACTACCCCGACGACGTCGCGCACTGCTACGGCTGCGGGCGTCTGAACGAGAAGGGCCTCCACGTCCGGAGCTTCTGGGACGGCGACGAGACGGTCTGCCGCTACCTCCCCGCGCCCCACCACACCGCGCTTCCGGGCTTCGTCTACGGCGGCCTCATCGCGTCGCTGATCGACTGCCATGCGACGGGCTCGGCGGCTGCCGCCGGCTACCGCGCGCAGGGCCGCGCGATGGACACGGAGCCCGCGCTCCGCTACGTAACCGCGGCGCTCAAGGTCGACTACCTCGCGCCGACGCCGCTCGGCCCGGAACTCGAGCTGCGCGGCACGATCAAGGAGGTGAAGGGGCGCAAGGTCGTCGTCGCGGTCTCCGTCCGCGCGAACGGCATCGAGACCGCGAAGGGCGAGGTCGTCGCCGTCCGGCTGGCCTAGTTCGGGGGATGGGGCCCGGGGAAGGGGGCATCAGGAGCCCCCGCCGGCCGTCGCGGCCAGCGCGGGCAACGCGTGCTTGAGGAACGCCTCCATGACCGGGGACACGTGCTTGTCCGCGTGGCGCACGAGGTAGATCGGCCTCCGGAGCCGCATCCCCGACACCTTGAGCCGGACGAGGCGGAGGCGCGAGCGGCCGGGGAGGCCGTGCACGGAGATCGCCGAGATCCCGACGCCCGCGGCGACGAGCGCCTTCACGGCCTCCGGGCAGCCGAGCTCGATCGCCCTCTCGATGCGGACGCCGCGCTTGCCGAGCCACGACTCGACGAGCCGCCGCGTGGCGGACCCCTTCTCGCGCACGACCCAGAGCGCGCCGCGCAGCTCCTTCGGGTCGATCCGCGGCCGCCGCGCGAGCGGGTGCGACGGCGGCGCGAAGCAGACGACCTCGTCCTCGAGCACGGGCTCGAGCCGCAGGTCCTCGTGGGCGAGGTGCGCGCCGACGAAGCCGAGATCGAGCTCGTTCCGGAGGATGCGCTCCTCGATCCCGAGGGAGTTCTCGACCGCGTACCCGAGCTCGACTCCCGGGTAGCGGCGGTGGAAGCCTCCCATGATGCGCGGCAGGAGGTAGAAGCCGGGCGTGCTGCTCGCGCCGACGCGCAGCGAGCCGTGCTCGACCGACCGGACCGCCCGCACGGCCTCGGCCGATCGCTCGATCGATCCCAGCAGCCGTTCCGCCTCCGACGCGAGGACCCGCCCCGCGTCCGTGAGATGGAGCGACTTCCCGAGCTGCTCGAAGAGGCGCACGCCGAGCTCCGCCTCGAGCTGGCGGATCCGGCGCGAGACCGCGGGCTGGGTCAGGAACTCCTCGCGAGCGGCCTCGGTGAAGCTCCCGTGCCGGCGCACGGCGAGGAAGGTCCGGAGCAGCTTGGGATCCATGTGCCAAAGTTCTCCGCATGGTTTCCGAAGAAAGATCGCATTTTCATTATGCATCAGCCGGGGGGACCCTGTCTCCATGGGCCTCGCCCTCCTCGTGCTCGCGCTCGGGCTCCTCGGCGGGATCGCCTCGGGCACCCTGGGCGTCGGCGGGGGCATCGTCATGGCCCCCGCGCTGCTCTACATCCCGCCGCTCCTGGGCGCTGGCGCGTTCAGCGTGAGGGAGGTGACGGGACTCACGATCGCGCAGGGCCTCCTCGCGTGCCTGTCCGGCACGCTCGGGCACGGGAGGCGCGGCTGCGTGAGCCGGAGGCTCGTCCTGACCATGGGCCCCGCCATGATCGCCGGCGCCCTCGCGGGCGCGGCGATCTCGAGCCTCGTGGCCGGACGGGCCCTGCTGCTCCTGCTCGCGGCGCTCGCGGGTGCGGCGGCCGTGCTGATGTGGCTGCGGAGGCCCGAGACCGAGGACGGGGGCGGGTCGCTGAACGTCCCGCTGGCGGTCCTGCTCGCACTCTCGGTCGGGTTCCTCGGAGGGATGGTCGGGCAGGGGGGATCCTTCCTCCTCGTGCCGCTCATGCTGCACGTGCTCCGGATCCCGACCCGCGTCGCGATCGGGAGCAACCTCGCTCTCGTCCTGCTCTCGTCCGCGGCGGGCCTCGCCGGGAAACTCGCCACGGCGCAGGTGCCGCTCCTCGCCGCGGGGATGCTCGGGATCGGCACGGTGCCCGGCGCGCAGGTCGGGAGCGCGCTTAGCCACCGCATGCCCGCGCGCGCCCTCAGGACCGCGCTCGGCGTGGTGGTCGGCCTCTCGGCCCTCGCGCTCGCGGCCGACGGCCTGGATCCAAGGTGAGGCGGAGGATCGAACATGCGTGGAAGGACATGGTCACGATGATCATGGGCGACACGTGCCTTCGCCGCGAGGAGCTGCAGCAGGCGATCGACGGCTACCGGAGGAACGGCATCCGCATCGTCGCCATCCACAACCACATGCTCGGCACGAACCCCGAGCTCATCTTCTGCCACTTCGCCGCGGATGGCGAGGCGGTGGAGCTGGCGCGCGCGGTGCGCGGAGTCTGGGAGAGCCTCGCGCCCGGGAAACCGCAGTGACGCGGCGGCGGCGCGGGGGGCGCGCGCGCGTCCTCACACGCACTTCGCGAGGATCGCCATGTCGGCGTCGTACGACTCCGGCGACAGCGGCCCGAACGAGAAGCGGATCATCGGCCCGAGCGGCCCCTCGTCCCCGCGGCGCCGCATGTCGCAGAGACGTCCCGGCAGGATGCCCGCGTTGTGCCGGAACAGCCGCTCGTTGAATGTGTCGCCCGTGAGCTCCCCCGGCAGCTTCGCCCAGTGGTAGAAGCCGCCCGTCCCCGTGAAGAGCTCGAGGCCCAGTCCCCGGAGCCCCTCCGCATACCTCTTCCGCTGCGCGCCGAAGAACTCCGCCACCGCGTCGCGCGCCCTCCGCACGCGGTCGAGCCCGAGCAGCTCGGTCACGTAGAGCTGCGACGCGCGGGAGACGCCGCCCATCCCGAACGTCGAGTAGTTGCGGAGGATCTCGATGTGCCGCTTCGCGGCCACGCACCATCCGACGCGCATCCCGGGCACCTGGAGCCCCTTCGTCGCCGCGCCCACCACGAAGAGGTCCGTCTCGTCGATGTCCTTCACGTACCTTAGCGCGCTCTCCGGCCCGGGGTCGCCGTAGAACTCGTACGCCTCGTCGAGGAGCGCGCCGCGGCCGGCCGCGGAGTAGTGCTCCACGAGTCGTCGCAGCTCCTCGCCTCGCGTGGCGACGCCGGTCGGGTTGCACGGGTTGCTCTTCACGAGGAAGCCGCCGCCGTGGTCCTCAAGGCGCGGACGAAAGCGGTTCCCGAGGTTGCTCGGGATGATCCCGAACCGCCGGCGGAGCACGTTGAGCAGGTCCCAGTAGGGCGTGTACTCCGTCTCCTCGATCGCGACCGTGACGTCGTCCTCGAGGAACGCGAGCACCGCGAACAGCGCGGGCCGGCCGCCCGCGAACACCGCGACGTGGTCCGGCGCGATGCCCGCGCCGTAGAACTCGTTGTAGTAGTCCGCGATCGCGCGCCGCAGCGCCGGCTGCCCGTCCGCCTTCGGGTACATCCGGTCGGCCGCGGTGATCGCGATCCGGTCCGGGAGCGGCGGCCCCCCCGGCAGCTGCGTCGTGATCGGGTACCCCTGCGCCCACGGGTGCGTCCCGGGCTCGCCCATGTAGGTACCGGTCGCGCCGGCGAAGCGGAAGAGGGTCTCGTACACCCCCATCGGGGGGAACTCGCGGAGGATCATGGGCCCGGAGCTTACCCGGCCCGCCCCTCCAATTCCTCCCACCGCGCGTAGAGCCGCGCGACCTCCGCCGCGATCTCCGCCCGGCTGCGCGTGACCTGCTTCACGTCCGCGGTCGCGTAGAACGCCGGGTCGCCGAGCTGCGCGTCGAACGCCGCGAGCTTCGCCTCCGCCTCCGCGATCGCGTCGGGAAGGCCCTCCAGCTCCCGCTTCTCCTTCCAGGTGAGACGCGCCACGGCAGGAGCGGGCTTCTCCCGCACGGTGGATTTCGGGGGGGTCCGGGGGACGCTTTCCTCCCGCATCCGGTCGAGGAGGCTCGAGGCGTCGCCCGCGTGGTGGCGGACCGGGTCCTTGCCGTTGCAGTAGAGGAGCCTCGTCGCGACCCGGTCGAGGAAGTAGCGGTCGTGGCTCACCACGAGCACGGACCCCTCGAACGCGACGAGCGCCTCCTCGAGCACGCGCAAGGTCATCAGGTCGAGGTCGTTCGTGGGCTCGTCGAGCACGAGGAAGTTGCCCCCCTTGAGCAGGAGCTTCGCGAGGAGCACGCGGTTGCGCTCGCCGCCGCTGAGCTTGCCGACCGGCGTCACGAACATCTCGCGCGGGAAGAGGAAGCCGTCGAGGAAGCTCTCGACGCGCACATCGCGGTCGCCCACGCGGACCCAGGTGCTGCCGCCGCCGACCTCCTCGACCACGCTCCGGTCCGGCCGCAGCTCGCTCCGCGCCTGGTCGATGTAGGCGAACTTCACCGTGGGGCCGATCTCGACGGTGCCCTTGTCCGGCGGCAGGATCCCCATGCAGAGCTTCAGGAGCGTCGTCTTGCCCGAGCCGTTCGGCCCGACGACGCCGACGCGCTCCCTGGCGCCGATCGACAGGTCGAGCCCCCGGAAGAGGCCCCACTTCGAGACGCCCTTGAGCTCGATCCCCTTCGCGCCGAGGCGCGGTCCCGGAGGGATAAGAAAATCGGGTTCGGTTTCGACGACCTCCGCGGCTCCCGCGATGAGCGCCTCCACCTCCTGCACGCGCGACTTCGGCCGCCGGCGCTGCGCGGGGGGTTTCCGGCGGAGCCATGCGGTCTCCCGGCGCAGGAGGGAGAGCCGCGACCTCTCCGCGGACCGCTCCGCGGCCATGCGCGCGGCGCGGAGCACGAGGAACTCCTCGTAGCCCCCCTCGTAGGGGTAGATCTCGCCGCGGTCGATCTCCAGGATGCGCGTGGCCACGCGGTCGAGGAAGTAGCGGTCGTGCGTGACCATCAGGAGGGTCTCCTTCGACGAGAGGAGCCACCCCTCGAGCCAGTCGGTCGCGACCGCGTCCAGGTGGTTCGTCGGCTCGTCGAGGAGCAGGATGTCGGGCTCCGTCACGAGCAGGCGCGCGAGCGCGACGCGCCGCCGCTCTCCGCCGGAGAGCGTGCCGCAGGGGGCCGCGGGGTCATCGAGCCCGAGCCGCGAGATCATGGCCTCGGCGCGGTGGTCCCCCGGAGCCCCCCCCGATACGACCGCGAGGACGGAGAGCGCCGGGTCGAGGACGGGCTCCTGCTCCAGGTAGCCGACGGTGGCGCCCTTGCGCGCGATCCTCGTGCCCTCGTCGGGCTCGAGAAGCCCCGCGACGATCCTCAGGAGCGTGGACTTCCCGCACCCGTTCGGGCCGACGAGGGCGATGCGGTCGCCTTCCTCGACCGCGAACGAGACGCCGCGGAGGAGATGCCGCTCCGCGTAGTGCTTGTGGATCCCCTGCAGGGACACGACCGCCATCCTCGGATGGTAACCTTTAAGCGAGGGAGCGGCCCCAAACCCAAGCGGGGCAGCCACTTGCGCCGGTCGGCTGCGGCACGCGTGCCGCAAACCCCGCGGCCCGCGGAAGCCCGTGCTCGACGAAGGGCGGCGGTCAGGCGAGGCGCGGGTAGATCACGCGGCCGGCGATGCGCTTCCCCTTGAGCGCGGCGAGGATCGTCCCGACGTGCTCGCCAGGCACGGCCACGAAGGTGACCCGCTCGAGGATGTTGATCCGGCCCACGACGGTGCCGGGCAGGCCCGCCTCCCCCGTGATCGCCCCCACGATCGACGCGGGGCGCACGCGGTTCCAGCTGCCGACGGGGATGACGATCTCGACGAAATCGTCGCTGTCCGCGCGCGCCCGCGCCTGGGGCTGCGCCTGCGGCTCCGGCTCGGGCGCGACGTAGAGCGGCGACTCCCCCCACGCAAGCCTCGCCGCCGCCGCGGCCAGGTCGGCGAAGTCGTGCCCCTCCTCGGCGTGCATCTCCTTCATCATGTTGAGGAAGGGCGCCCGCTCCTCCTCCGTCACGGCCCGCAGCCTGTCCTGGAAGCGCTCCCGGCGCCGGTCCACGAGCTCGGCGCGGCCGGGGATGCGCATCGGCTCGATCGGCCGCCCGCTGAACCGCTCGATCGCGCGCATCATGCCACGATCGCGGGGCTGCCAGAAGGTGATCGCGCGCCCCGTGCGCCCCGCGCGACC
Source organism: Planctomycetaceae bacterium (assembly GCA_011525755.1). Lineage (GTDB taxonomy): Bacteria > Planctomycetota > PLA2 > PLA2 > PLA2 > PLA2. The sequence continues at coordinate 34,737 of WYBS01000031.1, forward strand.
GGTACGCCCGATGCGATGGACGTAGATCTCCTGGTGCCTCGGGAGGTCGTAGTTGACCACGAGCCCGATGTGATCCACGTCGAGGCCGCGCGCGGCGACGTCGGTCGCCACCACGATCTGCGTCTTGCGCGCCTTGAGCCGCTGGACGACCGCTTCGCGCGCCTTCTGGTCCATGCCGCCGTGGATGCACTCCGCCTCGTATCCGCGGCCCTGCAGGTGCTCGGCCAGCTCCGCGGTCGCGCGCTGGGTCCCCGCGAAGACGAGCACCGCCTCGTAGTCCTCCGCCTCCAGCACGCGCTCGAGGGCATCGTTCTTCTCGTGCCGCCCGACGCTTATCGCGAACTGCTCCGTCCCGGGAACGGTCAGCGTGCGGCTCGGCATCTTCATGTCGACCGCGTTCCTCAGGTGGCGGTCCGCGATGCGCCGGATCGGCGCCGGCATCGTCGCGGAGAAGAGCGAGATCTGCCGGTCGTCGGGTGCGTGCTCGAGGATCCACTCGACGTCCTCGATGAACCCCATCTTGAGCATCTCGTCCGCCTCGTCGAGGCCGAAGAAGCGGACGCCCTTGAGCGAGAGCGTGCCCCGCTCCAGGTGATCGCGCACGCGGCCGGGCGTGCCGATGACGACGTGCACGCCGCGCTGCAGGGCGTTCCTCTGGATGTGGATCGGCTGGCCGCCGTAGATCGGGAGCACGTGCACGCCGCCGTTGCCGAGGTGCTTGCCGTACGAACGCACGGCCTCGGCCACCTGCAGCGCGAGCTCGCGGGTCGGCGTGAGCACGATCGCCTGCACCGACCGGTCGGTCATGTCGAGGCGCTGGAGGAGCGGCAGCGTGAACGCGGCGGTCTTGCCCGTCCCCGTCTGCGCCTGGCCCAGCAGGTCGCGGCCGAGGAGCAGCGGCGGGATCGCGCCCGCCTGGATCGGCGTGGGCTGCTCGTAGCCGAGCTCCTCGAGGCTCTTCAAGAGCGGCGGGGCGAGCTTCAGGTCCCGGAAGGTGAGTTCGGTATCGGTGTCCATGGGCGTCCGTCGCTTCCTGCCCGTCCACCGTCCACGAGGAGAGCGGTCGCCTGCCCAATGACAGGTCGACGAGGCAATCCGGCAGCGTACCGCGGCCCCGCGGCGAGGCAAGGTCCTCGGGCCGGACGCATCCGGCGGGCGAAGGGAGGGGGCGCGGGGGAGGGAGGCCCGCCCCGGGGATGCACGCGCGGCTCACCGGAAGCCGACGTAGCGGCCGCCGGTCGCGCGCGCGAGTTCCTTCAGGAAGGCGCTGCCCTCGACCTCGCCGATCCCCACCGTGTGGATCACGACGCGGAGCATGCGGTTCCTCCCGAGCAGCTCCGCGAGGAGCGCGTCGAGCCCGCTCACCCGGCCGCGGTTCGGGTCGCCGTCCGACAGCAGGAAGATCGTGTCGGCGCCCGAATCCAGCGCGCGGTCGAGCGAGTCGGAGATGTTCGTCGTGCCGTTGCCCTCGATCCCGTCGACGAACGCGTGCGCCTTCTTCTTGCCGCGCGCGTTCGCTGCCACGAGATCCTCCTCCCACGCCTTGTACGACTCGCTGTAGACGATGATCCCGAACACCGCGTCGTCGGGCAGGTCCTCGATCGCGCGGTGCAGCTGCCACTTCGCGATGTCGAGCTTCGTGTCGCCCTTCGGGCTCGCGTAGGCTCCCTTCCCGCCCGTCGCCGCCGCGGGCTTCGCGCCCGCCGGATCCTTCATGCTCTGCGAGATGTCGACGACGAAGACCACGCGCCGGCTCTGCGTCGTGATCCCGTAGAACGCCGACGTGTGCCCCTTCCGCTTCTCCTCGTCCCCCTCCTCCCCGGGCCCCTCCTCCCCCCACGCCTCCAGCGTCTTCTCGTACTCCAGGGCGTCCGCGAGCTCCTTCGCCTTCGCCGCGATCCACTCCCCGTTGCTCGCGAGCCAGTCCCGCCAGAGGCCGGCGTCACCATACATTTTTATCCCGGTGAGCGCGAAGAGCGCGTCGTCGATGTCCTTCCGGAGGCGCCCCTTCTCCCTTGCGAGCGCGTCGACGAGCGACGGCACCGCCTCGACGAGCTTCGCGCGCGCGAGGATCGCGATCGCGAGCGCGCGAACCTCCCAGGCGGGGTCGGCAAGCGCCGCGACCGGCGCCGCCCTCATCTCGGAGATCTTCCAGCGGAGCAGCGCCGCGAGCGCCGCGGCGCGGACGCGGGGCGAGGCGTCGTCCTTCGCGGCCCTGAGGAGCGCCGCGAGCGCGGACGCGCCGCCCTCGGGCCGGAGCGCTCGCGCCGCGGCGCGGCGGAGCTCCTCGTCGGGCGACGCGAGCGCGTCCGCGCCGGGCGACGCCGCCTCGGCGACGGCGCGGTTGCGCAAGAGGAGCGTCCGGTAGAACGGCACGAGCACGGCCGCCAGCTTGCGCGTGTCGCGCTGCTTCTCGCTCGCCTCCATCCAGCCGCGGTTGAAGACCTCCGCGTAGTCCGCCTCGACGCGCGCGAGCCGCTTCCGCCAGTCCGCGTTCTCCTTCGCCATCGCGGCGAAGGCGGCCTTCATCCGCGCGGGGTCGAGCGCGGCGACCGCCTGCCGGCGCTCCTCGAAGTCCTTCTCGTAGGGCTCGAGCAGCTTCCGCACGAGCGCGTCGAACGGCGCCGCCTCGGTGACGATCCCCTTCGGGAGATTCGGCTCGACCTCCTCGGCGATCTTCCCGGGCACCTTGATCGGGCGGAAGGGATCCTTGTCGGCGGCGGCCGCCGCGGCGAGGAGGACGAGCGCGACGAGGGCGCGCGCTGCCACGGCCTCACGATACTCGGGGGCGCCAGACCGCCGGCAGGGGGAAAAAGGGGGGCTCCGGGGGGAGGACGGCCCATCGGTCATACTGGGCGCATGGCCGGCTGGAAGATCTCCACCTTCCTCTTCGCGGGCGCGACGCTCGTCCTCTTCGGCCGCGAGCTCCTGCGCGAGGGGCCGGGAGCCCCGCGTGCGCAGACACGCACCGAGCTGCCCGCCGTCCCCGTGCCGACGGCGCCGGATGAGCCCCTCCCCCCGCCCCCGCCCCCGCCCGCACCCCCACCCCCCGACCTGCCTGCGGGCGACCTCGCCTACGCGGTCCTGATCGGCGGGCCGCAGCGGAGCTGGGAGGAACGCCTCGCCCTGCTCGAGCCGCGGCGCGACGACATCGTGCGCGTCCTCGAGGGATGGATCGCGCGCGCGGACGAGGTCTATGCCGCGAAGGGCTCGCTCGACCTCGCGCTCATCGCGTACGCGCGGCTGCACGGGAAGACGGCCGTGCCCCTTCTCGAGCGGCTGGCGATCGAGCGGGAGCATGAGAAGCCGGGGATCGACGCCGTGGAGGCCCTCGCGTGGGTCGAGGATCCCGACGCGACGCTGGCGATCCTCCGCCTCCAGGCGCGGCAGCCGCCGGACTGCGTCGTGATCCCCACGTTCCACCTGCTCGGAAGGGCGAACGCGGCCGCGGACGTCGTGCGCGCGTGGGAGGCCGTCCCGGCCTTGCGGGAGCACGCGCGGCAGGCGATGTTCCTCGCGGGGAGCCCGGAGGACCGCGATCGCGTCTGGCGATCGGCGGACCACGAGGAGCGCCGGGACCTGATGCGCTTCACGGGATTCCGGTGGAAGGAGTGGGACTCGATCTACCTCGAGGCCGCGAAGCAGTTCGTGCAGTCGGAGGATCCGCGGGATCGCCTCGCCGCTCTCCATGTGATCCTCCGGTGTCCCGAGGCGTTCCCGAAGGACACGGTGGCGGGCGCGGAGCGGGTGCTTGCCGCGGACCTCGCCGCGGCCCCCGCGGACTCGCGCGGGCTGCTCACTCGCATCAAGGGCGAGTGGGACGCGCTGCGCAACGCGCGCGAGCGGGAGGAACGGATCCGGGCCGTTCTGCTGCGCTAGGGTCTGTCCGAGAAGTCGTCCTGGACTCGGCAGGCTGCGCCACCCCGCCCGCGGGCAGCGGGGTGGCGCCTCCGGGACGTCGGCCCCTCGCGGGGCCCCGGTCACGGCTTCTGGTAGAACCTGGCGACGCGCGCGTAGTACGCGCCCGGGAAGTCCCCGGCGAGCGTCAACGACCCGTCGGTCGCGACGTTGGCGAGGATGAAACCCGAGGGCGGCACGCCGCCGGTACCCGCATCGGGGTCGTTCGTGAAGTAGGCGGCCGCGACGAGGTCCTCGGCCGCGTTGATCGAGATGGTCCGGTAGACGCGCGCCAGCGTGCCCGAGGGGGGGAACGGCAGGCCGCCGTCGCTCAGCTCGGTGCTCCCGACGCCGACGGCGGGCACGATGTTGGCCCCGTCGTACGTGTACGACTTGAGGCCTCCGAAGCCCGACGTGACGATCAGCGCGCCGCTCTGCGCCAGTGCGAAGTCGCGCGCCCGGTTCGGCGTGTTCGCGCTCGCCGCGATCAGGACCGGGAGGTCCGGGTCGAGGAGCGAGTACGTGTGCAGCTGCGGGGTGTTCCCGCCGCCGATGATCGCGAACATCGTGCCGGCGAGGATCTGGTTCGCCTCCCCCGAGTCGCCGCCGGGGATCAGCGTGAGCGACGCCGGTCCGACGGTGAACACCTCGGTCCCGTGGTAGACGCGCGTTCCGTCGTCCGAGACGGCGATCCCGTGCTGGCCCGTCGTGTTCTCCCCCGACGCGGCGATGAGCAGGAGGGAACCGTCCGCAGGATCGCAGTCCCACATGCGCAGCCCGTCGAGTTCGTCGTCCTGGTGGAAGAGGCGCGTCCCGTCCGCGGAGAACACGAGCGTGACCGGCGAGGGCTCCTGCGTGACGGAGAAGTCGTCGTCGGAGGTCCGGTAGGACTCCTCGAAGGTGAGGGTCCCGTTGCCCCAGTTGATCGCGAAGCGGGAGATCAGGTCGCTGCCCCAGCAGTAGGGGTTGCCCTGGAAGCAGTCGTACTGCGACGTCACGTAGAGCCACTGCCCGCTCGGGTGCATCGCGAACCCGAAGATCGTGTAGTTGCCCCCGATCGTGACGTTGACGTTGCCCGCCGTGTCCACAGGGGCGTCGGCCTCGACCGTGAACGTGTCGGGGTCCACGATCGTGTCGATCTCGACGTCGTCGTCCACGGCCGCCCCGCTCGTGTAGTCGAGGACGACGATGTCCCCGGACTGGAGCCCGTGGGCGGCGAGCGTGATCGTCACGGTGGTGCCCGTCTGCGAGTAGGTGGCGCCGAACAGCACGGACGGGCTCCGCAGGACGGTCCCGTCGGTGATCGCGCCCGCCGCGGGGTCGTCGATCGTGAAGGTGTTCTCGTCGACGACCGTGGCGACGTAGATCCCGTCGGTCGCCGTCCCGCCGGTGCCGGCGAAGAAGTCCAGCTGGATCTTGTAGCCGTCCGGCACGTTGTGCTTCTGCATCGTGACCGTGACGAGGTTCCCGGTCCTCGAATAGGTCCCCGGGATGCCGGGGATCAGCGCGGTGTCGCGCAGCGTCGGCGCGCCGCCCGAGACCGAGTAGACCGAGATGCCCAGCCTGTCGCTCACGAAGAGCAGCTCGGAGTAGCCGTCGCCGTCCCCGCCGCAGCCGTTGAGGCCGGCGGCGAGCACCGCGATCAGGGCAAGACCCGCGATCCGGCGCGCGCCGGATCCCTTGCGTCCGTTTCCATTCATACGTTCTTCTCTCCCAGCAGGCGACAACGCGATCCCGGATTCAGGATCACCCCCCGCTTCCCGGCAGCCTAGCGCACTCCCCGGACAGAAGCAGCACGAATCCTCGGCGGCGGGTGCCGGCGAGGCGCTGCCTCCACCGCGAGCGGGCGATGACGAGTCCGGCGAAACGAGGCTCGCGTGCGGCGTGCTTCCGCCCTGCGGCGGGTCAGAAGAGCTTGCCGGCGAGCGAGGCGTCCTTGTCGGTGCGCGTGCCGATCTTCACGTTCGTCACGATCCGCACGACGCCCTCCCCGTGGAGCGTCTCGTGGATTCTCGCGATCGTGTCGAGGATCGTCCCGAGCTCGCCCTCGACGTTCGTCCCGTAGGCGTGGAGCTGGACCACGAGGCCCGATTCCTTGATGATCTCGTGGGCGCGCTTCACCTCCCGCCTCACCGACACGCCCATGCCCAGGGGGACGACCTGGATCTCCGCCAGCGCTTTCATCGCCCCCATCGTAGGCTGTCTCGATGGCGGACGCGAAACCCACCCTGCCCGCCCTGCTCGTCGAGGCGCTGCACGGCGTCCGCTCGGTCGGCGTCATCACCGGCGCGGGCGTCTCCGCGGAGTCGGGCGTCCCCACGTACCGAGGCAAGGGCGGCCTCTACGAGGAGGACGAGGGAAAGATCGACGCGCTCACCGGGACGACGCTCCTCTCCGATCCCGACCGCACGTGGCGGGCGGTCGGCGACCTCGCGCGGCACGCCACGGGCGCGAGGCCGAACGCGGCGCACCTCGCGATCGCCGAGATCGAGAAGAAGGTCGAGCGTTTCGTCCTCCTCACGCAGAACGTGGACGGCCTCCACGAGGCCGCAGGGAGCCGGAACGTGATCGACATCCACGGATCGATCACGCGGACGCGCTGCATGGGTTGCGGCGCGGACGGCGAGCTCGGCCGCGAGGAGCTCGAGGCCATCCACGCGGCGCCCCGTTGCAGGCACTGCGGCGCGACGCTGCGCCCCGCCGCCGTGCTCTTCGGCGAGTTCCTGCCCGAGGAGAAGGTGGAGCGCATGCGGTGCGAGTTCCTCGACAACCCGCCCGCGCTCGTGCTCGTCGTCGGCACGTCCGCGCTCTTCCCCTACATCGTGGAGCCGGTGCTCGCGGCGCGCCGCGCGCAGCGGTTGACCGTCGAGGTGAACCCGGCGCCGACCGTGCTCTCGAGCGTCGTCGCCTGGTTCCTCCAGGGGGGCGCCGCCGCGATCGTCCCCGAGATCGCGCGCGAGATCCGCTGACCCCTCCTCGCGCTCCTCCCCTACCCCTCAGGCGGGAACCTTGAGCTTCTTCAGGATGGTCATCATCGGGCACCAGTTCGTGAACGCCGACTGGAGAAGGTTCAGGCCGACGAAGGCCGTGAAGAGGTACCAGTAGGGGCTCACCCAGTGCCCGAGCGCGAGGCTCAAGAGGACGAAAGCGCCTGCGACGAGGCGAAGCCAACGATCCACGTTCATGGATCACCTCCCATGCAAGGGTACCCCGCAGGGGAAGGAGGGGGGCGCGGGGGGAGGTAGGATCTTCGTCTTGCGGATCCTTGCAGCGCTCGGAATCCTCGTCGCGACGGCGCTCGGCGGCCCCGCGGAGCTCGCCTACGTGAACGAGCCCGACCCGGAGAAGGCCGGGAAGCTCCTCGTCCCGCTCCTCGCGAAGTACAAGACGCCCGGGAGCTGCGCGGGGCTCGTGAAGCTGCTCCGGGGGAAGCGGACGTATCCGCCGTCCAAGAAGGACCGTGAGACGCTCGAGTTCACGTGCCCCGACGGGAAGACGCGGCAGTTCACGTACATCCTTCCCTCGAAGTACAGCCACGCGCGAGGGGCGGGCGTCCTCTTCTGGCTCCACGGCGCGATCCGGCAGCCCGCGCCGGGCGGCGGCGCGGGCGAGGCGCAGATGTTCC
>WYBS01000168.1 GCA_011525755.1 Planctomycetaceae bacterium
GCGACGCCGGGCGCGAGGTCGCCGTCGCTGATGAGGCGGATGCGCGCCCCCGCGCGCCGCACGTCCGCGATGAGGCGCTCATGCCGCGGCCGGTCCAGGATGACGACCAGCAGGTCGGAGACGGAGCGGTCGAGGCAGCGCGCGATCGCCTTCAGGTTCTCCTCCACGGTCGCTTCGATGTGGACCGCGCCGCGCGCCGACGGTCCGACGACGAGCTTCTCGAGGTAGACGTCCGGCGCGTGCAGCAGCCCGCCGCGCGGCGCCGCCGCGATCACCGCGATCGAGTTCGGGGCGCCGGTGGCGCAGAGATTCGTGCCCTCGAGCGGGTCGACCGCGATGTCGACCTCGGCGCCGCGGCGCCCCTTGTTCCCGACCTCCTCGCCGATGTAGAGCATCGGGGCCTCGTCCCGCTCGCCCTCGCCGATCACGATCCGGCCCTTCATCTCGACCGTGTCCATGACAGCGCGCATCGCCTCGACCGCGACCTGGTCGGAGTGGTGCTTGTTTCCGTAGCCGACGGTGCGGGCGGCGGCGATCGCCGCGTGCTGGGCGATCCTCAGGAAGCTCTCTTCGAGGTCGTGCATTCGGCGGGGAGCATAGCACTTCCGCCGCCTGCGATCGAAGGCCGGGGCGAGGCGGGGGGGTGCGGGGGCGGACCGGGCGGGGCCGGCGAGCGGCGCCGGGAACGCAACGAGCCCCGCCCTCGCGGGGCGGGGCCCAGGTATCGCGACGGACTAGAGGATCCGGCTGATCTCGACGAGGAGCTTGAATCCGCCGAAGTCGTTCCGGTGGCTCGCGTTCTCGTAGCAGCGGGAGAGCGGGCTCATGCGATCCTGCGCGCTCAGGTAGCCGAGCGCGATCGCGGCCATCCCGCGCACCTGTTCGTCGGTGCCCTTCTGGGCGAGCCCGGCGAGCTGCTCGACGGCGCTCTGGTCCTTCAGCCACGCGAGGCCGAAGGCCGCGTTGCTCGCCTCGAACCGCTCGTTCCTCTTCCAGCTCCTCGAGAAGAACTCCACGAGCGACCGGACGTCGCCCTTGTCCCCGAGGAGGCCCAAGGCGAGCGGAATCTGCCGCTTCGTCTTGTCGTTGAGTCCCTTGTCGGCGGCGAAGCGCTTGAGCTCGTCGATGCGGGTCGTGTCGCCCATGAGCGCGATGCCCAGCGCCGCATAGCCGCGCGTGTCGTCGTCCCAGCTCTTCTTGAGGAGCACGTTGTCGCGGATGCTGTCGGCGAACTCGGTCGCACGCAGGAGCCCGAGGCCGACGCACGCCGCGGACACGACGTGGTCCTGGGCGGTGGTGTCGGTGAGCAGCGCCGCGACGGTCGGGATGGCGCTCCGGTCCTCGGCGAGGCCCACGGCCAGCGCCGCGCACGAGCGGACGTAGTTGTCCTTCCGCGGCTCCAGCGCCTCCTTGCGGACGAACTTGAGGATCCTGTCCCGGAGCTTGCTGTTCGGGTCGAGGCCTCCCGCGAGCCGGCCCATCGCGATCACGGCGAAGCTCTTGTTCTGGCTCGCGCCGGAGCCGAAGGCGCCCTTGCCCTCGAGGACCTTGAAGGCGGCCTCCGAGTCCTTCTCGTCGTTCGTGTAGTTCGCGAGCGAGAGGATCGACATCCACGCGACGTCGGGCGAGGGCGAGTCGACCATTTTGGCGACCTCCTTCCGCTCGACCTGGAGGAGACTCAGTGTCCGCACGAGCTGGGTCTGCAGCGGGTCGTAGCCGCGCCCGTCGAGGATCTTCGCCATCTTCGCGACCCCGCCCGCCTTCTCGATCTCGGCGAGCGCCGGCCTGCCGAGGAGACCGAGCGCATGGACGGCCGCGACGCCGATCTCCTCCTTCGCCCGGGCGCTCTTCGGGATCTGGTCCACGAGGAGCGTCGCTGCCGCGGGCTCGCCGGCGAGCCCGAGCGCGACGAGCACGTAGGGCTTGTCGTTCGCCGTGTGCTTGTCGTAGACGCGGAGAAGGTAGCTGGCGGCATCCTTGTCGCCGGTCATGCCGAGACCGAGGATCGCGCTGTTGCGCACCTCGGGGATCGTGTCCTTCTCGGCTGCGCGGATCAGCTCGCGCACGACCAGGTTGTCGGGCTCGCCCTCCTTCTTCTTGTCCGCGCCCGCCGCCACGACGCCCAGCCGGCCGAGAGCGATGGCCGCCTCCGCGCGGACTCCCGCGCTCGCGTCGCCGTGAAGCGACTTCGCGAGCTGCATGAACGCCGCGGAGGCCTTCTGCTTCTCGGACGGCGGGACGATGTCGCGGGGAGGGAACTTGGCGCCGCCGCCGAACCAGTAGTAGCTGCTGCCCATGTTCACGCGACCGCGCTCCGAGGCTCGCGCGAGGTAGGCCTCCTTGCTGTACTCCCACCACCACTGCCAGACGACGGTGCCGTCGAGCTTGGCGGTCTTGCCGCCGGGGCCGGTGCCGGGGCCGCCGCCGCCCTGGTCGGGCGGGGGCGGTGCCCCGCTGTCGTTCCCCCCGCTGCCGTCGCCGCCGGTGTCCCCGCCGGTGTCGCCGCCGGCGCTCGGCTCGGGCTCGGTCGTGTCCTGGCCGCCGGAGCTGACCAGCTCGATGGGGCCGCGGTAGGGGCTCCCGATCCGCTCGGCCAACGCGGGGCCAGGCAGGATCCAGCTCACGAGGGCGAGGACGAGAAGGGAGATCGCGAACGGGCGTCGGGTCGGCATGACCACCTCCGCGAAGAGACCAGGGACGCCAGCCGGAAGAGGTGCCTGGCGCGGCTTCAGTATAGCCGCGGGAGCGGGCAAGGCGGACCCCCCCGTGGCGCCGGTCTTTGGTACTCTTGGAGCGGGCTCACGTGAGGCCGCGAACGAAATCACTCTTGTCGCCGCAGCCGGGTGACCGTGCCCGGTTCGCGAGCGGCCCGGACGTCGGGAGGTTGTCGATGCGCGCATGGTGGACGCTCCTGCTCACCGCGACGCTTATGGCGCCGGTCGCCGCGCAGGAAAACAACCCGCCCGCGGAGCCGGAAGCGAAGCCGGCCGAGGAGCCCAAGGAGCCCCCGGCCTGGAAGATCCCGGACAAGGACATCCGGAAGATCGAGGCGCCGCTCGCGGAGTTCCTCGCGGGAGATCCGAGGGACCGCGCGGCCCTGCTGAAGAAGATCGAGAAGGCCGTGGAGAGGCCGGTGGACGGCCATTCGATGCTCGAGGACGTGGCCGGTCTCGTCTCCGTGGCGAACCGCGCGCGCGGCTTCAACCCCAAGCTGAAGAAGGGGCAGGTGCAGGAGCAGTCGGTCGCGCCTGAGGTGCACGGGTTCCCGGCAACCGGCACCGTCAAGTACTGGCTCTACGTCCCGAAGGAGTACCGCGAGGACCGGCTCTGGCCGCTCCTCTTCTGCATCCCCGACCAGAAGAAGCACGGCGACGGCAAGAAGTACATCGAGGACTGGGTCGCGAAGAGCCCGAAGGTCGCCGACTCCTTCCTCGTCGTGGTTCCCCAGCCGCACGCGAAGGGGGCGGACTGGATGACGCCCGCCTCGCTCGGCCGTGCGATGATCAGCCTGCGCCACGCGGCGGGAACCTTCGGCGTCGACAGGAAGGACGCCGGCCCCGCCGCCGACTACCTCCGCATCTTCATCGACGGCGAGGACGAGGCCTCCGTGATCGCGGCCCGCTTCGCGGAGCTGTTCGCGGGCGCGGTCCTCCGCGGGGCGGATGGCCGCACCGGCGCGTTGAACGTCGCCGCCGCGGGCCAGCTCTCCGGCCTGCCGGCGTTCTGCGTCGTGGATCCGAAGAGCAAGGCGGAACGCGAGTTCGCGCAGAAGGTGCTCGACAGGAACGACGCGGGGGTCATCGTGGAGGACGCGAGCCTCGAGGGGAACCAGACCGCGATCGGGCTCTGGATGGACAAGCTGCCCGCGCGCGCGCCGCAGCCGCGCGAGATCGGCTACACGGTGCACGACGGCTCGTTCCAGCGGCACCACTGGATCAGCGTCCTCGAGTTCGACGCGAGCTACGCGCCGGCCGCCTCGTTCCGCGCGACGGCCGACCGGGCGAAGAACGACGTGACGATCGAGGTCGAGGGCATCAGCCGCTTCGAGCTGTTCCTGTCCGATGCGCTCGTCGACCTCAACAGGGCCGTGCGCATCGTCGTGCTCGAGGAGGGGCGCGAGCTCCCGTTCTTCGCCACGAAGGACGGGCGCGACACGCTGACGCGCGAGCTCGGCACGATGCTCGGCGAGCTCCTCGACAGCAACCACCCCTGGCGGGTCTATCCCGTGCGGCTCGTCGTGGACGTGGCCGAGCTCCGTGCGCGCACGCCGGAGGAGGCGCCCCCGGCGGAGGGCGCCGGCAAGCCCGGGCAGGAGGCGGCGAAGCCCGGCGGGGAGGCCAAGCCGCAGTCCACCGAAGGCGTCGCGAAGTGACCGATCGCTTGCGCGGCGCGTATACTCCTGCGCGATGCCGAACGTAGCCACGGACATCCGGAAGGGGTCGGTCCTGATCCTCGACGGGGATCTCTTCGTCTGCACCGAGTTCCAGCACAAGACGCCGGGCAACCTTCGCGGCAACGTGCAGGCGAAGCTCAAGAGCCTGCGCGACGGGCGCTCGATCCAGCGCAAGTTCAGCTCCACGGAGCGCGTGGACTTCGCGTTCCTCGACAAGCGCCCGTGCGAGTACCTCTACAAGGAGAGCGCGGGCTACGTGTTCATGGATACCGAGTCCTACGAGCAGTTCCACCTCGCCGAGGACCAGGTCGGCGAGCAGATGGGTTACATCGTGGAGAACGCCCAGGTCGCCGTGACCTTCCATGAGGGCAACCCGGTGTCGGTCGAGCTGCCCGCTTCGGTCGAGCTCAAGGTGACGCACACCGAGCCCGGCGTGAAGGGGGATACGGTCTCGAACGTGTTCAAGCCGGCGACCCTCGAGACCGGCCTCGAGGTCAAGGTCCCGAACCATATCTCGATCGGCGACGTGGTGAGGATCTCGACCGAGACCGGCGACTTCCTCGGCCGCAAGCAGTAGGCCTCGGGCTGCCCCGTCCGGGGTCGGATGTGGGTGGGGCTCCGGGGCCCCGCCGCAAGCCGGGTTCAGGGCCTTGCGACGAGGCCGATCCCGCCACGGCCGGCGCGGGTTCGGCCAAAGGCCTTGTCCATCGCCCGGGCTCTCTCTAAGAACCTGTGGAGACCGGTGTGGACAAGCGCCAGCCGGGTCAACGCAACCTGCGGTGAGGAAAGGGCTTAGGGCGTCATCCGAGGCCCGGATGCCGTGTGCACGGCCAAGGCCCCACGGAGGAGCCGCCTGCCCCCGGAGCCCCCTCGCGTCGGCCCGCGGCAGGACGCCCGGGGCCGCGTTGGCGATGGGCACGGAGGAAATGCGACCAGGGACGAACTTTCGGGTGAAAAGGGGAAAAATACAGGAATGAAGGGGGAAAGTTTTACGCTCTGGAGCAACCCCGGTCGCAAGGTTCTCCTGTGCCACACTCTCGTGCCGCACCTGCGCGGCGACCCTCAGGTTACCACGACGGAGGGGCCCTGGGGGAGGACATCGCCGACCTCCCTCGCGTAGGGATCCCCCCCCTTCCTGAGGTCCTCGAGAAGCCCCTTGCAGCGCTCCGCCGGGACCGCCATGAGGAGTCCGCCCGAGGTCTGGACGTCATGCGCGAGGACCCGGTGGAAGTCGCTCACCGAGGGCGCGATCTCGACGCGGCCCTGGGCGAACGCGACGTTGCGCTTGCTCCCGCCGCACGAGTAGCGGTCCTGCACGTAGGGCCGCGCCTCCTCGAGCACGGGCAGGTCCGCGGCGCGGAACCGGAAGGAGACTCCCGAGCTCGCGGCCATCTCGTAGGCGTGGCCCACGAGCCCGAAGCCGGTGACGTCGGTCGCGGCGTGCACGCCCGCCCTGAGCATCGCTTCGCACGCGTTCCTGTTGAGCCGCGCCATCACGCGCTGCGCGGCATCGATGTGCGCGGGCTCGACCGCGCCCGCCTTGAGCGCGGTGGTCAGGCATCCGATCCCCAGCGGCTTCGTGAGGACGAGCCGGTCGCCCGCGCGCGCGCCGGCGTTCCTGACGATCCGGTCCGGGTGGATCGTGCCGACGACGCCGAGCCCGAACTTCACCTCCTCGTCCTGGATCGAGTGGCCTCCCGCCATCGCGCAGCCGGCCTCCTCGATCGCGTCGAAGGATCCCTGGAGGATCTGCCGCAGCGGCTCGCCGCCGAGCTTCCCGAGCGGATAGCCGACGAAGTTCACCGCCGCGACGGGCGTGCCGCCCATCGCCCAGATGTCGCTGAGCGAGTTGGCCGCGGCGATGCGGCCGAACCAGTACGGGTCGTCCACGACCGGCGGGAAGATGTCGATCGTCTGCACGAGCGCGAGATCGTCTCGCACCTTCACGACGCCCGCGTCGTCCAGCGTCTCGACCCCGACCAGCAATGCCGGATGGCGGGGGATGCGGAGGCTGCCCAGGACCTGGGCGAGCTGCTCTTTGCCGAGCTTCGCCGCTCAGCCGCCGGCGCTCGAGTACTGCGTCAGCCGGATGTCCGTCATGACACCTCCTTCAACGCGCGGACGAGCAGGCGATCGTCGCCCGGCAGGAGCGTCCGCGGGTCGATGCACACGAGGTCCTCGACGATGCGCGCATAGACGGGCGGATCGCCGAACCTGAGCATCCGCGCGAAGGCCGCCGCCGAGAGCTTCGCGTGGCGGACCGTGACGAGCGTCGTCGGGAGGCTCTCGCCCGGCAGGGATCCGCTGCCCGCCTCGCTGAAGCCGGGCCGGACCGCGACGTCGAGCCGCGGGGCCTCCTTCCGGATGCGCGCGCGCAGCGCGGAGGCGCGCCGCTTGAGCTCGGGCGCGCCGGTGCGGAGCATGCGGAAGGTCGGGTGCGCGTCCGAGGGCCCGCCCGGCGCGAGGAAGAGCCCGAGCGTCGCCTCCAGCGCGCAGAGCGTCATCTTGTCCACGCGCAGCGCGCGGAAGAGCGGATTCCGGCGGACGCGGTCGATCCACTCGAGCTTGCCGAGGAGGATGCCGCACTGCGGTCCGCCGATGAGCTTGTCGCCCGAGCAGGTGACGACATCCGCACCGAGGGCGAGGCTCTGGCCGATCTCCGGCTCGGGCTCGATCGGCGCGAGCGCCCCCGCGCCGAGGTCGTCCATCACCGGGATCCCGGCGGCCCTGCCGAGCTCGATCATCTCCGCGAGCGGGACCTCGGCGGTGAACCCGCCGATGCGGTAGTTCGAGGGGTGGACGCGGAGGAGCAGCCCCGTCGAGGGGCCGATCGCGTCCGCGAAGTCCTTCCGGTGGGTGCGATTCGTCGTCCCCACCTCGCGCAGGACGACGCCCGCGGCCTTGAAGACGTCGGGCATCCGGAAGGATCCGCCGATCTCCACGAGCTGCCCGCGCGAGATCACCGCCTCGCGCCCGGCGGCGAGGGTGTTGAGCGCGATCAGCGTGGCCGCCGCGTTGTTGTTGACGACGGTCGCGGCCTCGGCGCCGGTAAGCGAAGAGAGCATCCGCGCCGCGGCGGTCTCGCGCCGGATCCGCTGCCCCTCCTGCCGGTCCACCGAGACGACGCAGTAGCCGGACAGCTCGCGCCCGAGAGCCTCGAGCACGGCGGGCGCGAACGCAGCGCGACCGAGGCCCGTGTGGAGGATCACGCCCGTGGCGTTGACGCAGCGCACGACCCCCGGCGCGAGCCGCGCGGAGAGCCGCGCGCCGGCGCGCTCCGCCACGGCCTCGGGCGCGAGGTCGCCCGGGTCGCCGCCCTCCTTCATCGTCTCGCGAAGGTCCTCCACCAGCCCCCGCACCTCGGCATCCACGAGCCGCGGGAGGAACCGGGTCTTGAGCCTCTGCGCGGCGGAGGTCTTGAGCACGCGGTCGATCGCGGGGAGCTTCCTGAGCTGCTTCGCCTTGTCCACGGCGCCATAGGCTAGCAGGGGTGTGGAGGGGAGGGGGTGCGGGGGAGGAGAGGGTCGGTCGCGCGCGCCCCCGGCGCCCGTTCCTACGTGGCGTCGATCCCGCGCTCGACCATCGCCTCGCCCTTCCGCGTGAAGAGACGGGCGTTGCCGTCGCGGCGGGTCGCGCCGAGCTTGTCGTAGTACTCGAGGAGCGGGATCAGCCACTTCCTGCTGATGCCGCCGAGGACGGCCTTCGCGTCGACCGGCTCGAAGCTCCCGCGCTTCGCCGCAACCGCCTTGAGGAGCCGGAGCCCCTCGTCGAGGATCTTCCTGCTGTAGACGAGGTCGGACGCGACGTCCCGGACCTCCTTCCGGTCGCGGAGGAAGGTGAGGGCGCGGCGCAGCGTCGGGCCGTCGAGGCCGCTCGCGGCGGCGAGCTTCGTCGCCTCGGGCGGGGCGAAGCGGCCGAGGGCGAGGCAGGCGAGCACCTTCTCCGCGGCGCGCGAGAGCTCCGGATCGAGGTCCACGCGGTGCCCCGCGAGGCGGGCGTTCCGGCCCTCGATCTCGACCTCCTTCCCGAGGCGGACGAGCGCCGGCTCGAGGAGCGCCTCGGGAACCTGCGCGCGGTCGCGCACGTCGGCAAGGGGCAGGGATGCGACGAGCGGGTTCTCGCGGTGGAGCGCGTCGAGCGCCTCGCGCAGCGCGGCGGCGGCGCGCGCGACCGCCGCGGCCTCGACGTACGCGCCGCCGGGAAGCACCGCGAGGTCGCCCCGCGCGCGCATCGCCTCGAGGATCCCTGTCGCCGCCTCGCGGTCGAGCCGCGCGCGCGCGGCGAGATCCGCGGCCCCCGAAGCCCCCTCCTCTCTGAGCGCCAGCCGGAGCCGCCGCGCCGGGTCGGGGAGCGCCTCCGCCCAGCGGCGGAGCGCCTCCTGCCGGGCCGCGTCCTTCCTCCTCACGGGCCCGTCCACGGCGGCGACGACCCTCCCGCCGCCGATCGTGTCCGCGGCGTTGTCGGAGCGGAGGATGAACGCGGCGCCGTCGAGCACGGCGACGGGCTCCGCCGTGCGGATCTCCGCGAGCGCGGTCTCGCCGGGCGCGAGCGCGTTCCGGTCGAGCAGGTGGACGGCGGCCATCGCCTCGAGCGTGCCCGTGAGGAAGCGTGCGCGGGCGGCGTGGCGCAGCGGGCGCCGCGCGCCCTCGAGCAGCCGAAGCTCGACGACGACGTGGCGCGTCGCGCGGAAGACGCCGGGCGCCGCGACGACCATCCCGCGCCCGACCTCGTCGTGGTGGACCCCCGCGAGGTTGAGCGCGGTGCGGTGGCCGGCGCGCGCCAGCTCGGCCGGTTCGTGGTAGATCTCGATCGCCCGCACGCGGGCGCGGCGCGCCGCCGGCAGCAGCTCGAGCTCGTCGCCCGTGCGCACGGTGCCCGCCGCGGGGACGCCGGTCACGATGCAGCCGAATCCCGCGGCCGCGAAGGTGCGCTGCACCGCGAGGAAGAAGGCGCGCGGATCCTCCTTCGCCTCCGTCTCCGCGACGAGCGCGAGGATCCGCGCGCGCAGCGCGTCGACCCCCTCGCCGGTCGCGGCCGAGCACGGGAGGATCTCCGCTCCCTTGAGCCACGTGCCGTCGAGGAACTCGCGGAGCTCCTCGCGCGCGAGCTCCCGCATCTCGGCGTCGACGGCGTCGATCTTGTTGAGCACGACGAGGACGCGCTTCACGCCGAGCAGCGAGAGGATGTCCACGTGCTCGCGCGTCTGCGGCATGACGCCGTCGTCCGCTGCGACGACGAGGAGTGCCAAATCGATGCCCGTGGCCCCCGCGACCATGTTGCGGACGAAGCGCTCGTGGCCGGGAAGGTCGACGAAGCCGATCCGGCGGCCGTCCTCCGTGCGCATCTCGGCGTAGCCGATGTCGATCGTCATGCCCCGCTCGCGCTCGTAGGGGCGGTCGGCGCGCATGCCGGTGAGGCGCTCGACGAGGAGCGTCTTGCCGTGGTCGATGTGGCCGCTCGTGCCGACGGTCAACGGCGTGGTGTCCATGCGCGGCCGTAAGCCTACCAACGCCGGCACGACGCGTGCGGCTCACCCGCGGAGGATCTCGCCGTCGACGAGGATCCGGAGCCGCGGATCCCTGAGCGCCGCGCACTGCGCGCGGATCTGCGCCTCGTGCTGCGGCTTCAGGTGGGTCACGAGGATCTCGCACTCGGCGCCGAGGAACGCGCGCCATTGCCGCAGGTCCCTGGGCGTCTGGTGGCCGAAGCGGTTCGCCATCGCGGCGACCTCGTCGGGGTAGGCGGCCTCGACCGAGCAGGCGTCCGGATCGCGGTCGGCGACCCAGCGCGCCACCGACTCGTCGAACCTCGTGTCCCCGACGATCGCGATCGCGTAGCCCGGCGCGCGGCAGAGGTAGGACACGCAGGGGACGGTGTGGTTCGCGGGGCCCACCTCGATCTCCCAGGGCTTCATCTCGAGCTTCGCGCCCGGCGCGACCTCGTGCCACTCCGCGAGGTCGGAGAGGTCGGGCCAGATGTGGCCGTCGAGCAGGTGGTCCCGCACGGCGTCGAGCGTCTGCTTGAGGCCGTGGATCCTCGGCCGGGCGCCGTCGCCGAGGAGGAAGGGGACGCCGAGCGTGTGGTCGAGGTGCGCGTGCGAGAGGAGGAGATCCTTCACCGGCACGCGGTCGGCGACGGCGAGGCCATGCGCGGCCGCCCCCGCATCGACGAGGATCCCCCCCGAGAGCAGGTAGGAGGTCGTCAGCCTTCCCGGCGACGGCGCCCCTGCCACCCCCAGCGCCTGTACGCGCGCGCTCTCCTTCACGCGGCGGATTCTACGGCCCGGGTCCCCCGGGCCCCCCCCGCATGAGAGGTCCTGGGCTTCCTGCTCCCGGGAATCCCCGCCGCCCTCCGAGAAGCCTTGACCGTCCCCGGAACACCCCACTATGCTCCGGGTCCTCATGGATCACGCCTCCGCCGCCGCGCCGGCCGGAGCCGCTGCCCGGGCGGGCCAGGCGCCGCTGCTCGACATCGTCGACCTGAAGACCTACTTCCACACGGACGAGGGGGTCGTGAAGTCGGTCGACGGCGTGAGCTACGACCTCTACCCGGGCGAGACGGTCGGGGTCGTGGGGGAGAGCGGCTGCGGAAAGTCGGTCACCGCCCTCTCCGTGATGCGGCTCATCCCGATGCCGCCCGGCCGGATCGAGGGGGGGAGGATCCTCTTCGACGGCGAGGACCTCGTGCGTGCGCCCGAGTCGCGGATGCGGCAGGTGCGCGGCGGGAAGATCGGCATGATCTTCCAGGAGCCGATGACGTCCTTGAACCCGGTGTTCACGGTGGGCGACCAGATCGAGGAGGCGGTGCGGCTCCACCTGAAGCTCTCCGCCGCCGACGCGCGCGCGCGGGCGATCGAGATGCTCAGCAAGGTCGGCATCCCCTCGCCGGAGCAGCGGGTGGACGAGTACCCCCATCAGATGTCGGGGGGCATGCGCCAGCGCGTGATGATCGCGATGGCGCTCTCGTGCAACCCGAAGCTCCTCATCGCGGACGAGCCGACGACCGCGCTCGACGTCACGATCCAGGCGCAGATCCTCGATCTCATCCGGAACCTCCAGACCGAGCTCGGGATGAGCATGCTCATGATCACGCACGACCTAGGCGTGATCGCGGAGACGGCGCACCGGGTCGTGGTGATGTACGCGAGCAAGATCGCGGAGAAGGCGGACGTGAAGGAGCTCTTCGCGCGGCCGCTCCATCCCTACACGCAGGGGCTCTTCCGCTCGATCCCGTCGCTCGCCGGGGGGCATGGCCGGCTCCAGACGATCGAGGGCACGGTGCCGAACCCGCTCGAGTTCCCGGTCGGCTGCAAGTTCCACAACCGCTGCCCGTTCGCGCAGGAGCACTGCGTCGCGCACGAGCCGCCGCTCAAGGAGATCTCGAAGGGGCACTTCGCCGCCTGCTGGCTTCTCGACCCGGCGGGCCCGATGTACGATCCCAAGAAGGTCGGTGCGGCGTGAATCGAGGGAGGCCCACGGAACCCATGGCGGCGCGGAGCGGGACGCGATGAGCGGGAACGGCGCGCTCGTACAGGTCGAGCACCTCCGGAAGTTCTTCCCGATCCGGCGCGGCGTCTTCAGCCGCACCGTCGGCTACGTGCGCGCGGTGGACAACGTCTCCTTCCACGTCGGGAAGGGCGAGACGCTCGGCCTCGTCGGGGAGTCGGGGTGCGGGAAGACGACCGTCGGGCGGTCGATCCTGCGCCTCATCGAGCCCTCCGCCGGCAACGTGTCGTTCGACGGGCAGGATCTCCTCGGGCTCAAGGGGGGCGACCTCCGGCAGATGCGCCGGCGGATGCAGATCATCTTCCAGGACCCCTACTCGAGCTTGAACCCGCGCATGACGGTGCTCGACATCGTGGGGGAGGCGCTCTCGATCCACGGCATCGCGAAGGGGGCGGAACGCGAGCAGCGGGTGAAGGATCTGCTCGAGCGCGTGGGCCTCGCGGCGCGCTACGTGAACCGGTATCCCCACGAGTTCAGCGGGGGCCAGCGCCAGCGCATCGGCGTCGCGCGCGCGCTCGCGCTCAACCCGGACTTCATCGTGTGCGACGAGGCGGTCTCGGCGCTCGACGTCTCCGTCCAGGCGCAGGTGATCAACCTGCTCATGGACCTGCGCGAGGAGCTCGGCCTCGCGTACCTCTTCATCGCCCACGACCTGTCGGTCGTGCGCCACATCAGCCACCGGATCGCGGTGATGTATCTCGGCGAGATCGTCGAGACGGCGCGTTCGGACGACCTCTTCGCGCGGCCGATCCACCCCTACACGCAGGCGCTGCTCTCCGCGGTGCCGGTCCCCGACCCGACGAGGGAGCGCACGCGGATCGTCCTCGAGGGGGACGTCCCGACGCCCGTGAATCCCCCGTCCGGATGCCATTTCCACCCGCGCTGCCGCTACGCGGAGGAGATCTGCAGGCGGGATGCGCCGGGCGTCACGGACGCGGGCCAGGGCCACACCTTCCGGTGCCACGTCGCCGCGCGGCAGTTCCCGGAGGCCGCGACGGTGCCCGTGACCGACCCCTTCCCGCTTCCGTGACCCGCCTCTTCCGCGCCGCGGGCCTCGTCTCCGTCGCGACGCTCGTCTCGCGCGTGCTCGGCCTGCTGCGCGACTCGGTGCGCGCGGCGCTCTTCGGGAGCGGCTGGCTCTCGGACGCGCTCGACGTCGCGTTCAAGGTGCCGAACCTCTTCCGCGACCTCTTCGCGGAGGGGGCGTTCTCGGGCGCGTTCGTCCCGACGATCATGCGGACGCACGAACGGGAGGGGCGCGCGGCGGCGCTCGAGCTCCTGAACCGGGTCCTCTCGACGATGCTCGTCTACGTGGGGGGGCTCTGCCTCCTCCTGATCGCGTTCGCGCCCGCGATCGTCCGCATCCTCGCGTCGGACAGGTTCGCGGAGCAGCCCGAGTTCGCGGACGGGGTCCGCCTCGTGCGGGTCCTCGCGCCGTTCCTGCTGCTCATCTGCCTCGCCGTCGCCGCGATGGGGGCGCTGAACGTCCTCGGCCGCTTCTTCGTCCCCGCGCTCGCCCCGGCGGCGCAGAACCTCGTCCTCGTCCTCGGCGGCCTCGTCGTCCACAAGGCCGTCCTGGACGCGCCGGCGCGCGCGATGCCGTGGGCCTTCCTCCTGCTCGCGGGCGGCGCGCTCCAGTTCCTGATCCAGGTGCCGCCGCTCGTGCGCGCGGGCTGGCGGCCCCGGTTCCTCCCCGACCTCCGATTGCGCGCCGAGGAGACGCGGCAGATGCTCCGGCGCATGTTGCCGGTCGTAGCGGGACTCGCGGCGACGAACGTCTGCATCCTCATCAACACGCGGCTCGCGACGGCCTACGAGGGGGGCACGTCGTACCTCTACTACGCCTTCCGCCTCGTCCACCTGCCCGTCGGCCTCGTCGGCGTCGCGGTGGGGACCGCGGTGCTCGCGGAGGCGTCCCGGCGGGCGGCGGTTCACGACGAGGAGGGCGCGCGCGAGACGCTCGCGGAGGCGCTGCTCCTCTGCCTCGCGTTCGCGGCGCCCGCGGCGGCCGGCCTCCTCGTCCTCGGCGAGCCCATCGCCGACATGCTCTTCCGCTGGGGCAGGGAGATCGGCGCCGACGACACGGCCGCGATCGGCCTCACGATCCGCTGGTTCGCGCCCGCCGTGGTGTTCTACTGCGCCGTGAAGGCGGTCGTGCCCTTCTTCCACGCGCAGGGGCGCGTCCGCATCCCGGTGCTCGCCTCGCTCGCGGCGGTCGTCGCGAACCTCGCGTGCGCGCTCCTCGCGCACCGCTCCCTCCGGTGGAACGGGCTCGCGCTGGCGGTGGGCGTCGGCCAGCTCGGCAACCTCGCGATCCTCCTCGGGTTCACCGGGGCGATCCACGGGTGGCCCCGGCCGGCGGTCCTCGGGCGGCTCGGGAAGATCGCGCTCGCGAGCGCGATCTGCGCCGCGGCCGCCGCCGCGACGGTCCGGCTCTTCCCCGCGGGCGACGGCGCCGTTCCGAGGCTCCTCAGGGGCCTCGTGCCGGTCGCGGCAGGGGGGATCGCCTACCTCGGGGCGGGCCGCCTCCTCCGCTGCCCGGAGATCGAATCGCTCCTGCGGGCGGCCGGCCGGGCCGCACGGCTGGACAAGGGGCGAAAGAGAGCCTAGACTGCCGGGTCTGTACCCCTCCCCCAAACCCCCGCGAGTGGATATGGACTTCAAGAAGATCCAGCAGGCGCAGGAGCGTTTCGGCGGACCCTTCGCCATGACCTCCATTCTGCAGAAGCGCGTGCGCGAGCTCGTGCAGGGTGCCCGCCCGCTCGTCGAGACCGACAAGACGCGGCCGATCGACATCGCGCTCGACGAGCTGCTCGAGAACCGCCTGACGCTCGAGCCGCACGCCGAAGCCGCCGTGCCGCAGGCCCCGAAGGACATCTTCGGCGGCGAGGTGTAGGGGCCCCGGGGCCCCTGCCGCGCACGGAAGCGCCGTCCGAAAGGCGCCCGCCTCCGCGGCTCCTCCGGCACGGCACGGCACGGCAAGCGCTCACTCCCCTGCGCGCAGGACCCGCGCCTTCACGATCCGGTCGCCGATCCGGATCGCGTCGACGACCGCGAACCCCTCGACGACCTGGCCGAAGACCGTGTAGCGGCCGTCCAAGTGCGGCGTCGGCAGGTGCGTGATGAAGATCTGGCAGCCGCCCGTGTCGTCGTTCCCCTTCGGCATCCCGACGGTGCCGCGCACGTAGGGCCGCTGCCCGATCTCGTCCGGGAGCACGACGCCGCCGTTCCCCGACCCGTCGCCGCGCGGGCAGCCGCCCTGGATGACGAAGTCCGCAACGACCCGGTGCCATGTGAGGCCGTCGTAGAACCCCTCGCCCGCGAGCGCGGCGAGATTCACGCAGTGCGCGGGCGCGTCGTCGGGGAAGAGGCGGATCGTGATCGTGCCCTTCGTCGTCTCGAGGACGAGGCGCGCGCCGCGGAGCGCGTCGGCGGCGTCGCGCACGCCCATCGCGTCGTGCCCGTGCAGCCGGAAGCCGGAAAGAGGGGGGCCGGGGGGGAGGGGCTGCCCCAGCTTCGCGAGCGCAGCCCGGGCGGCGGCGCGGACCGCAGGCTCCGGATCGTTCGCCGCCTCGACGAGCCACGGGTCCATGGCGCCGAGGGCGCCGAGCGCGGTCGCGGCCTCGATCCGGACGTCCATCTCCTTCGCCGCGCGCGCGGCCGCGATGATCGCGGGGACCTGTTCCTTCGCGCCGCGCGCGGCGAGCGACGAGATCGCGGTCGAGCGCACGGCGAAGTCCTCGGCCTTGAGGAGGTCGCCGAGGATCTCCGTGGCCTTCGCGGGCGGCACGCGCTCTTGGCCGCACGCCTCCGCGGCAGCGACTTGGCCGCGCACGGTCCTCGGGAGCGTCGCGGGCATGCGGGTCTGCAGGTGCGCGGCGATGCGCCACTCGGTCTCCTCGCGCAGATCGTCCGCGGTGCCCTCCGGAAAGGGCATGGGCTCGCGGCCCGCGGCAGCGAGCGCGACCTGCGCCCTCGCGAAGATGCGCGGGTCCTGCGTCGCGCCGAAGAGCTGAACGAGCTCCGCCGCATCGGCGCCCCCGGCGGCGAGGTGTTCCAACGCTTCCTCGCGCACGAGGACGTCGTCATGGTTGCCGAGGAGGAAGGCCGCCTTGCTTGCCGTTTCCTTGTCGTACGGCTTCGCGGTCGCGCGGAGCGCCTCGACGACGGTCCGGGCGTCGTGATCGCCGAACCGGTCCGCGAGGAAGGCGCGCTGGCCCTCGATCTGGCCGAGCGCGCGAATCGCGAAGATCCGCTCGTCGGTCGCCGCAGCCTCGCGTATCCCGTCGAAGATGCCCTCCCCGACGGACTCCCGCAGCTTGGCTGTCCACTCCGCGGGCGCCGCGACCTGCCGTCCCTCCCTCCGCGCGCGCTCGCGGAGGAGGATCCACATCGCGTAGACGAGGCGCCAGCGCACGTCGGGCGTCTCCTCGATCGCGAGCGCGGCGAACACGTCCTGCGTCGCCGCGATGTCGCCGGACCTCGCGAGCGCGAGCCCCGCGCGCCCCCGCACGAGGTGGTCCTCGTGGCGGAGGTGGCGCGCGAGGTCGGACGTCACGCGGAAGTCCTTCGTCTTCCCGAGCGCATCGAGCGCGAACGGGAGGTCCGCGGCGGCGAGCGTCCCGAGCGTCTCGCGGAGCGGCAGCACGACCTCCGCCGTCCCGATCTGCCCGAGGGCGAAGATCGCATTCCGGCGCACGGGGCCCACGGGGTCCTTGAGCATCGGAAGCAGCCACGCGAGCGCACGCGGATCCCTGAGCCGCGCCGCGCACTGCGCCGCCGCGTGGCGGTCCCTCGGGTCGGCCGACGCCGCGGCCTTCGCGAGCGTCTCGCCGTCGTACGCGCGGGAGAGCTCGGCGAGAAGCGCCGCGTCCGCGAGCGGCCCGGCCCCCGCCGCCCCCCCGAGTGCGAGCACGAAGATCGCGACGGGCGCCCTCATGGGGCGCGGATCGTAGCACGCCCGCTCCCGCGGAACGGGACGGCGGCGATCGCGCCTTCCGCGGGCAGGCGGACGGCGATGGCGCCCTCCTCGAACGTCGCGAGGACGTCCTTCGCGCCGTACCGCTCGAGCGTCGCGGGGTCGGGGAAGCCGCGCGCGGCCGAGACGAGGAGCAGCCGCGGCCGGACGGCGCGGCCGAAGGGGAACGCCTCCTCGCACCGCGCCCCGTGGTGCGGCGCGACGACGATCTCGCAGCGCGGCAGTCCGGCCGCGAGCAGCCCCCGGAGCCCCCTCTCCTCCCTGTCCGCGGGCAGGAGCGCGCGGCGGCCCGCGCTCTCGAAGACGAGCACGACCGACGTGTCGTTCTCGGAGAGCGCGTCGCCCCCGACGGCCTCGACCGATAGCCGCGCGCGCGGGCCGTCGAGGAGCGTGTCGCCCGCGTGCGCGAGCGACCAGGGGACGCGAGCCTCGCGCGCGGCGCGGAGCAGCTCCTCCGGCGGGTCGGGGCCCGTGACGAGCCTGCCGACCGGGAAGCGGCGGAGGAGCAGCGGGACCGCGTTCCAGTGGTCGGCGTCGGCGTGGGTGACGACGATGACGTCGATGCGGGCGACGCCGAGCTCGCGAAGCGCGGGCAGGAGGACGCCGCGCCCGATCCCGCCGCGGGTGCGCGAGCCGGCGTCGACGAGCACCGTCGGCCCGTCGGGCGAGCGGAGGATCACCGCCTGGCCGTGGCCGACGTCGAGCATCAGGAGCTCGGCGTCGCGCGGCGGCGCGGGCCGCGAGGCGACGGCCAGCGCCACGGCGGCGGAGAGGCCCGCGAGGGCGACGACCGGCCGCCACCGCAGGAGGAGGCACGACAGCATCCAGATCGCCACGGCCGCGACCGGCGGCGGCGGGATCACCCAGAGGCTCGCGGGGAGGTCGGCGCCGACCGCGAGGACCGCGCGGAGCGAGCGCGCGAGAAGGGTCGCGACGAAGGCCGCGCCGGGGATCGCGAGCGCCGCGAGCGCCGCGGCGCCGAGGAAGAGGGAAGCGAGCGGGCCCGCGACGACGTTCACGGCGATGGCGTAGGGCGTGACCGTGCCGAACGCACGCGCGACGAGCGCGAGCGTCGCGAGCCACGCGGCGAGGGAGACCGGGAACGCCGAGAGCAGGTACCCCGCGACGACGAGCTGCACCGGCCGGTCCTGCCGCACCGCGGGGAAGCGGCGGAGCAGCCGGTAGCGCGCCGACCAGCGGTCGCGCCACGGCCCGGCGAGCCAGACGATCGCCGCGGCCGCCACGAAGGAGAGCTCTGAGCCGAGGCTCAGCGCCTCCGCAGGGTCCGAGAGAGCGAGGACGAGCGCCGCCCCGCCGAGCGCGGACCCCGCGTCCGGCGGCCTCCCTCGGACGAGCGCCAGCGCGTGGAACGCGAGCACCGCCACGGCCCGGCGCACGGGCGCGCCCGACCCGGCGACGGGGACGTACGCGAGCGCGAGCGCGAGCGTGATCCCCGCCGCCGTCCGCGGCCCGAGCCCCGTCGCGCGGAGCAGCGCGTGCACCGCCGCGGCGAGGAGGAGCACGTGCATCCCGGAGATCGCGAGGATGTGGCTCGTTCCCGTGCGCTCGAAGGCGAGGCGGTCCTCCTCCGCGAGTCCCGCGCGGTCCCCGATCAGGAAGGCGACCGCGAGCGGCGCGACGTCCGCCGGCAGGTCGGCGGCGAGCCGCGCCGCGGTCCGACGGCGCAGCGACGCGAGCGTGCCCGCGACGCTCCACGGCGCCGGGCGCAGCACCTCGACGTTCTCCCCGGTGCGGAGCTCCGCCATGAGCGCGATGCCGCGCCTCGCGAAGGAGATCCGCCGGTCGATCTCGCCCGGGTTCCCCGGGGGCGGCTGCAGATGGCACCGCCCCGCGACGCGCACGAGGGCGCCCGGGCCGACCCCGTCCGGGAGCGGCCCGCTGAAGGCGCAACGGAGCCCCGGCCCCTCGGGCGGCAGGCCTTCGAGCCATGCGCGCCCGTGGAAGGGGTCTTCCCCGCAACGGGTCACCTCGAGCGTCGCCTCGACGGGGCCCGGCGGGGCGCGGGGCCAGGCCTCGATATCGCGGAGCGTGGCGTCGGCCGCGGCGTGCTCGCGGGCGCCGGCCGCGTGCCCGGCGGCGAGCGCGACCGCCGCGAGCGCGGGCAGGACCGCGCGCCGCGCGCCCGCCCAGAGGAGGAGCGCGGCGACGGCGGCCGCGGCCCAGGCCGCGGGGACCGCGGCGGAAGCCACCCCGAGGGCGGCCGCGGGGCCCGCGACGAGCAGCGGGCGGGAGGCGAGGGCTTTGGGCATCCATCTATACGTCGCGGGCAGGTGTCACTTTCCGGGTGGCGCGAGGGGCGTCCGGCGGCGTAAATGGGGGCATGCGCCGGTTTTTCGCCCTCGTCGCGGCCGCCGCCCTCCTGTGCCCGGAGCCCGCCGCGGCGGGCGACGCCGAAGTCACCGCCGAGGAGCTCGTCGCCCACGTGCGCACGCTCTCGTCGGACGCCTTCGAGGGGCGCGGCAGCGGGATGCCCGGCGAGGAGCGCGCGACGGCCTACGTCGCGGCGGAGTTCAGGCGGCTCGGCCTCGATCCGCTGGGCAAGGACGAAACGCCGTTCCAGACCGTGGAGATGGCGGGCACGTTCCGCGCGAAGCCCGCGTGCAGGCTCGAGCTCGCGGGGCCGAAGGGGACGCTCGAGCTCGCCCTCGAGCGCGAGTGGGTGCCGCTCTCCGCCTCGGCCGACGGCGAGGTCTCGGCCGAGGTCGTGTTCGCGGGCTACGGCATCCGCGCGCCCGAGCTCAAGTACGACGACTACGCGGGCCTCGACGTGAAGGGCAAGATCGTCGTCGTCTTCCGCAACACGCCCGAGGGCCCGTGGTGGGCGGACGAGCGCTCGCGCATGCGCCACGCGCCGCTCGTGCAGAAGCTCCGCCACGCGTCCGACCTCGGCGCGAAGGCGGTCCTCGTCGCGAACGACCCGCGCACCTTCGGCGAGGGAAAGGGGGGGGCTGCGGGGGCCCGGCCGGACACCGCGATGACCGACGAGATCGGCGCGCGGCTCGCGGCGATCCCGTTCGCGCACGTGACGCTGCAGGCCGCGGAGCGGCTCTTCCCCGCGGCGTTCGGGAAGTCGCCGAAGGACCTTGAGGACCGGATCCGCGGCGAGGACGGCGCGACGCCCGCGTCGATGCCCGGGAAGGGGACGATGCGCCTCGTCGTCCGCACGGAGCGGGAGGTCCTCAAGGGCCGGAACGTCTGCGCGCTCCTCCGCGCGGGCGCGAAGGACGCGACCGACGAGGTCGTCGTGATCGGCGCGCACCACGACCATCTGGGCCGCGGCGGCGGCGGGTCGCTCGCGCGCTCGCCGGAGGAGCGCAGGGAGATCCACAACGGCGCGGACGACAACGCGTCGGGCGTCGCGGGCGTGCTCGAGGCGGCGGAGTACCTCGTCGCGCGCCGCGGAACGCTGCGCCGCTCGGTCCTCTTCGTCACGTTCACGGGCGAGGAGCGCGGGCTCCTCGGATCGCTCTGGTTCGTCGAGGCGCCGCCGGTGCCGCTCTCGCGGGTCGCCGCGATGGTCAACCTCGACATGATCGGCCGGCTCCAGGGCCGGAAGCTCTTCGTCGGAGGCGTGGGCACGTCGCCCCCGTTCAAGGGGCTCGTCGAGGCGTCCGCGAAGGAAGTCGGCGTGGAGGTGGCGCTCGGCAACGGCGGCCGCGCGCCGAGCGACAACACGTCGTTCTACGGCAAGCGCATCCCGGTGCTCTGGCTCTTCTCCGGCATGCACCCGGACTACCACCGCCCCGCGGACGACGTCGAGAGGATCGACGGGCCGGGGATGGAGAAGGCGGCGCGGCTCGCCGCGCGGCTCGTCGAGGAGATCGCGAAGCTGCCCGCGCGCCCGGAGTTCACGCGGGCGGACGCG
This sequence comes from Planctomycetaceae bacterium, assembly GCA_011525755.1. Classification (GTDB taxonomy): domain Bacteria; phylum Planctomycetota; class PLA2; order PLA2; family PLA2; genus PLA2. The sequence continues at coordinate 20,763 of WYBS01000168.1, forward strand.
GGCGGCGAGCCGCCGCGCGCGGTCCTCGGGATCGTCGTGGAGCAGGCGCCGCGCGGCGTCCGGATCGGGCGACTCCAGGAGGGCGGCGC
>WYBS01000169.1 GCA_011525755.1 Planctomycetaceae bacterium
TCTTGGTCTGCGCATGGCGACAACCGGCCCGGCATCTGGAAGGTCGTTCGTGCCCTGTGCGTCGGACCGGCATGGAGAACGGCCGCTCCCTCTCTCCGAACGAGGGCGGCGGTTTGCTTGGACCACCTGTGCGGCGTCCTTGACGCGTGGGCGAAGGGCGAACGCGACGAGGAGCAGGTGCTCAAGCTCGCCTTGTTCCTCAAGGAACCGGTGGACGCGACATTCCGGCCGCTCGGTCGCGACTTCCTCCAGCTGATGGCGAGGTGGGCGCCGCGTTTCTACGAGAAGATCCGGGCAGCCGTCATCGCCACGGTGGGCGACTCAGGGGTCGCGGCACCCGAAGCGCGCGCGCTTGGCGCATCGATCCGCACGATCGAAGACGCATGGAGGGATGGTCTTTTCCTCGACGAGCGATGCGACCGCGTGAGGATCCGCGCCGGCCGCTCGCAGGCGCGGCAGGCGCGGCTCGTCGCGAGGGCGTGGCATGACGATGCCACGACCTACGCGCGGCTCTGGGGCTCGAGCGGAACGATCCGGCCCTGTCCCGGCGGGGAGCGTGTCGTGGTCGCCTACGGGTACGTCGGCCGTTCGGGGAGGCCCGTCGCGACCACGCTCAGATTCCTGATGAGCCCCGTCGAGAACGGTGGCTTCGACGTCGAAGTCGACTGTCAACCCGGTGCGATGCCTCCGGGCCGCGGCCGGCGGTCCACGCGACCGGCTTCGGCGACGAACACGTTCGTCGGGCGATCGGCGGCCGCGAGGAAGGTCCATGACCTGATCGACACCGCCGCGCGGTGTTCGTACCCGGTGCTGATCCTCGGTGAGACGGGAGTCGGGAAGGACCTCGTCGCGAGGTGCATCCACGCGGGTTCGGACAAGCGGGACCGGCCGCTCGTGACGGCGGAGTGCGCGGGAGTCGTCGAGAGCCTACTCGAGTCCGAGCTGTTCGGCCACGAGAAGGGGGCGTTCACCGGAGCGCATGCCGCCCACGAGGGCGTTTTCGAGCGGGCGGACGGATCGTCGCTTCTGCTCGACGAGGCGGACAGCATGCCGAGGCGCATGCAGGCGACGCTGCTCCGCGTACTCGAGTCGGGGGAGTACCGGCGGGTCGGGGGGTCATCCTCGCGCAGGTCGAAGTTCAGGCTGATCACGGCTGCCCTGCCGAGGCTTCTTGAGATGGTCGAACGCGGGGAGTTCCGACAGGATCTCTTCTACAGGATCAGCACGCTCAGGCTGGAGATCCCGCCTCTGCGGGAACGCGAGGGCGACGCGCAGGAGATCGCGGACGTGCACGCGCGGTCGCTGGGGTTCCGGCTGACGGCCGGGGCGCGGAGCGCCATCGCGGGCTACGAGTGGCCGGGCAACGTCCGCCAGCTCAGGCACTGCATCCAGGCCGCGTCCCTCCATGCACACGACGGAAGGATCGGGGAGGCCGCGATGAACGAGGTCATCGGCACCTACCGGGGCGCAGCGCCCGACGAGGAGCAAGGGCGGGAGAGCCCGCAGGCGGCGTGGAGGAGGGCGCTGCGCGAGCTCGAGCGGATGAAGAGGTTCGGTGCGTGGGACTTCGCGAAGGCGGCCGATCTGTCCCGACGGTCCGCCCAGCGGCACATCGCGCGGCTGCTCCGGGAGGGGAGGATCGTGAGGCTCGGCGCGGGACGGGCGACGCAGTACGGGATCCGTTCCTAGGCCTCCCGTAAGTCGTGGTGGGACAGCGCGTTGCGCCCTCCGGCCATCCTTCGTATCAGTTCAGGACAGACGCGCCGGATTGCCGATAGGGATGCGTGGACCGACCCGCCGTGCCGCCGTTTGCGGCCCTCCTGCCGCCGCGCTACCGGATGGAGCGCGTCCTCTCGGCGGGCGAGCGCTCGACGACGGTCCAGGCCTTCGACACGGGTCTTCGGCAATCGCAGGCCGTCCTCAAGGTCGAGAGGCTCCCCGACGGCATGCCCGAGGCCGCGTTCCGCCGGTTCTGCGGCACGCTCGCGGCGCTCCAGAGCGACTGGCTCGCTGTTCCCTACACCTTCGGGACGCTGCATCCCGAGTCCGGCGGGATCCTCGGCTACACAGCACGCGCCTTCGTGAACGGAACGCCGCTCTCGGCGTTCGCGCTACCCGTGACGACGGATGTGGCGCTCCTCCTGACGCTTCAGGTGTGCCAGGGGCTCGACGCCCTTCACGCGAAGGGGCTCTTCCACTGCGACCTGAAGCCGGAGAACGTGATCGTGCGCCACGCGTCGGGCGGGAGGATCGACGAGCGGTCGCGATGCGTGCTCATCGACATCGCCTACAGGCCGGAGGCGACGGCGGACGCGCTCACCGAGGTGACGCTCCAGTACGTCGCGCCCGAGATGCTCGATGGCAAGCCGGCGGATCGACGCACCGATCTCTATGCCGTGGGCGTCATGGCCTACCGGCTCCTGACCGGGCGCCTCCCCTTCGACGGGGGCCCGCTCCCTGAGATGATCCGCAGGCAGCGGGCCCGCGAGTTCCCGAGGCTGGCGGCGCTTCGGCCCGACGTCCCGCCGGGCCTCTGCGAGTGCGTGGAGCGGCTTCTCGAGCCGAACCCCGACAACAGGCCGGAGGGCGTCCAGGTCCTCGCGACGCTCCTCCACGAGCACGCTGGCCCCGTTCCCGCCGGCCGCCGCCAGGTGGCCCGATCCCATCGGTTCGTCGGCCGCGAGCCGGAGCTTGCCGCCTGCGCCGCGGCGCTCGACCTCGACCGGCCCTCCGCGGGCGTCAGCAGTATCGAGATTTCCGGCCGACCCGGCTGCGGCGTGACCGCGTTCCTGCGGGAGCTCCAGGACAGGCTCGAGGCGCGCGGCATGACCGTGCTTACCGCCGCCCCTCGTGCAGCAGCCGGGACGACCTTGCAGTTCCAGCTGCACGAGGCCGTCCATGCGCTGGCCCGACGGCCGCTCATCCCGTCCGACGAGCCCCAGCGCCTCCGGGCGGCGAAGACCTCGACCGATCTGCTCGACGACCTCCTTGTCGCGACCCAGGACAGGCGCCTCGTCCTCTTCGTCGACGACTGGCACCTCGGCGACGTGGGCGAGATCCTCTTCCTGCAGAGGCTGATCCTCCAGGACAGGGCGGCGAGCGAGGCCATGCCGGGCCGCTCCGGACGATGCCAGGTCGTGCTCGGGAACACGTCGGAGGACGCGGACGGCGACGCGCCCGCCGTCGAGAAGGACATCGCGAAGCGGATCCGCCTCGAGGGACTTCCTCGTGAGGCCGTGGTCGAGCTCCTCGCGGGTGACGATGCGTTTCCGCGGGCCTTTGCCTCGAGGCTTCACTCGGCGACGGCCGGTCTTCCCCAGGCGATCCGCTCGTTCCTGGACCGCGTGCCATCGGACCGCGCCTCCTCGCCGGACGAACTCCACGCCCTCCTTGATGCGGTCCTCGATGACAAGAGCGACACGAGGGCGCACCAGATAGAGGCTCTCCGCGGGGCTCCCGGCGGGGACGCGCTCCTCGCGCTTGCGTTGTGGGGAGACGAACTGGATCTCATCCGGTGGCAGGCCATCGTCAATACCCTCGGTGTGCCCCGCACGGTGGAGCTACCCGTCGATCGCGTCGACCGGCCTGGCGGGCCCGTCGTCCGGAGCCGGCACCGGCACCTCTGCGAGTTCGTCGCGAAGCACCTTCCCGAATCCGACATCGCTCGCATCGCGCACGTCGTTCTCGAGGCAGCCCGGAGGTCCTGGCGGTCCACGGACCCGGCCGAGCTGATCCCGCTTCTGCGCTTCGTCGGCCGCCTCGGCAGTCTGCCGCCGCGGTCCACATGGCCGATCTGTCGCGCACTCATCGTCCTGCTCGAGAGGGGGTGCTTCGCCGACATCGAATCCGTGGTGGCCGCCTTGGTGCGCTGCAAGGGTGCGCCTTGGTGGGTGGGCATCTTTCGCGAGGCCGCGCGGGTAGGGACGAGCGCGCTCCGCGAAGTGACCCCGAGACACGTCCTCACCGTCCCGACCGACGCGCCGGCCTTCTTCCGCGCCTGGATCCAAGCGCGGCGGCTCTCCCGGGCCCGCTATCGAAGCGAGGCGCTCGGGATTCTCGACACACTCTCTGCATCGCGGCTCGCCTTCGTTCCAGCGGTTGCCCTGGCCCTTGCCGAGGACCGGGCGCTCGCCGCTGCGGAGGCAGGTGACGTCGCCGTGCTCAAGGCGGTGATGCGGTGGATGTTTCGTCGGGTTCGGCGATCCGCCCCCCTGGTCCGTCGAGGCGGCATCAAGGGCCCTGGCGCGACGATCCGGCCTCGGCTCAGGGCTTGTCGGCAGCTCGCCCGCTACCAGAGGGTGCGAGGGCGCGCGCACTTGGTCAACGGAAGAATCGATCGGGCGCTGGTCGCGTGCCGCAAGGAGCGTCTCCTTGATCGTGTGCATGGCAACACGTTAAGAGAGGCCTCATGCCTCAACAACGAAGGAATCCTGCTGGTTCGCGCCGGGGCCGGCCCCGCTTCCGTTGCGGTCTTGGAAAGGAGCGTTCGGATTCGCGAGAGGCTCGATGACGAAAGCGGCTTGGGCATCGCGCTGGTCAATCTGGCCGCAGCGCTATCTTCCATCGGCAACATTGGTGACGCGGCATCGGTTCTCAACCGCGCGCGCATGGTTGCGGCTCGAAATGGTCTCGATCGTCTTCGGAACGTCTCACTCTTGAATCTCGCCATCGCCTACAATCGCAGTGGGCAGCTGCGTGACGCACACCGCGTGCTCAGACAGGCACGCCGCACAACCCGTGGCGATGGAGACGCTGAGGCTTGCGCCCGAGCGTTTTTCAACAGCGGATGGCTCGCCGCGGACGTGTGGAACGTCCTTGCCGCGGAGCGTTGTGCGTATGAGCTAGACCGCATACACTTAGCGTCGGGCACGCGTGAGTCGGACGCGAGTGGCGATGTCGTTCGTGCTGAGCTGGCGTATCGAAGCAGGGATTGGGCGCACCTCCACACGCTGATCGGCCGCATGCATGGAAGAAACATCGATCGGGTCCTCACGGCTGCGTACCAGGCCCGAGTAGCCGTCGAGGCAGGTGATTCGCTCGCTAGAGACTCGACTATCGAGCGACACTGCGGAGTGGATGCCCGGCTAAGGCTTGCGCTCATGCGCCGCCGCGGAAGGGAGATCCGGCTGCGATCGGTCCAGCGGATCATCCACTTGGCGCGCCGCCACGGATGCGTGCGGGAGCCCATCGAGTGGATCATCGCGCACCTGAGTCGACCAGAAGGGCGTTGCGATGCTTCGCTGGACATGGGCCTCAAGGTGCTCTCCTGGTTCGAGTTCCGCGAGGGCCATGACGACCTCCAGATCGAGCTCCGCGCCCGGCTTGCGGGCATGCTGAGGGAGCGCGGACGACAGGCAGAGGCTTGGAGTCTCATCGAGGACAGTCTGCTTCGGTTCCGTCGGCTTGAGCGCAGGTTGCGGCGCTGGCCCCGAGGGGCGCACGTGCTTCTCCATCTGCAGGAGAGGATCCAGCTCGCCATCAAGGGGACGGTGACGAGCAGTCCCGGGGCGGGACTGGAGCTGAGCGCGGCGCTCCGCGTGCAGGCGTTCGACCTCCTCATGGAGAACCGGAAGAGGGCCATCGGCGGCGACACGCGACACACCGATGCGCTCGTGCGGCTCGGCGCCGCCCTCGCGCGCGGAGGTGGGCAGGATGCGCTCATCGACGAGGTCCTGTCGGTTGCGCTGGGGCTTACGGGCGCACAGCGCGCGGTGCTGATCACGGGCACCTCGAGGTCGCACGACATCCGCCGCACTCGGCTCGCCAACGGCGGCCCCCCCGCGAACGCACAGCCGGACATGAGCTGGGCCATCGTCTCCCAGGTCCTTGCATCCGGGAAGTCCAGCCTCTACAGCGACGCACTCACCTCGGAGGAGCTCGCGAGCCACCGGAGCATCGCCACCTTCAAATTGCGCTCGCTCGCGTGCGTGCCGCTGTGCGCTGGCGGAGATGTCCTTGGCGTGCTCTACCTGGATCACCACGGGATCGCGGGCCTCATCACGTCCGACATGCTGGGCTTCCTCGAGCTTCTCGCCTCGCTCATCGCGATCACGATCCGCACCGGCCAGGCGGACGAGCGTGCCGCGAAGGCCCGCGCCGAGCTCGCCGAGACGCACCGGCACCTGATGCGGGCGGAGCGGAATCGCGTCGCGGGGGAACTCGCCGGCGGCCTCGTCCACGACCTCAAGAACGTGCTCGCGGCGGTATCCGGCCGCGCGCAGCTCCTGAGGCGCGTCAACGAGGATCCCCACGTCCTCCGCGCGCTGGACGCGATCGAGAAGGCTGCGGGGACAGGCGTTGGCCTCCTTCAGCGCCTCCAGGAATGCTCGCGCGACCACTCGTCGCAGATGGAGGAGGCGGTCGATCTCGTCGCCGCCGCCCTCGAGGCGCTCGAGCTGCTCGCGCCCAGGCTCGAGAAGGGGCGCGTGCAGGTCGACGTGAAGGCGTTGGCAGGCGCATTGGCCTGGGGGACCCCCGGCGAGTACCGGGAGATGTTCCTGAATCTCATCGTCAACGCCTGCGACGCGATGCCCGAGGGGGGCACGCTGACCGTCGGGTTCAACAGAAACGCCGAGACGCGCCAGATCGAGATCGCCGTGCGGGACACCGGCGTTGGGATGTCGGACGAGACGAGGGCACGGATCTTCGATCCGTTCTTCACGACCAAGGGCAATCACGGGACGGGCCTCGGGCTGGTCGTCGTGAAGAGCGTCGTGGTCCGGCGTGGCGGATCCGTAATGGTCGAGAGCTCTCCTGGCGTGGGCACCTGTTTCCGCATCGCCGTGCCCGCCCTTGGGGACAGCGGCTCCGCCAACGAAAAGGGCCGCTTGGAGATCAAGCGGCCCGCAGAGAAGGAGATTCTGTAAGGCTCTAGTCCCACTGGGTAAGCGGCGTGCCCGCGAGCAGCAGCCCCGTGGGATCGCGCAGCTCGACCCGGTTGCTCGGGTGGTTCATCGGGAAGATCACGGTCGCGTTCCCGGTCGCGGGGTCCACGGGCGCGATCATCGCGACGATCGGGCCGTCCCCGAGGTCCATCACCGCGTGCACCGTGGAGCCGGCCGGCGCACCCCACGAGTGAGTGTCGACCCGCAGGACCTCGATGCCCATAACCCGGAGCACCTCGATCCCACTGTCCGTCGCGACCGCGAACCCGGCTCCGAGCAGGGCGACCGCGAACAGGACATTGCGAAGATTCTTCATGGCTTCCTCCTGGAGGGCGGGGCGAACTTTTCTATTCGTCACGCGAGTCTCCTTGTCACCTGCGCCCATGATGTCTGGGGATCGCCACTTCCTCAATGCGCCGGTTGCCGAATCGCGACATGAACCGACGAAGTCGTGGCGCACATAAGGCACTGTCAACACACGTGTTATGGACTGTTCGTGACAGATCGATGTATATACAGCATCCGTGGTGGCGCGCATGAACACCGCAAGTGGGCCCAATGAGACCAATTGGACGAACGGCGTTACTAAATGAGACTAAAAACCGAACCAATCGACTCTTTTTGGGTCATATCGACCCCGCCGCGCCCATCTCAACGCCACAACCCGTTTCCTGCAAACATCTTATGAGCGGGCCCCCAGCGAGGAGGCGAGATCCCTCTTTGGACCCGTGCGATCTTTCGTAGGATGAGTCTGTCCCCAAAGGACTAGGGGGACCTGAAGCCGATGGCTGAGATGAACCCCTTCGTGGCGGGCGGGCGACAGGATCCCGATCTCGACATCGTCCGCCTCGCGCAGGCCCGGCCCACCCGCCGCGTCGCGATGGGGATCCTCTATGAGCGCTTCCGCGAGCGCGTCTACAACGTCGCGCTCCGGGTCGTGGGCAACGCGGACGAGGCGAGCGACGTCCTCCAGGACGTCTTCCTGCTCCTGTTCCGCAAGATCCATCGCTTCCGCGAGCACGCGTTCTTCGCCTCGTGGGTCTACCGCATCACGGTGAACGTCTCGCTCGACCACCTGCGCCGCCGCCGCCGCGCGCCGCTGCCGGTCGCCACCGAGGCGCTGCTCGACGGGGCGCAGGATGCGGACGATCTGTCGAGCCCGGAACGGAGGCTCGCCGGTCGCGATCTCCAGGCGCACATCCGCGCCGCGCTCGGCAATCTCTCCCCGCGGCTTCGAATCGTGATCGTCCTCCGCTACCTCGAGGGTCTCGCATACGGCGACATCGGCGAGATCCTCGACTGCTCGGTCGGGACCGTGAAGTCGCGCCTGAACCGCGCGCACGCGGCCATGCGCCGCGAGCTGGCACGCCGGTACGGCAATGGCGGGGAGGCGGGGGCCGCATCGGCATGACTCCGCGGGCGGCGGCCGCGCGCGGGGACACCGCTCCGCGGCGCCGCCAGCCCTCTTTCCGGAGTCTCCTTGCGGTCGCGTTCCTGCTCCTGCTGCTGCCCGCATCGAAGGCATCCGATCAGCCGCCCGACGGGGCCGGGGAGAGACGCCTCGGGCCGGCGGCGCTCTCCGCGATCCTCGTGCGCGTCGCATCCGAGGATCCCGACGTCCGCATGCGCGCCCGCACCCTCGCGAAGCGCATCGCGCTCGACTACTACGAGACCCATGCCCCGTCGGGCATGCGCTTGATTCCCGGCACGATCCTCGTCACGCCCGCGGGCGTGAGATGCAAGGGCGGCTTCTATCTCGGCATCCACGAAGTGACGCTCGCCGAGTTCCGCGAGTTCGCGCGGAAGAGGAAGCTCGAGGACCGCTGGGCGGACGGCGCCGCGAACCTGCCGGCGACGAACGTGAGCCTCGAGGAGGCGCGCGCGTTCGCGGAGTGGCGCGGCGCGCGGCTTCCGACGCTTGAGGAGCTCACGAGGGCGGCCCGCGGGGGCGGCCGCCTGCGCTATCCGTGGGGGCAGCGGTTCGACCCCGCGCGCGTGAACTCGCGCGAGGCGGGCCGCGCCGCGCCCGCGCCGGTCGGCAGCCGGCCGGGCGGGCTCTCCATCCACGGCATCGCCGACCTCCTCGGCAACGTCGCCGAGTGGACCGAGACCGCCGCCGACCGCCGCCGCTTCGTGGCCGCCGGCGGCTCCTACCGCTGGCATGCCGAGCGGACGCCGCCGCCCTACAAGCTCGAGGCCTCGTCGCGCCTCCCGGACGTCGGGTTCCGCCTCGCCAAGTCGCTCCCCCCCCTTGGCCCTTGACGTGCGGGCCCGTATACGTCCAAATCCCACCGTGGCCAACGGCATCTGGGTGCGGCTCGTCGTCGAGGGAGACACGGTCATCACGGGCTTCGTCTCCGGCGCCGAATCCCCGAACGACTTCTGGGTCACGTTCAAGAGCCAGCTCATCCGCCTCGAGCGCGTGACCGAGGAGCTCAAGAACGGGACGAAGCTCACGCACGAGCGCCTCTACGTGAACCGCGACTACGTCGTCCTCGCCTCGGTCGCGAACGAACCGAAAGGTCGATGAAGGGGGGCGCGGGGGGCACGGCGCTCCTCCTCGCGGCCGCGGCGATCGTCGTCCTTCTCCTCGCGCGCGACCGCGGGACGCCGCCCGACCGCGCCCCGCGCGCGAGCGAGCCCCTGCCCGAGGCGCGGGTTCCCGACGCACCGCCGCCCCCGGAGCCCCCTGACATCGCGCCGCCGGAGCGCACGCCGGAGCCGGCGAAACCCGGCGCCCGCCTCGTCGGCCGGGTGACGGACGAGGATGGCCGTCCCGTGCCCGGCGCGGGCATCTGGCTCTCGAAGGAGGGGATGGGGCCCGGGGAAGGGGAGGTGGTCGCGCGCGCGGGCGAGGACGGCCGCTACCTCTACGACGGCGTCGACGGCGAGGAGCGCATGGTCGGCGCGATCGCGGCGGGGCACGCGCCGTCCGATCTCCGCCGCATCCGGCCCGCGACCGCAACCGTCTTCGAGCTCGACTTCAAGCTCCGCCGCGGCGGCGGCACGCTCGCGATCACGGTCGGCGACAGCGAAGCGAAGGTCTCGATCGAGCCCCTCTTCCGCGGCGACCGCCTCTTGATCCGCACGATCGATGTGTCGGGGCGCGCGACCGTCGACGGCCTCGTGCCGGAGTGGAACCTGATCCGCGTGCGAGCGCCGGGCCGCGCTCCGAGGACGCTGCTCGCGCGGCTGCCACCCGAGGGTGTCGTGGAGACGGCCGTGAGTCTCGGGGAGGGTGCGGTCGTCCTCGGCACGGTGACCGGCGCCGACGGCGCGCCCGCGCCGGGCGCGCGCGTGGACCTCGTCGGCTGGGATTGGGCGCACGTGGGCGTCGTCGCCGACGAGACGGGCGCGTACCGCATGGAGCGGGCCCCGGCCGCGCTTGTCGAGATCCGCGCCGCCGCCGGGGACGCCGAGGCCCGGACACTCATGAAGCTCGAGGAGGGCAAGGAGTACCGGTGGGACGCGGTGCTCCAGCTCCCCGCCGACATCACGGGCCGCGTCGTCGATGAGGGCGGCGCACCGGTGCGCACGAGCATCACCTACTGGCCCGTGGGCTCGGTGAGGCCCACCGAACGGACGGAGCTGGATCCGGACGGGAGCTTCCGCCTGCGGGGCCTTCCCAACCGCGAGTACCGGATCGCGGTGTGGTTGCGGAGCTGGGAAGCGCCGCCCGCGGCCGAGGTCACGGCGGTCCCGGGCGGCGATCCGATCACGATCGTCCTCCCGCGCGTGCAGGGGTTCCTTCGCGGCGTGATCACGACGCGGGAGGGGCTTCCGGCCGCGGGCGCGACGGCGAGGACATGGCTCACCCCCGAGAACGAGGTCCGGGCGAAGGCCGCCGCGGACGGCAGCTTCCGCCTCGGCCCGCTCCCGCCCGGCACGTACTTCCTCGAGCTCCACCTCGACGGCGAGCCGACGCTGCACCTCGACGGGATCGCGGTGGGGACGGAGGAGGTGCGCGACCTCGGCGTCCTGCGGTTCGCGGCCGGCGGCCGGATACGTGCCCGTGTGGTCGGCGACGGCGAGGGCGACGCGGAGACGCTCGTTCGGTCCCTCGCAGGGGAGATCACGTACTCCGTGCGGCCGGACGGCGACGCCGTGCTGTCGGAGGAGCTCGTTCCGGGCCGCTACCTCGTGAGCGGCGGGATGGCGGGGATCCTCGAGGAGGCCGAGGTGCGCGCGGGCGAGACGACAAGCGTCGACCTGAAGCTCCGCGGCGGCGGGCTTCTCGAGGCGGTCGCGCTCGACGCGGCCGGAAGCTCCGTTGGCGCGACCTTCGTGGTCCGGGACGCGCACGGGCGCCATGTCGCCGGCGACTACGGGCCCCCGTTCCTCGTGCGGCTGGCGAGCGGGAGCTACACCGTCACGGCGACGGCCGCGAACGGCGCCCGGGACTCGCGCGAGGTCGTGATCCCCGCCGACGGCCGCCGGACGCAGGTCGCGCTGGCCCTGCGGTAGAATCCGCGCATGGCGGAAATCACGATCATGGACAACGGCCCGATCAAGGTGAGCGGGACGGACATCGTGCTCAAGGACATGGCCGGGAAGCCGATCGTGCCGGCGAACCCGCAGCAGTTCGCGCTCTGCCGCTGCGGCCACTCGGCGAAAAAGCCCTTCTGCGACGGCGCCCACAAGGCCTCCAACTTCCAGTCCAAGCTCAGCTAGGTACCTGGTACCGAGTACGGGGTCTCACGGGCGCAACTGCCTGCAGTTGCAGGAGTTGTGGCGCGCGGACCCGGACTTGCCGTCCGGGTTTCCGGCCCCCGGACCCCCCCAATTCACGCCCGGAGGACCTTCGACAGGAACGCCTTCGTCCGGTCGTGCCGCGGCCGCTCGAAGACCTCCACAGGCGTCCCCGTCTCCACGATCCGGCCGCCGTCCATGAAGACCACGCGGTGCGCCACCTCGCGCGCGAACCCCATCTCGTGGCTCGCGACGAGCATCGTCATCCCGTCCCGCGCGAGATCGCGCATCACGGCAAGCACCTCGCCGACCATCTCCGGGTCGAGCGCGCTCGTCGGCTCGTCGAAGAGCATCGCGACCGGCTCCATCGCGAGCGCGCGCGCGATCGCCACGCGCTGCTTCTGCCCGCCCGACAGCATGTCCGGGTAGACGTCCGCCTTGTCCGCGAGCCCCACCCGCCCGAGCAGCGCGCGCGCCTTCGCGTCGCCCTGCCCGCGCACGAGCCGCGGCGCGAGCGCCACGTTCCCGAGCGCCGTCAGGTGCGGGAACAGGTTGAAGTGCTGGAACACCATCCCGGTCTCCGCGCGCAGCCGGTCGATGTCCTTGCGTGCCGCGTCCACGCGCTCGCCGCCGAGCAGCACCTCGCCCGCGTCCGGCCGCTCGAGCGCGTTGACGCACCGGAGCAGCGTGCTCTTCCCGGAGCCGGAGGGCCCGATGAGCACGACGACCTCGCCCTTGCTGACGGCGAGATCGATCTCCTCGAGGGCGGTGACGGTGCCGAACCGCCGCGTGACCCCGCGGAGGGCGATGAGGGGGGGCGCGGGGGGCAGCGTCACAGGTGGACTCCGGTGCGCTCGCTCCGCTTCAGCCTCCGCTCGAGCCGCCGCGCGAGGAGCGACAGCGGCACGGTGAGCGTCAGGTACATCGCCGCGACGACGATCGAGGCCTCGAGGTACTTGTACGTGTCCGCGCCGACCTGGCGCGCTGCCGCCGTCATCTCGACGAGGCCGATCGCGAAGAGCAGGGAGGACTCTTTGGTCAGCGCGATCAGCTCGCCGGTGAGCGGCGGGATCATCCGCTTGAAGGCCTGCGGGAACACGACGTGGCGGAGGGACTGCGCGCGGCTCAGCCCCAGGGACCGGGCTGCCTCGACCTGCCCGCGATCGACGGACTCGATCCCCGCGCGGAAGATCTCGCCCATGTACGCCGCGGCGAAGGCCCCGAGCGCGAACGTGCCGACGAGGAACTTGTCGTTGAGCCGCAGCAGCGGAGCAATGCCGAAGTACGCGATCGTGACCTGGACCAGGAACGGCGTGCCGCGGATCACCTCGACGTAGAGGTCGCCGAGATGGCGGACGGCAAGTCGGCGCGAGAGGCGCAGCAGGGCGACTCCGACGCCCAGGGCCATGCCGATCGCGAACGCGACCGCCGTGGCACCGAGGGTCACGAGGAGCCCTTTGCCGTAGAGCGCGCGGTACCGCCACGTCGGCTCGAAGTCGAACCGGTAACGGGAGAGCAGGAGCGCGGCCACGAACGCGGCCACGGCGGCGACGGTGATCGCCGCGCGGACGAGGAGTTCGCGCGGCTTCATCGGGGCGGCGGCGGCTCCCCGAAGTACTGCTCGTAGAGCTTCGCGTACCGGCCGTCCGTTCGAAACGCGCGGAGGAAGCCGTTGAGCCGCGCGACGAACTCCTCGTCGCCGTGCCGGCAGGCCATCGCATAGGGCTCGGCGTTGAGCGGTTCGTCGATCACGCGCGTCGTCTCGGGCGTGTTCTTGTGGTGGCGCAGGATCGAGTGGCGGTCATAGATGAACGCGTCGGCGCGGCCGGTCGCGACCTCGAGCGCGCACGCCCCCTCCGTCGGGAACGGGATCAGCGTGGCCTTCTTGAACTTCTCCTTTGCGACATCCGCACCGGTCGTGCCGGTCTTCACCGCGATCCGCTTGCCGTCGGCGTCGGCGGCCTTCTCGATACCCGACCCCGTGTGGACGAGGAGGACGAGGACGGTCTCGTAGTAGGTGTCGCTGAAGGCCACCGTCTTCGCGCGCTCCGGCTTCGCCGACATGCCAGACACGATCAGGTCGATCTGGCCGCCGCGCAGCGCGGTCGGCAGCGTCTCGAACGGCAGGTCCTCGACCTTGAGCTTCACGCCGAGGTCCTTCGCGAGTTCCCGCGCCATGTCCATGTCGAAGCCGACGATCTCGCCCTTCTCGTTCTTCGACTCGAAGGGCGGGAACTCCGCCTCCGTCCCGACGATCAGGACCCCGCGCTCGAGGACGGTCCCGAGGGTGGGCTTGTCGCCGCAGCCGACGAAGAGGGCGAGGTAGAGGAGCAGCGCGCCGCGCATGGGGGAAGACTATACCCGGGCGCCCGGGGCCCCCGCGCCGGCGCGCCCTTCGCGCTCGGGCGGGGGGCCTTGAATCCTTGCGTCCCTTGGGCGACGCTTGACGCATGCTCGCGACCCAGATCCGCCAGAAGGACAGCGTCTTCTACTTCGTCGCCTACCCGGCCGAGGCCCTCCTCCGGAAGGTCCGGTTCATCAGCCGGTACTACATGGAGGGCGAGACGATCGAGGCCGAGGAGGCGAAGGCGGACGACGAGATCGCGAAGTTCATCTCTGGGATCGAGCGGCACGACAAGGCCTTCCAGCGCCAGCTGTCGAAGCGCAAGGTCGCGCAGATCGAGAACTTCTACGAGACCGCCGAGAAGCAGCCGCCGATCCCCGGCAGCGTCCTCCTCTTCACCGCGGAGCGGCTCCGCTTCACGCCCTTGGGCGAGAACAAGACCGCGGGCATCATCACGGAGCCGGACCAGAAGTTCCTCGTGATCGACGGCCAGCACCGCCTCGCGGCGCTGCACTTCTATCAGCAGAAGCACCCGGCCGAGGCGGCGAACATCCACGTGCCGTGCATGATCTTCGACTCGCGCAGCGACGACTTCGCGACCGAGATGTTCGTGATCATCAACTCGACGCCCACGCGCATCAACAAGAGCCACCTCGTGGACCTCTACGAGCGCGTCTCCTGGGCGGCGCCCGACCGGAAGCTCGCGGCGCGCGTCGTCTCGATGCTCTACGACGAGGGCGACAGCCCGCTGCGCTACCGGATCAACCGGCTGGGCGGCCGCAGCAAGCAGGCGAAGTGGATCCTCCAGGCGGAGCTCTTCAACGAGGTCCACCGCGAGGTCCGCCCGAAGGGGCGCGCGGCGGTGCCCGAGGGGTCGGCGGGCGTGGCGGAGGCGCGCCGCAAGTACGAGGTGATCCGCGACTTCCTCAAGGCCGCCGAGAAGGCGTGGGGGCAGGCGTGGGGGAGCGCGACCTCCATGGTCACGCGCGCCGTGACGATCAAGGCGATGATCCGCGTGGCGTTCGACCTCGCGCGCGAGGACGGCATCCCCGTCGAGGGACGGGTGCAGCGTTGGCACCAGAGGCTCAAGCCCTGGGCCGACATGCGGCCGGCGTTCAAGGCGGACGGTTTCTACGAGCGCTTCGCCGCGAAGGGCGAGGTCGAGCGCGTGGAGAAGGTCCGGAAGGAGCTGTCGAAGGCCGCCGGCATCCAGCCCGCAAGGCCGTGAATCGGGGGGGCCGGGGGGCCCAAACCGGCCCCCGGAGCCCCCTCAGTTCGCCTTGCGGGAAAGGGTCCACGCCTTCGCGCGCTCCTCGAGCAGCGGGAGCGGGATCGCCCCCTCCGCGAGGATCATGTCGTGGAAGGCGCGGAGGTCGAACTTGGGCCCCAGCTCGCGCTCCGCCGCCGCGCGCAGCTCGCGGATCTTCAGCTCGCCGATCTTGTACGCGCACGCCTGGCCCGGCCACGCGATGTAGCGGTCCACCTCGCGCTCCACGTTCTGGCGCGTGAGCGCGCTGTTCGCGAGCATGAACTCGACCGCGCGGTCGCGCGTCCAGCCCTTCGCGTGGATGCCCGTGTCGACCACGAGCCGCATCGCGCGCCACATCTCGTACGAGAGGCGGCCGAAATCGTCGTAGGGATCCTCGTAGAGCCCCATCTCGAGCCCGAGCCGCTCCGCGTAGAGCCCCCAGCCCTCCACGAACGCCGTGAACGAGAGCGTCGTGCGCCACTCGGGCATCCCCTCCATCTCCTGCGAGAGCGCGATCTGGTGGTGGTGGCCGGGCACCGCCTCGTGGAGCGTCAGCGGCACCATCTCGTATTTCGGGCGCTGGTCGAGGCGGAACGTGTTCGCGACGAAGTAGCCGGGGATGCCGTTTTCGATCGAGCCGCGGTAGTAGTAGGCCGTCGGCGACGCGGGCGCGATGAACGCGGGCATCTCCTTCACCCCGTACGGCAGCCGGGGCAGCCTCCCGAAGAGCTTCGGCATCTCCGCGTCGATCCGCTTCGCGAGCGCGCGGTAGCCGGCGAGGAGGTCCTGGGCGTCGGTGTAGTAGAAGCGCCGGTCGGTGCGGAGGTGCTCCGTGAACGCCTTGAAGTCGCCTTCGAAGCCCGTCCTCGCGATCACCACCGCCATCCCGGCCCGGATCCGCTCGACCTCCTTGACGCCGAGCTCGTGAATCTCGTCCGGCGAGAGGTCGAGCGTCGTGTGGTGGCGGAGCTGCGACCGGTACCACGCGATGCCGTCCACGCTCTCCGCCGCGCCGATCGTCTCGCGGCACTTGGGGATGTACTCGTCGCGCAGGAACTCGCCGAACTTCCGGAACGCGGGCACGACGCGCTCCGAGATGGCCGCGTCCGCGAGCGGCGCCAGCGGGTGGTCCGCGACGAGGAACGGCGGGTACATCGGGTGTGTCGCGGGATTGTCCCGCTGCGCGTCGGTGCCGTTGACGAGCGCCTGCTCCGCGGCCTGCCCGAGCGTGACGCGCGGCGGCGTGCGACCCGCCTTCATCCCCGCGCGCATGTTCGCGGTCACCTGGTCGAGGAGCGCGGGCACCTTCTCCAGGCGCGCGATGTAGTCCGCGAAGTGCTTGTCGGTCGTGAACGAGAGCTGCCCGGGCATCTCCGGGAGGTCGCGCTGCGGCCCGCCGAGCTGCGTGACGGGCGTCTGCTCCGGACGGAAGGCGGCGTACGCGATCCGCTCGCGCAGCACGTGCTCGAGAAGCGCCGCGTGCGTCGCGACCGGGGGCGAGAGCTCCGCTCGGTCGATCTCCGCGAGGGCGGCGAGCCGGAGTGTGGCGTGCTCGACGCGGTCGCGGAGGGCCTTGGGGCTCTCGTCCTCGAGCAGGTCGTCGAACCTGCGGTCGCCGCGCTCCGACGCCCACGTCGGGTGCGTGCGCATCGACTCCTCGAGGTCCTCCGCGAGGAGCGCGAGCACCTTCCCGTCCGCGTCCCCCGCGCGCGCGGGCGCCCCGAGGAGGAGGAGGCAGATGAGGGCTGCGGGAGAAGGGAGGAGGAACCGCATGGCCGGAGACTATACCCGGCCCGCGCGCGTCACTTGCCCTCGGCGACCCACCTCGCGACGTCGTCGCGCATCGGGAGCGTGATCGTGTCCCCGTCGTTCACCGGCGCCATCGGGACGAGCGTCGAGTGGGTGATCATCGGCAGCTGCGGCCGCCCTTCGGCGTCCTTCCGCATCAGCCGCCGGTCGCACGCCGTGATGTTGAGGACGAAGATGCCCGGCACGACGCGCGGCAGCTCCGCCCACCCGTCCTCGCCCGCGATCCCGTAGAGCACGGGCGCGAGGTACCGCGGCCGGGTCTCGACTTGCACCCCGGCCTTCGGCGCCGGAGCCCCATCCGGGAACACGACGCGTACCCGCGTTCGCCGCGGCGCCTCGAGCACGAGGTCGCGCGGCGCGCCGCCGGCCCGGAAGTCATCGATCCGGGCGCCCTCGCCGGTGGCGAGGTCGTGCGCCACCACCGCGTACGCGAGGTCGGGCCGGCAA
>WYBS01000170.1 GCA_011525755.1 Planctomycetaceae bacterium
CGCCGGAGTGGCGGAACTGGCAGACGCGCGGGATTCAAAATCCCGTTCCCGCAAGGGAGTGTGGGTTCGATCCCCTCCTCCGGCACCAACTCGCGCCCGAGCCCGCCCGGTCCGCCATGGGCGTCGTTGACGCAGCCGCTTCGCCGCCCGTACACTCCCGGCGCGCGCATGGAGGGATCGATGGACCAAAGGCTCGCGGCGCATCGGGGGGCGATGATCCTCGTGTTCGGGATCCTGAGCTGGCTCCTCTGCCCGATCGTGTTCGGCATCATGGCGTGGGTCATGGGCAACGGCGACCTGCGCGAGATGGACGCCGGCAGGATGGACCCGAGCGGCCGCGGTCTCACCGAGGCGGGACGGATCCTCGGGATGGTCAACGTGATCCTCAGCGCCGTCGCGCTCGTGTTCTATCTGCTCGTCTTCGGCGTCGCCGTCGTCGGAAACACCCGGTGAGCCGGCGGGCCCCCGTGCTGACCCTCGTGCGCGTGCCGCGGCTGCCCCGGTGGCCGTCCTGGGCGGTCGCCGTCACCGGCCTGTGGCTTGGCCTCGTGGCCCTCACGCGCGTGGTGGCGCCGGATGCGGTCCTCTGCACGTTCCGGCGCGTCACCGGCGAGCCCTGCCCCGGCTGCGGCACCACGCGCGGCGTCGCGGCGCTCGCGAAGGGGGAGATCGGGCCCGCGTTCGCCCACAACCCGCTCGTCCTCGCGACGCTCGTCCTCGTCGTCGGGCTCCTCGTGCTGCGCCTCGTCGCGGGGGTCGCGCCGCGCCTCCGCATCGGCCGCGCCGCGCTCCTCCTCACGGCGGTTCTCGTCGTCGCGAACTGGGCGTACGTCATCCATGTCGACCGCCCGCCCGGGCCGATCGGCCCCCCGCCGGCACCCGCGGGCGCGCAGGAGGGCGACGCGTCCGCGCCCGCCGCGCCGCAGGGCCCGTTGCCGCTCGGGGACGGCATCGATCGGCAGGCCGGGTAGGATCGGAGGTCGTCATGAGACTCGCCCGCCTGCGGTGGCTCCTGTGGGCGCTGCTCCTCTTGGCCCCGGCGTGCGTCCTCCCCTCGGGGTGGGACGCCCGCGCGAACGGCGGACGTTACGATCCTTCGCCGGACGACCCCTTCCACAGCGGCCAGTGGGGCGTCGAGGACATGCGGAGCGGCTCGCAGAACTCCTTCGCGCTCCACTTCCTTGGCGATTGAACCGCGGCCGCCGCGGGCGGTCGATGCCTCCGACCGCCGCTCGGGGAAGCCTGCCTAGGGAAACTTCCCTATTTCGTGCGTAGGCGCGCCGCCGGAGTGCCGCGGATCCCGCTCGGAAGGCGGAACGGCCCCGCCGGGCGGCCCCGCGGGCGTTGAATTTCTCTTCAACTTCTGAGGCGAACGCGGTTGACGGCAGGCGCAGAATGAGAACCGCAGCCGATTTTTCATTGGCAAGGAGGAGTTTCGAGAATGGGCACGCGCGGATTCCTGTCTCTGGCTTTCGCAGGGTTGTTGGTCGCCGCTTGCGGCGGCGGGGGCGGCACGTCGGGGCAGTCGACGAGCCTCGGAAGCGTCGCCCTCCTCGTCGCCGAGGAGCGCACCGACGCCGAACCCACGAGCGTCGCGGCGACGCTGACCGAGGTCGCTCTCGTCCCGCGCGGCGGCGGCCCGCGGGTCGTCCTCTTCGGAAGCACCGCGGGGCAGGAGGTCGACCTCTCCCGCGAGGATCTCCTCGTCTCGCTCGCCGAAGGGATCGAGCCCGGCCAGTACGACAAGGTGAGCGTCTCCCTCGCGGGCTTCCGTTTCGAGGGCGCGGACTGCCAGGACATCGAGGTCGTCATGCCCGCGGGCGAGATCAACGTCGTCGCGGAGGACGCGCTCGTCGTCTCCCCCGGCGGCACCCTCTCCCTCCGTCTCGCGCTGGACGTCGACAAGTCGATCGAGCACGGGTCGGGCGTCTGCACCTTCCGGCCGGTCTTTGAGGTGAAGGCCGGCGACAGGTACCGCCGGAGCTACGGCGACGGCGACTGCCCGCGCACGGTCACGGGCACGGTCGAGGAGGTGCTCGACGAGGGCGCGGGCGGCGTGCTCGAGCTCGGCGAGCGCTGCGACCTCGAGTTCCTCGTCGACGAGAACACCGCGATCTTCGACGAGGACGGGCAGGCGTCGGATGCGAGCGAGATCGTCGTCGGCGCCGACCTCTTCATGAAGGGCTACCTGAACGACGAGCACCAGTTCGTCGCCCTCGTGATCGTCGTGGGCGAGGTCCTCGCCGTCGAGGGCAAGGTGGACGCGGCGTTCGACTCGGGCATCTTCACGCTCCTGCCCGACGAGGACGAGGAGGTCGTGGGCGCGCTCGACGTCTCCGTCTCCGACGGGACGCTCATCACGTTCGACTGCGCCGAAGGCTCGACGGACGACATCGTCCTCGGCGCGCGCCTCATCGCGACGGGCAAGCTCGACACGGAGGCCGGCGCCCTGCTCGCGATCTCCGTGGAGATCGGCCCCGCGGAGCTCCTTGGCCAGCTCACCGGCATCGAGGAGAACGACGACGGCAGCGTCAACATCACGCTGCAGGTCGAGGGCGAGGAGGATCCGCGGACGATCCTCGTGGGCGAGGACGTCGGCATCCACCTCGAGGGCGACGGCACGATCCCCACCGACCTTCTGGCGACGCTGCTCGAGTGCGCTCCGCTGACGGCGAAGGTGCTCTTCGCCGCCGACGACCCGACGCTCGTCGTCGACGTCAGCGTCGAGGAGTCCGAGATCGACGGCGACGTCACCGAGATCGACGCGGCCTCGGGCCTCATGACGGTCGACGAGACGGTCGTGGGGGTCCTCTCCGGCGCGACGATCCTCGATCTCAGGGGCGACGGCGGCCTGATCCCGCTCTCCGACGTATCCGTCGGCGACCGCGTGCGTGTCTTCGGCCTCGAGGCATGCGAGGACGAGGACGTCGACTTCCACGGCTTCGTCGTGCTCGTGGTCCCGGAGAAGAAGTGGGACGGCGGCAAGGACTGGGACGACGACGGGGATGGCGAGGGCTGGAAGAAGGGCAAGAAGAAGCACCGGAGGGACTGATCCCCCGATGAAAAGCCGGGCCCGCGTGCGTTGAGGAAGGTGGGCGGGCCCGGCTCCCGCCCTGCGGTCCCCACGGATGTCCATCCGCCTGCTCGTCCTCTTGCTCGCGGCGGCGCCCGCGTTCGCACACGGCGGCAGCTTCCGCGGGCAGGGCAAGGGCGTCGCGCCCGGCCTCCCGAACCAGCCCACGGCGCCCGACCCGTCCGGGGGCGCGACCCACACCTGGCTCACGTGGTGGAGCTACAACCAGTTCCGCTACACGGACTTCCGGCGCCGGCAGAACGAGCGCCGCGGCCCCGTGACGAACGAGGACGGACGCGCCGAGAGGGACCCGAACGAGTGGCGGGCGCACGTGCGCGGCGAGCTGACGCCGGCGCTCATCGGGGCGCTCGCCGACGACGACAAGGAGGTCCGCACGGCGGCGGCGATCGCGCTCGGCAAGTGGCGCGCGGTCCTCGCGATCCCGGATCTCCAGAGGACGTACGACAGGGACGACGAGCGCGAGGTCCGCGAGGCGGCCATCCTCGGGCTCGCGCTGCTGCGCGACCTTTCGCTCCGGCCGTGGTTCGAGCGTGTCGCGGGCTCCGAGGACGCGAAGCTGCGCGAGCGCGGGTACGCGCTCCTCGGCCTCGGGCTCCTCGGCGACGGCGAGTCGCGGGCCTTCCTCCTCGCGCTCCTCTCGCCGGACGACAAGAAGGCGAGGGCGCTTCTCCCGCAGATCCCGAAGGAGGAGCAGCAGTTCCTCTGCGCGGCGGTCGCGTCGCTGACCCAGGTGGCGGGCGCCGACCTCTCGGGCGAGTTCCTGCGGATCGCGTTCGACGAGCGGCTCGACGAGGAGGTGCGGGCCTACGCCGTCAGCGCCCTCGGGAAGATGGGCGCGACGGCGTGCCTGAAGCAGGTGGCGCCGCTGCTCCGCTCGGAGAGCGACCATCTCCGGAGGTCCGCGGCGCTCGCGCTCGGGCGCCTCGCGTCACGCACGGACACGGAGGCGATCGACGCGCTCGCCGAGCGGGCCGGGGGCGACCGCGACCGGATCGTCCGCCACTTCGCGACGCTGTCGCTCGGGATGATCGGCGGGCCGAAGGCGTTCGGGCTCCTCCGGAAGCACTACGACGCGGCGAACAAGGAGGCGCGCGGCTTCTTCCTCCTCGCGTACGGCCTCTCGCGGGAGCCGGGCGCGGGCGCGATCCTCGCGGAGGTGATGAAGACCGACGCGGATCCGATGATGGCGGCGGGGGCGGCGCTCGCGCTCGGGCTCCTCGAGGACGCGGCGCACGCGCCGGCGATCCGCGAGACGTTCGCGCAGGCGAGGTCCTGGACGCTGGTGCAGACCTGCATGCTCTCGCTCGCTCTCCTGAACGACCAGCCGTCGGCGGGAAAGATCGAGGATGTGCTCGTGGGGCGCCGGAACCCCGAGGTGCGGACGGCGGCGGCGGTCGCGTTCGCGCTCCTCCGGCAGTGGTCGGCGCTCCCCGTGCTCATGGGCATCCTGCGCGAGGAGAAAAGCCTCGTCACGCTCACGACGATCTCGCAGGTGATGGGTCTCCTCGCGACCGAGAAGGCGGCGGAGCCGCTGCTCGATCTCTACAGGGACAAGGGGCTGCAGCGGCAGGCGCGGGCCTTCGCGCTGGTCGCGGTCGGGGCGCTCGGCGATCCCGAGGAGGTCCCCCTCCTCGTGAGGCTCGCCTTCGACCTCAACTACATGCTCCGGTCCGACCCCGTCGACGAGGCGATCACGATCCTGTGATCAGGTGGGGGGGCTCCGGGGGCTCGGGCCCGCCGGCATGCGAGGGGACAGGGGGCGGGCTGTCCCGGGCGCGCCCTCAGCCGTGCGGGAGTGCTGCCGTGGCCGACGCCGAGGCGCTGCCCGGCCGAGGCTTCCTTGGGCGCGCCTGCCACGCCGGCGGGGCCTTCTGCGAAGGCAGCCAAGGCGGGCGGCGGGAATCGGCGGGGCCCCGATCATGACGGTAAGCCCACTAGCGCATCCGGCGCTAGGCTGGACCGGGACCCCGCCTTCCCCTTTCTCCTTTACGTGCGTTATCACCGACATCCGCATATGCCGCAATGGAGAGATGAAGTGTCGTAAGTGCCTGCGCAATAGCAGGTTAGGCCACTATCCCGAGTTTTTACATTCCGCCGGGAAGGCGAATGGGACCAATTGCCGCGAGTTTGACTCCTTTTGAGACCAAAAACCGAACCAATCGGCGGTTTTTGGAGCCCTGCGGACGCAAGCTCTTGCCGGGCCGTCGCTTACGGCGTGCCTAGCGCTCGATCTCGGTGAGGGCTCTCGCCGCCGCGGCCCGGACGGACTCGCTCGGGTCCTCGAGTGCGGTCAAGAGGGCCGGCTTCGCCTCCGCAGCGCCGGGTCCCATCGCGCCGAGCGTTTGCGCCGCGGACACCCGGGTGGATTCCTCCTTGTTCCCGAGGGACCGGACGAGGAGGTCGAGGATCGGCGTGCCCATCTCGTCGAAGGCCTCGGCGACCATCGCGCGCACGTCCGGGTCCTCGCTTGTGAGCGTGCTGAAGAGGACGCGCGTGGGGGCTGCCGTGTCGCCGGTGATGCCGTAGAGCGCGAGGGACGCGGCGACCCGCACGCGCACGTCCTGGTCCCTCAACGCGCGGTCGAGCGGGACGAGCGCGTCGCGCGCGCCCTCCCCGACGCGGCCGAGCGCGATCGCGGCCATGACGCGGACGCCCCTGTCCTTCGACTTCAGCGCCTTCGCGAGCGCGGGCACGGCAGGGTGGGCCTCCGGGCCGAGGCGCGCGAGGAGCGAGGCGGCCATGACCTGGGGCTTCGCCGGGGCGGTCTCGAGGATCGCGATGAGCATCTCGATGGCCTCGGCGCCCTTTGCCGCGAGGCGGTCGCGGGCCGTGTCGCCCTTCCCCGGGTCGGCGAGTTCTTTCGCCCACTCCTCCGCGGTCTTGCCGTCCAGCCGGTCGGCGCAGCCGGCGACGAGGAGGAGGACGGGAAGTGCCACGCGCACGGGCCCATGATCGCCCGCAGCGGCCGGTTTGGCGAGCGGCCGCCGCCGTCAAGGGGGCCCTTCGCCCGCGTGTCTCGTTCGGGGACGGTGGAGACGGTTGGCGCTCGACACGGCCCCGGGGCGTGGTGGGCTTCCCCTTGGGACGGTACGGATGGCGGAAACGAAGTCGATGGTGTGGCCGGCGGTGCCCGCATCGCCTCTCGAGGGCGTGCCTGTGGCACCGGTCGCGCCGGAGCACGTGCCGGTCGCGCCCGTGGCGGCGGCGAACGGCCCCCGGACCCCCTCGACACCTGCCCCGGAAGGGACCCTCACGAAGGGGCAGCAGGCGGAGCTCGAGCTCCGCGGCCACTTCCACGGCCGCCGCGCCGGGCAGCGCATCCAGGTGCCGCTCGACGTCGAGCTCGTGTGCTTCGAGCGCAACGTCGGCGCGCGCACGGTGAACCTCTCGCGCAGCGGCGTGTTGATCGAGGTGCGCGACACGCGCGCGGGCGGGATGACCGAGCTTGTCGCGTACTGCGAGGAGATGGGCCGCCTCTTCGCGGCGGGCGGCACGCTCGACTTCGCGTGCGGCGTCTCGCGGACGGTCCATGTCGTGCGGATCACCGCGGGGGGGCTCGGGGGGCGGATGGTCCCGCTCGTCGCCTGCCGCTTCACGGAGCCGCTGACGCCCGGGGACTTCGCCCACATGGGCATCGACCCGCCGCCCGCGGAGCACGACCTGCCCGACGCCGTGGACGCGGACCCGACGCAGCGGGCGCGCACCGTCCGCGAGATGGACGTCGTGGGCGCGAAGCGGAAGGTCCCGGCGATCCACGAGCTCGTGCGCTGGGCGGTCGAGCTCGACGCCACCGACATCCACGTGAAGGCGGGCAGCCCGCCGCGGCTGCGCGTGAACGGGCAGCTGACGGCCGTCGGCGAGGACCTGCTCTCCGAGGACGAGACGCGTGCGATGGTGCGCAACTTCCTCTCGGCCGCGCAGTGGGAGGCGTTCGAGCGCGACGGCGATCTCGACGCGGCCTACGCGCTCTCCGGCGTGGGGCGGTTCAGGATCAACGTGCTGCGCAGCCGCGGGCGGATCGGCATGGTGATGCGGCGCATCCCCGAGATCGTGCCGGACGCCGCCTCGCTCGGGCTCGCGCCCGCGTGCCTCGCGCTCGCGGGGAAGAAGCGCGGGCTCGTGCTCGTCACCGGCGGCAGCGGCTCCGGGAAATCGACGACGCTCGCGGCGATGATCCGCCACGTCAACGAGACGCGGCGCTGCCACATCATCACCCTCGAGGACCCGATCGAGTACGTCCACGAGGAGATCGAGGCCGAGATCACGCAGCGCGAGATCGGCCACGACACGAAGGGATTCGCGGAGGCGCTCCACAAGGTCGTGCGCCAGGATCCCGACGTGATCATGGTCGGCGAGATGCGCGACCTCGAGACGATCAAGCTCGCGGTCACGGCGGCGGAGACGGGGCACCTCGTCTTCGCGACGCTCCACACGACGTCCGCGGCGCAGACCGTGGACCGGATCGTGGACGTGTTCCCCGCGGAGCAGCAGCGGCAGATCCGGATCCAGCTCGCCGGCACGCTGCTCGGGATCGTGTCGCAGGTGCTCGTGCCGTGCGTCGGGAGCGGGCGCGCGGTGGCGCAGGAGGTGCTCATCGCGACCGATGCCGTGCGCGCGCTCATCCGCGAGGCGAAGACGCCGCAGATCCAGAACTCGCTCCAGACCGGCGCGAGCGAGGGGATGCAGACGCTCGAGGAGTCGCTGAACGCGCTCGTGAAGAACGGAGTCATCACGTACGAGACGGCCGTGCACAACGCGAACTCCCCGCAGCGCATCCGCGGGACGCCGGCCACGCCCCCGGAGCCCCCCCAGATCCCGGAGGCGCCGGTGGCCGACGAGAAGCCCGTCGTGCGCATCCCGGTCGCGCCGCGCGCGGGCCGGCGGTAGACTGTTCCCATGCGTTCGCTGGCGCTCGCGGCGCTGGTTGCGGCGCTGCTCGTGGCGTGCGCCTCGCAGCCGCCGCCGGCGGCATCGGTGGAGCCGGCGCCCGCGGCCGGAGGGCCCTTCCGTGCGCCGGCGCCGCCGTCCTGCGTGGCGGGTCTCGCGGAGCGGTTCCGCCGCGAGCGCGTGGCGGTCGAGGGCTGGCCGGTCCGGGCTGCGCTGCCGAGGCCCGAGCGGTGCTACGAGGCCGCGTTCCTGCGGGAGGATCACGCGTCGGACGGGTGGTCGTACGAGCTCCTCGTGGACGTCGACAACCCGCGGCTCTTGTGGGTGCGGCGGACGGGCACGATCGTCGGCGGCATCGTGTCGTACCTCGGGCCCGCGTGGATCGTGGACGACTCGGGGCCGCTCGTGCTGCGCGTGGGGGAGCGCTGATCAGCGCATCGCGAAGCGGGCGAGGTAGCGCTCGCGCGTCGCGCGGACGTCCTCGTCGCGGAACGGGGCGGGAAGGAGGTCGATGCCGGAGATCGTCGCGTATGCGTCGATCGCGTAGCGGTGGTCGCGCGGCGATTCGTCGGGTTCGGTTGCGAGGAAGGAACCGAGCGGGGCGAGGCGGCGCTCGTCTCGTCGAACGTGGACCAGTCGTCAAGCCGCGCCGCCCACTGAGGAACGGTGAGCCCGCCATACGTGGGCGGCTCGCCGCCGGACGCGACGCACGCGACGACGAAAGGGACAAGACAGCGGCGCACCCACCCCGTGGAAACGGCCGGCAGCCGCGGCGGTTCGCGTGCGGAACGCGTGCGGAACGGGTTCCGCACCGCGGACGCCGTAACCTGTTGGGGCGGCGTGGGTTCCGGCGCCCTCCCACATTAACCGTTGACCAGTGCGAGCTTCTTGAAGGGGGCGCCGAGGACCTTCTCGGGGGCCACGCGCATCCAGTCGGCGAGGACCGTCGCGTAGACGCTCCGGAAGTCGACCTGCATCTTCAGGTCGCCGTTGTCGTCGAGGTCGGTGAGGCTCGGCTGCGCTCCGTAGAGGCCGCCCTTCACGCTCTCGCCGAGGACGAGCATCGGCCCCGCCACGCCGTGGTCCGTGCCCGCCGACGCGTTCTCGTCCACGCGGCGGCCGAACTCCGAGAACGACACCACGAGCACGCGGCTCAGGTGCCCCTGCGCCTTCAGGTCGGCGTGGAACGCGCCGAGCGCGCCGTCGAGCTCGCGCATCAGGTTCCCGTACCGGTTCTGCTGCGCGTTGTGCGTGTCGAAGCCGCCGAAGCTCACGTAGTAGACGCGCGTGCCGAGCCCGCCGTGGATGAGCGCCGCGACCGTGCGAAGGTCGCCCGCCAGTTGGCCGCGCGGATACTCCGCCTTCGGGGCGTAGCCGGCCGCCGCGGCGCGGATCCTCGCCGAAGACGCGCGCGCGTCCACGGCGACGCGGTGGAGCCACCGGACCTGCTCGTTCGCGCCGCCCTCCCCGTTGAGCATCTCGAACTCGTCCTTGTCGTTCGCCGCCCCGGCCCAGCGGTAGCTCTCCGGGGTCTCGAACGACACGGGCTTATGCACCTTCGCCTCGAGGGCGTAGGGCGCCGACTTCCCGATGTTCACGACGAGATTCGGATCCTCGGCGTCCGGGCAGCAGGCGTCGACCGCGCGCCCGATCCAGCCCGTCGGCGACGCGCGCCCGCGCAGGTCGCCCGTGTGCCAGATGTCCATCGACTCGAAGTGCGAGCGGTTCGGGTTCGGGTAGCTGACCCCGCGCACGATCGCGAGCTTGCCGTCGCCGAAGAGCGCGTGCGTCGCCTTGAGCTCCGGGTGGAGCCCCAGGCCCTCGCCGAGCTTCCGCGGGTCCTTCACGAGGGTCGTTCTCCGCGCGCGGCCGTAGGCCGGGTCCTCGAACGGGACGACCATCGAGAGCCCGTCGTTCCCGCCGGAGAGCTGGAGGACGACGAGGATGCGGTCGCCCCCCGCCGGCTCGCCCGCAAACACCTTCGACGAGAGGCTCAGGAAGTGGGGGGCGGTCGCGGCGAGCGACACGCCCGCGAGGCCCTTCGAGAGGAACGAGCGTCGGCTGATCGGGTCCATGGTTTCATCCTCGGAAGCGGGGGGTGCGGGGCGCGTTCATTGAAAGGTGTCAGGCTCCGTACTAAGAAAGCTGGAACTCGGGCGTCGAGACGAGGAGGCGGAGCATGCCGTGGAGCTTCTCCTTCGCGTCCCGCCCCGAGAGGTCGAGGCCTTCGAGGTACGCGACGAGCGTCCGGCGCAGCTCCGCGGGGGCGGGCGCCGCGAGCAGCGCGTCGGTATGGAAGTCGACGATCTCCTCGGGCGTCAAGAGCCCGCGCCGGCGTACCTCGCCGAGCACGTCATAGACCGGCGCGAGACCCTCGCCGCGGCGGCGGCCGGCGCGCCCGCGGCGCGGGGGCTCCTCCTCGTCCATCTCCATCCCTTCCCCGGGCCCCATCCCCTCGCCCTCCATCTCCTCGCCGTTCGGGTCGACGCGGCGCCCCCGCTGGAGCTGGCGCAGCCCGCGCTCGGCGGGGCCCGTCGCCCCCTCGAGGAGGCGCGCGCGGTCCTGCGGCAGCCCGACGATCGCGCTCGCGACGTTGTAGCGCGCGAGGAGGAGGGAGGTCGTGATCCACTCCGTTCCGCCGGGCCAGCCCTTCACGTTCGGCGGATCCATGAGCGACTGGCCGAGCGACTGCGCGGCGAAGGGGAGCCCGAGCGCGCCGTCGGAGGAGAGGCCCGTGCCCCGGTAGAGGCCGACGATCAGATCGACCGGGCTCTTGATGCGCTGCCCGGCGGTCGCGAAGAACGCACGCGACCGGAAGAGCTGCCGCAGCGCCGGCTTCATCTCGAAGCCGCTCTCGCGGAGCGTCCTCGCGAGACCGTCGATCAGCTCGGGAGCGGGCTCGCCTGCGCCGAAGAACGCCCAGAGCCGCGCCGCGAGGTAGCGCGGGGCTTCCGGCCGCTCGAGGATGATGTCGAGCATCTCGTCGCCGCCGAATCGGCCGCGCCGCCCGAGGAACGTCTTGTCGCCCGCGTCATGCGAGCGTTCCACGAACTCGAACCGGTTGCCCTCGAAGGTCCAGCCGGTGAGCCCGCGCGCGAGCTCCTGGATGTCCTCCTCGGTGTAGTTGCCGACGCCGAGGGTGAAGAGCTCCATCACCTCGCGCGCGTAGTTCTCGTTCGGGTGCTCCTTGCGGTTCCGGTTGTTGTCGAGGTACTCGAGCATCGCCGGGTCCTTCGAGACCTCGTGGAGCAGCATGCGGAAGCTCCCCGCGGCGTGGCGCCGGAAGAGCGTGTTCTGTACATACATATGGTACGAGTTCCGCACGTCGCGGTAGCCCGACGTGAAGTGGCCGTGCCAGAAGAGCACCATGCGCTCGCGCAGCGGCCATTTCGTGCGGATCATCGTCTGCATCCACCACTCGCGGACGCGCGCGAGCTGCATCGCGTCCTGCTGGCGGTGCATCCGCTGGATCTGCTGCCGCTCCTCGGGCGAGCCCGCGCCCATCATCATCTCGCGGCCGGGCGCTGTCGTGAGCGTGATCCCGGGGCCCGGCACCTCGACGTCCGGCTGGCCGTCGAAGCCGAGGAGCCGGTCAAGCGCACCCTCGAGGCCGAGCGCGTGGAGCGCGCGGATCTCCTCGGGCGTGCCGCCGAACCCGGCGCGCCGGAGGAGGTGAGCCGCGGCGGCGGGGGTCCACTCCGAGGCGGGGAGGGGGTCGATGGACGCGGCGGGGGCGGCGACGGCGAGCCCCGAGAGGAGGAGGAGCAGCAGCCTTCTCATGACCCCGATTGAACCCCCCCTGTCGCGAAAAGGTTTCGCGGTACCATCCCCCGATGGATCGGCTCGGGATCGTCCGTCTCTCCGCCATCGGCGACGTCGTCCACGCGATGCCGCTCGCGATGGCGCTCCGCCGGCGGTACCCGGACGCCCGGATCACATGGATCGTCGAGGCGAAGGCCGCGCCGCTGCTCCAGGGCCACCCCGCGGTGGACGGCGTGCTCCTCTTCCCGCGAAGGGAGGGGGTCAGGGGGTGGGTGAGGTTCGTGAGGGGGCTCCGGGGGCGGAGGCTCGACGCGACCGTGGACCCGCAAGGCAACTGGAAGAGCGGGCTCGTCGGGCTCCTCTCGGGCGCGCGGATCCGGACCGGGCTCCACGTCCGCGACTGCCGCGAGCGCGGGAACGCGCTCTTCACGAACCGGCGGGGCCGTCGCGCCGCGGGGCCGCATGGCGTCGACCGCGCCTTCGCGGCCGGCGGGCCCCTGGACGCCGGCAGCGGCCCCGACGAGTGGGGGCTTCACGCGACCGCCGCGGAGAAGGAGGCGTGGCGCGCGCGGTGCCGGGAGGCGGGCGCCGACCCCGACGGCCGGATCTTCGCGATGCACCTGACGGACCCGGACGACGTGCGGTCGTGGTTCCCGGAAGCATGGGCCGAGACGGCGCGGGCACTCGTCGCGCAGGGGGCCCAGGTCGTGCTCAACGGCTCCGCGGAGCGTCGCGACCTCGCTGCGCGGATCGCGGGACCGGGCATCTTCGACCTGACCGGCAAGGACGACCTCCGCGGGCTCGTCGCCCAGTTCGCGGCGATGGCGGAGCAGCCGGGCAATGCGCTGCTCTCGCCCGATTCGGGGCCCCTGCACATCGCGGTCGCCGTCGGGCTCCCGGTCGTCTGCCTCTCGGGGCCCCAGGATCCGGCGCGGACGGGGCCGCGCAAGGGCATCGCGCTCACCGCGTGGGAAGGGCTCCCGTGCGCGCCCTGCCTCGAGCGCCGCTGCATCCTCGATCCGCCGACGCGCGCGTGCATGCGCGCGATCACGCCGGCGCGGGTTACCGCGGCCCTTGTTGCGGCGGCCCCCGCTGGGGCACCGCCTCGTGGAGCGCCCGCCAGTACTGGCGGACGAGATCCCGGTCCTGATCGAGGAGCGGCGGCCCCTTGCCCTCGAGAAGCGCCTCGAGGTCCTTGATCTCCTTCTCGACGGCGGCGCGCTCGTCCGCGCGCGCGAGTTTCTGGGCGAGCGCCCGCTTGAGCGCGATCTGCTCCTCGATCTTCGGGCGCGCCTCCTCCAGCTCCGGCCCGGCGCGGACCACGTCGACCACGTACTCCACGCGCTTCCGGAGCGTGTCCCAGGTCTCGCGCGTGAGGTGCCGCCTCTCGAGGAGCGCATCGACCAGCGCCTGCGACTTGATCTCGAACGCCGCCTGATCCACGTTGCCGTCGTTCCTCACCCGCTCGCGCTGGTACTCCATCGCGAGATCCCCGAACAGCCCCGTGATCTGCGGCATGATCTCGACGTAGGTGCGCACCTCCTGCTCGGAGAGGGCCGGGGGGGGCTTCGGGGGAGCGGGGCCGTCCGCCTCGGCATCCTGCCGCTTCGTGAAAGTGAGGACGGCCGCGATGACGATGCCGGTCGCGAGCGCGCAGGTCAGCCAGACGCGAGCCACGGGAAGAGTCTACTCGAAGCCGCAGGGAGCGCCGGGGCGGCCCGGCCCCCCGGGCTACGGGGCGACCCGCCTTCGCTCCTCGGGAGCTTCGGCGTGGTCGATACCCGCTACGCGGGCTTCGACTTCCTCTTCAGCGCGCGGCGGAGGACCACGTACCCGCCGTTCGGGCCCGGGACCGCGCCGCGGACGAGGATCACGTTCTGCTCCGGCATCACCGCGAAGACCTTGAGGTTCTGGACGGTGACGCGGCCGGCGCCGTAGTGGCCCGCCATGCGCTGGCCGGGGCGGGTGCGCTGCGGCTTGCGGCAGCCGACCGAGCCGGCGTGGCGCGTGAACTCGTGCGCGCCGTGCGACTTGCCGGACATCGTGAAGTTGTGGCGCTTGATGACGCCCGTGAAGCCGCGGCCCTTCGAGGTCCCGACCACGTCCACGTACTCGCCGGCGGCGAAGACGTCCGCCTTCAGTTCCTGGCCGGGCTGGAACTTCGCCGCCTCCTCCGCGGAGAGGCGGATCTCCTTCACGAAGTACTTGGGCGGGGTCTCGTTCGCCTTGAAGAAGTGGCCAAGCTCCGGCTGGGGCGTGCGGCCGTACTTGAGCCGGTACCGCGCCGGGGCGCCCTGCGCGCGCTTCATCTCCTCGTCGGGGACGTTCTTCGCGGGCTTGTCGTCGTAGCCGAGCTGGATCGCGACGTAGCCGTCCTTGTCCTTGGCCCGGACCTGGAGCACCGTGCAGGGACCCGCCTCGATGGCGGTCACCGGGACGGCTTCCCCGCTCGTGTCGAACACCTGGGTCATGCCGATCTTGCTGCCCAGGATTCCCATGTTCAGGTTCATGCAGAGGTCCCTCCGCGCCCCCGGGAACGGCTTCGTGCCGGCCTCGCGGCGGGGCGCCTCGCAGGTACTTGCGAAGCCCCATAGCTTAGACGCAGGAGGCAGCAATGCAAGGCGCGGCGCTCATCGTCCTCGACGGCTGGGGGCTCGCGCCCCCGGGGCCCGGGAACTGCGTGCGGCTGGCCAGGACCCCGGTCGTGGCAAAGCTCGAGGCCAGCTGCCCGAAGACGACGCTCCTCACCTCGGGACGGGCGGTCGGGCTCCCCGAGGGCCAGATGGGGAACTCCGAGGTGGGCCACCTGACGCTCGGCTCCGGCCGCGTCATCGCCCAGGACCTGGTCCGCATCTCCGACGCGATCGCGGACGGGTCGTTCTTCGAGAACCCCGCGCTCGTGGCGGCGCTCGGGGCGGCGAAGCGTGTCCACATCCTCGGGCTCGCCTCGGACGGCGGGGTCCACAGCGAGATCTCGCACCTCGAGGCGCTGGCCGAGGCGGCGCGGCGCGCGCGGAAGCCCTGCTTCTTCCACGCGTTCACCGACGGCCGCGATGTCTCCCCGACCTCCGGCGCGGGCCACATCCGGCGCCTCGCGAAGGCTGGGCCCGTCGCGACCGTCTCGGGCCGCTACTACGCGATGGACCGGGACAAGCGCTGGGATCGCACGCGACGCGCCTACGAGGCGATGGTGTCGGGAGCGTGCCCGAAGGTCGCCGACGCGGCGGCGGCGGTCGAGGCCTCGTACGCGCGCAACGTGACGGACGAGTTCATCGAGCCCGTCTCGACCGGCGCGGCGACGATCGACGACGGCGACTTGGTCGTCTTCGCGAACTTCCGGGCGGACCGCGCGCGGCAGATCACCGAGGCGTTGACGTCGCCGGGTTTCACCGGCTTCCCGCGGTCGAAGGTCCCGAAGATCGCGTTCGTGCAGATGACGCGCTACCGGGAGGACTTCGACCTGCCCGTCCTCTACCCGCGCGTCTTCCCGAAGAACGTCTTCGGCGAGGTCTGCGGCCAGCACGGCATCGGGAACCTGCGCGTCGCCGAGACGGAGAAGTACGCGCACGTCACCTACTTCTTCAACGGCGGCGAGGAGACCCCCTTCCCGGGCGAGGAGAGGATCCTCGTCCCGTCCCCGAAGGTCGCGACGTACGACCTGAAGCCCGAGATGAGCGCGGCGGAGGTCGGACGGCGCGCCGCGGAGGGCGTTCGGTCCGGCAGGCACCGGGCGCTCATCCTCAACTTCGCGAACCCCGACATGGTCGGCCACACCGGCGTGATCCCCGCGGCGATCCGCGCGTGCGAGGACGTCGACACGGCGCTCGGCGAGGTGCTCGCCGCGATCGCCGACCGCGACTGGGCCGCCATCGTCACCGCTGACCATGGCAACGCCGAGTGCCTGATCGACCCCGAGACGGGAGGGCCGCATACCGCGCACACGACCAACCCCGTGCCGTGCTGGCTGGTGGGCGATTCGTCGCAACTCCAAGATGGAGGCAGCCTTAGGGACATCGCGCCGACGGTGCTCGGCCTCCTCGACGTGCCGGTCCCGGCGGAGATGACCGGGCGAGATCTTCGGAACCGGTAACGAAGTATCGTAGCCACGGAACTCTAGGCGAACCGGGATCGTTACCGTCATGTGCCTGCGAGGGACGACGATTTCCTCCGGCTGCTGGAGTCGCTGCCGCGGCAGGGGGCCCCGGAGATCCCGGTGGAGAGGCTGCTCCGGCGCCTTGCTTGGCGCCGCGCGCGGCTCGTGGGCCTCGGTCTCCTCGCGGTCGCGGTCCCCCTCCTCGCGCTCCTCCTCCTTCATGGGGAGCCCGAGCCCCCCGTGAACCTGAACCTGAAGGTCGTGGACATCGACGCGCCGCCGGATCTGCCGAGCCGCGATCCCCCGGAGCTCAACCTTCCTTGAGCGGCCGCCGGCTCCTTCTCGCGTTCCTCGCGACGCTCGGCCTCGGGTCGATCCTCTGGGCGGCGTACCAGCGCGTGCGGGAGAGCGAGGAGGCGGAGGAGCTGCTCCGGGCGGTGGCGACGGCGCACCTCCGGGTCGGCTATGAAGGGGAGGGGGCGTGGGGGAACCGGTGGCCCGGGATGTGGGTCACGCACGACTCGCGGAGCGGGCGGACGAAATACGGATCCGGGCGATGGTCGCAGGTGGAGGCCGCGCCCAGCGGCCGGATGCCCGACGCCGCGGCGTTCTGCCTCGATCTCGACGCGCTGCTCGAGAACTACCGGGCGAGCGAGGGCGAGCCGGGCCGGTATCTCGACCGCGACGTGAGGACGCTCGTCGTCGAGCCGCGGCTCGAGGGGCGCCCGAGCCTCGAGATCCTCTTCGACAGGGAGACGTCGCTTCCGCTCAAGGTGAAGACGGTCCGTCACGACGGCGTCCTCCTGCGGGAGGCCGTGTTCCACTCGATCTTCCTCGGCGACCGGGAGGTGCGCCGGTCGTTCGGTCCGTCGGTCGACGGGATGGGGAGGAACGTGGCGCCCGAGGATGCGGACGAGGAGGCGGGCTTTCCCGTCTGGCGCCCGGCGTACGTCCCCGAAGGGTTCCGGCTCGTGAAGTGCCGCGTCTCGCGGTGGATGGGCCCGTGCGTCCGCCTGCTCTACACGGACGGCGTGACGGCGTTCGAGCTCTGGCAGCGGCCGGTGCTCCTCCCTGCGCAGATCGAGTCGATCTTTTCCCGTGCGCCGGGCGGAGCGGACTTCCACGTCCGGTGGCACCGCCGGGTCGGGTTTCGCGCGCTTGCCCGGAGCGGCGGGGCGGGCGAGGACGGGATCGCGGTCGAGCGCCACGAGTTCGGGCCGCACGTCCGGTACGAGATGCGGGTCGCGGGCTCGGACGTGACCCTCGTGACCCGGGCGGACATAGACCCCGAGGAGACGGTGCGCGTCCTCCGGTCGATCGAGGTCAGGTAGGCCGGAGCGCCGCGCGCGCGAAGGCGGGCCCCCGGACCCCCCCCGGATCGGCGGCCCGTGACCTCCCGGAGACGGGGGGAAGCCGATGATCAGGTGATACAAGAGCGCTCCCCCGGATGGCCACCCACGAAACGCCCGCCTGGACCGCCCCGTATCGCCTCGCGGTCGCGCTGCGCCTCCTTCGGGCGAGGAAGATCAACCTGATCTCGATCGTCGGCGTCATGCTCGGCGTCGGCTCGATCATCGTCGTCATGTCCGTGATGGACGGCTTCCAGGTCGAGCTGCGCGACATGATCCGCGGCACGCTCTCGGACATGATCGTCCAGTTCGACTCGAAGCTCGTGCCGCGGATCGACGAGGTGCGCGGGGCGGTGGAGGAGGTCCCGGGCGTCGAGGGCGTGGCACTCCAGCTCCACACGATGGGGGTGATCCCCGTGAAGCACCGCGGCATCGACGGGGGCGCGCAGACGCACATGGCCGTGCGCATCGTCGGCATCCGGCCGGCCGAGGAGGCGGTCGTCTCGAGGGTGCTCACGCACATGGAGCCGGCCGAGGGGCAGCCGGAGGATCCCTTCGCGATCGCGGGCGAGTTCGTGCAGGAGGACATGCCGCGGGTCGTGATCTCGCGCTGGACCGCGAGGCGGCTCCACAAGGAGGTCGGCGACCGGTTCACGCTGATCACGTTCGAGGAGGTCGAGCGGGACGGTGAGCGCCAGTTCCGCCCGAACAGCCGCTGGGTGATCGTCTCGCGCATCTACTCGTCCGGCAACGCGGAGTTCGACAAGCTGCACATCTACGCGGACGCGCGCGCCGGGAGCTCGGGGGACGTCTTCTTCGCCACGCCGGACGCGACCATCGCGGAGCTTCGCGTGAGGATCCGCGACTACCGCGACGCGGAAGCCCTGCGCGAGCCGATCGCGGTCGCCGTGGGCAGCTACGACCTGAACGTGCTCGACGCGCCGCACTACTACGTGGAGACGTGGGAGGAGCGCCAGTCGAACCTCCTGCGGGCGGTGAACAACGAGAAGTTCCTGCTCGCGTTCGTGCTCTTCTTCATCGTCGTCGTCGCGTGCTTCACGATCTTCGCCACGCTCACGATGACGGTGGCCGAGAAGACGCGCGACATCGGCGTGCTGCGCGCGCTCGGCGCCACGCCCGGCGGCATCCTCTCGATCTTCATGATCAACGGGACGCTCGTCGGCATGCTCGGGGCGGGGCTCGGGTACGCGCTGGGCATGGTCGTGGCCCACAACGTGAACCCGATCCGGATCTTCCTGCGCGAGAACTTCGGGTGGGAGATCTTCCCCCCCGACATCTACCTCTTCGAGAACATCCCGACGCACATCGACCACGCGGCGGCGTTCCCGTTCGCGTTCGGCGCGTGCGCGTGGGCGCTCGTCTTCGCGGTCATCCCCGCGGTGCGCGCCGCGAGGCTCAGGCCGGTGCGCGCGCTGAGGTACGAGTGATGGCGCTTCTCGAGGTGAAGGACATCTGGAAGAGCTTCCGGATCGGCGGCGAGACGCTCCAGGTGCTCCAGGGGGTCTCGTTCGACCTCGAGGAGGGGGAGATCCTTGCGATCGTGGGGCAGAGCGGCAGCGGGAAGTCCACGCTGCTGCACCAGGTGGGACTTCTCGACAAGCCGGACCGGGGCGTCGTCGTCTACAGGGAGGACGAGATGCCCCTGGTCGGCGCGAGCGCGGCGTACGCGAGGAACCGGACCTTCGGGTTCGTGTTCCAGTTCTACCACCTGCTGCCGGAGTTCACGGCGCTCGAGAACGTGCTGATGCCCGCGCTGATCCTCCGCTCGTGGGTTTCCTACCGGCGCTCGCGGAAGGAGCTGCGCGAGGCGGCGCGGTCGATCCTCGAACGGGTGGGGCTCGGGGGCCGGACGACGCACAAGCCGCCGCAGCTCTCGGGCGGCGAGCGCCAGCGGGTCGCGATCGCGCGGGCGCTCATGAACCGGCCGCCGATCCTCCTCTGCGACGAGCCGACCGGCAACCTCGACCGCCGGACCGCGGAGGGCGTGCGCGACCTGCTCTGGGACCTGAACCGGACCGAGCGGCAGTCGATGATCCTCGTGACCCACGACGCGGGGATCGCGGGGCAGGCGCACCGGACCCTGACGCTCGTCGATGGTAAGCTGGACGGCGGGACGGAAGCCGCATGAGGGCGATCGCGCTCATCCTCGCGTTCACCGCGTTCGCGGGCTGCCGGAGCAGCCGCGAGCGGCCCGACCGGGACTACACGAGCGCGAACGGGGACTCGGTCGACTTCCTCTTCGAGACCTTCCGCGAGGGCAACCGGCTCCGGAAGCAGAACCTGAAGCGGGACCTGGCGTTCCGCACGCGCGCGCCGGCGAGCAGGCGGGTCCGCAAGGACAGCGTGCATGCCTTCTGGGAGGGCTTCTGGGCCGAGGAGTGGAGCGGCTTCTCCGACCTCGCGAACGCGCGTCGGGTCGAGAAGAAGAGCGGGAAGGAGCGCCTCTACTCCATGCGCTTCGGCTTCCTCGACTCGGGCGACTGAGAGCTCGTGAACAAATCCCTGCTGGCTTCGGCCGCCTGCGAAGCCGCCCGGCTTCGGCGTGCCGCCTCGCTGGGTTTCTCCGTCGACCCACGTCGCCCGGGTGTGGGGCAGGAGGTCACCGCCCGCGGCGGAGCGACTTCGGGGGGCCGAGGATCTCGGCGAGGAGGATCGCGTTCCGCGCGCCCGAGGGATCGCGGAGGAGCTTTCGCACCGGGTGCTCCGCGCGCGGCTTTCCCGGCGCCATCGGGGGGGGCGGCGGGGGCCGGACCACGACGGGCGCCTCGGCGAACGGAAGCGTCAGCTCGCGGCGGGGGAGCGGGCGCCGCACCAGCTCGAGGCGCACGACGGGCGGAACCTCGGCGTGCGGGGGTTCCGGGGCCTCCCCCAGATCGTCGCCGAAGGTGCGGTGCTCGCGCTCCTGCGTCTCGATCGACTTCCTGCGGATCTCCTTCGCGAACTCGACGACCTTCCCGATCAGGCCGAGCAGCAGCGCGACCGCGAAGATCAGGAACTCCCACGGGGGGTAGTCGACGGCGAGCGGCGTCACGGCTTTTCCGGGTGCTTCTCGCCCGTCCCCGCGATCGAGCCCCGCATCGCCGTGTCCGCCTGGATGTTCCTGAGCTGGTAGTAGTCCATCACGCCCAGCCGGCCGCTGCGGAACGCCTCGGCGATCGCCATCGGCACCTCCGCCTCCGCGAGCACGACCTTCGCCTGGTTCTCCTGCGTCTTCGCCTTCATCTCCTGCTCGTTCGCGACGGCCATCGCGCGGCGGCCCTCGGCCTCCGCCTGGCGCATCTTCTTGTCCGTCTCGGCGCGCTCGGCCTCGAGCAGCGCGCCCACGTTGGCGACGTCCTGGATGCCCGCGACCGACACGTCCGCGATGTCGATCGACACGATCTCGAACGCGGTCTGCGCGTCGAGGCCCGCGGCGAGCACGGCCTCCGAGATCCGGTCGGGGTTCTTGAGCACGTCCTTGTAGCTCTCGGAGGAGCCGATCGCGCTCACGATGCCCTGGCCGACGCGCGCGATGATGGTCTCCTCGGTCGCGCCACCGATGAGCTTCGTGAGGTCCGCGCGCACGGTCACGCGCGCCTTCACCGTCATCCGGATGCCGTCCATGGCGACCGCGTCGAGCATCGCGTTCCCCGCGACCTTCGGGTCGGGGCAGTCGATGACGCGCGGCTTCACGTACATGTTCACGGCGTCGAGGACGTCGCGGCCGGCGAGGTCGATGCCGGTCGCGGTGCGGAAGTCGAGCGTCAGGTTCGCGCGGTCCGCCGCGATGAGCGCCCGGATCACCTGCGCCACGTGGCCGCCGGCGAGGTAGTGCGCCTCGAGGTCGCGCGTCGCGACCGTGATCCCCGCCTGCACCGCCGCGATCTTGCTCTGGACGATCACCTGCGCGTTGATCTTCCGGAGGCTCATCGCGATGAGGTCGACGAACCCGATCCCCGCGCCCGACGTGATGCACCGGATCCAGAGCGCGAAGTACTTGAAGACGAGGATCAGGATGACGAAGAGGAGGAGGACGCCGACGGCGACGAGGACGAAGATGAACGTGCTGGTGGCGGCGAGGGGGGGTGCGGCGAGCGGCATGCCCCCGATTCTACGTGGCCCCGTCCAACTCCTCGACCACCACGCGGTTTCCGCTCACGTCCACGACCTTCACGCGGCTGCCGGGCGCGACCATCGTGCCGCGCGTGACGACCTGGACGGGCTCGCCGGCGAACACCGCGGTCCCGCTCGGCCTGAGCGGCGTCTTCGCCTCGCCGGTCGCGCCGAGGAGGTGGAGGAGCGGCTTCGCGGCCGCGCGCCGGTCGGCGTCGGAGAGGTCGGGCTTCCTGAGATAGAGCCCGCGCGCGAAACCGAGCTTCGGCAGAACCTTGAAGGTGCCCCACAGCACCGCCGGAGCCCCGGCGAAGAGGACGGCGACGAGCGTCCACCCGAACGCGGCCGAGTGGCCGAACGCCATCACGACGCCGGTCGCGCCGAGCGTGATCGCCACGAGCGCGAGCGTCCCGAAGCTCACGAGGAACACCTCGAGGACGAGCACGCAGAGGCACGCGATGACGAGGAGGATCGGGAGGATCACGCCTCGGGCCTCACGGTGATGACGTTGCCGCGGACCGCGACGACCTTCACCGGCGTGCCGGCCTGGACGAACGCGCCCTCGGCGACGACGTCGAGGTGACGCCCGTCGATCCTCGCGCGACCCGCGGGCCTGAGCTGCGTCTCGGCGACCCCGGTCGCGCCCACGAGGGCATGGGGGGGGGCTCCGGGGGCCATCGCGACGGCGCTGCCCGTCTGCGGCGCGGCAGGGGCGAGCGCGAGGCCGCGGAAGAGCGGGACCTTGGGCAGGTAGCGCGCGAGCAGAAACGCCAGCGCGATCGAGCCGAGCGCCCCCGCGAGGAAGTGGATCGCCATCTCGAAGAGATAGCCCGACTTGGGCACCGGGATGTCGTCCTTCCCCGTGACGTCCGGGATCGCGGCGAGCCCGATCGCGACGAAGACGCACGCGAGGCCCAGGAACCCGGCGACGCCGAAGCCCGGCAGCACGAAGATCTCGACGACGAGGAGCCCCACGCCGACGAGGAAGAGCACCATCTCGAGCGGGCCCGCGAAGCCGGCGATCGCCGACGCGCCGAAGAAGAGGCCGAAGCAGGCGATCGCGAGCGCCTCGGGGATCCCGGTCCCGGGCATCTTGAACGCGAAGTAGAGCGCGCCGAGGCCCACGAGGAAGAGGAGCCACTTGTAGTCGAGGAGGAACCGCGACGTCCGCTCCGACCAGCTCCAGTCGAGCGAGAGGACCTGCGTCTTCCCGTCCGAGATCGACTTCACGAGATCCTCGACCGAGGGCTCGATGCGCGAGCAGAGGCCGTAGTCGATCGCCTGCTGGGCCGTGAAGTAGGCGAGCTCGCCCTCCCGGACGACGATTTCCGGGTCCTCGAGCCCCTGCTCCTCGATGTCGCGCTTCGAGGGGAGCCCCTCCGGGGTGTCGCTCCGGAAGTAGACCCACGTGGGCGGGTCCCCGCGCTTCCGGTAGCGGGTCACCTCCATCTCCTTCCGCACCATCGCCTCGACGATCGGCACCGGGTAGCCGTTGCCCTGCGCGTAGGTCCGGAAGGTGCCCGCGACGACCGTCTGGGACTTCTCGGGCGCCTCCTTCATCTCGCCGTCGGCACCCATGTAGACCGCCTGCGAGTCGCCGATCCGCGCGACGTCGTGCATCACGATCTCCTGGCAGGAGATCGCGAGCATCGCGGCGCCGCTGACCGCTTTGCGGCCGACGTAGGCGATCGTGTGGACCTCGCGGCCGAGGGCGTAGAGCTCGTCGCCCGTCTCGATCGAGGACGTCACGTAGCCGCCGTACGACTCGATGTCGAGGATGACGCAGTCGGCGCCCCACTCGCGGATCTGCTCGATGCGGCGGAGGACGGACTGCTTGACCGACGGGTCGATCGCCTCGTCGGGGTCCTCGCGCAGCCGGATGACCGCGATCTTCCGGAAGGGGCCCTTGTCGGGCTTCGCCTCGGTCCCCGCCGCGAGCAGGAGGAGGAGGGGCACGGGGAGGAGGAGACGCCTCATCTCCGCGCATTATAGGCCGCCCCCCCGAGCCCCCCTCTTCGCGGCCGAAGGGCACGAAAAAGCCCGCCCACCTTG
Source organism: Planctomycetaceae bacterium (assembly GCA_011525755.1). Taxonomy (GTDB): domain Bacteria; phylum Planctomycetota; class PLA2; order PLA2; family PLA2; genus PLA2. The sequence goes on from WYBS01000170.1 coordinate 23,351, forward strand.
CGGGTGGACGGGCGGCGGGAGGAAGAGAGGAAGAATCCTCAGTGCGAAAGCCGGAGGCCTTGGCCTCCACTCGAAGTTAGCCCACGCCCGGGGTCCGTCAAACGTCCCGTTGTGGGACAGCGAGCCGGATGGGCCGCTAGCATGGGGTCGGCTGGAGGACATGACGCATGGCGAAGGTCGGCGTGATCGGATCGGGGCCCGTGGGCGACGCGCTCGCGGCGGGATTCCGGAAGCATGGGCACGAGGTGGTTCGCGGGACGCGCGAGCCGCGCGAGGGGTTCAAGGGCTTCGCGGAAGCGGCGAGGTACGGCGAGATCGTCGTCCTCGCGGTCAAGGGGACGGCCGCGGAGTCGGCGGTGAAGCTCTGCGGGCCCGGGAACCTCGCGGGCAAGGTCGTGATCGACGCGATGAACCCGATCGCGGACGCGCCGCCGGTCAACGGCGTGCTCCGGTTCTTCACGACGCACGACGAGTCGCTGATGGAGCGGCTCCAGCGGCTCGCGCCCGAGGCGCGGTTCGTGAAGGCGTTCTCGTGCGTCGGCAGCGCGTTCATGGTGAACCCGAGGTTCCACGGCGGCCCGCCGACGATGTTCCTCTGCGGGAACGACGCCGCCGCGAAGGAGACCGTGAAGGGGATCCTCGGGCAGTTCGGGTGGGACGCGGAGGACGTGGGGGGCGTCGAGGCGGCACGGGCGATCGAGCCCCTGTGCATCCTCTGGTGCCTGCCCGGGTTCCTCCGGAACGACTGGACGCACGCGTTCAAGCTCCTCCGGTAGGGCTCGCGGGAGGGCGCCGTGGCTGCGGTCAGCGGGAGCCGCGGAGGGCCTTCTTGTCCTCCTCGGGCAGCTTCCGCAGGTGCTCCTCGTACTTGCGGAAGAAGGCGGCGCGGTCGTCCAGGTACTCCATCTCGAGCGCCCGCCGGTCGCGCCTCGTCGCCGCCTCCACCACGCCCACGGCCTTGTGCATGAGTTCGGTCGCCTTGCTCATCGCGTCTCCATGCCGCGGGCCATGGTACCTGCGGCTACTCCTCGAAGAAGCCGCGGTCGAGAAGATCGCGGGCGTGCGCGGGCGGGGCAGGGCCATGCGAGGGGGCCCCCGGAGCCCCCTCGCTTCCTCTGGTGGACCCGGCAGGATTCGAACCTGTGACCTCCTGGATGCCATCCAGGCGCTCTCCCAACTGAGCTACGGGCCCGTGAGACCCGCGATTCTTCCGGCTTCGGGCCCCGCGTCAAGTACCTGACCCGTGCGCTATCCTGTCCGATTCGAACCGGGAAGCCCCCGGAAGGTTGTAGGAGAGCCGATGCAGGTCCCCCCGTACGACTTCCGCGCGATCGAGGAGCGCTGGCGCCGCCGCTGGGAGAGCGAGCGGACGAGCCACGTCGACCTCCGGGCGCCGGGGGAGCCCTACTACTGCCTCGTCATGTACCCGTACCCGTCGGGCGACCTCCACGTCGGCCACGGCAAGAACTACTTCATCGGCGACGTGATCGCGCGCTACCGGCGGATGCGCGGCTACCAGGTGCTCCACCCGATGGGGTGGGACGCCTTCGGGCTCCCGGCGGAGAACGCCGCGATCAAGCAGGGCGTCGACCCGGAGCGCTTCACCTACGACAACATCGGCCGGATGAAGAAGCAGCTCCGCGAGTGGTCGATCGGCTACGACTGGGACAGGGAGATCGCGACCTGCCACCCCGGCTACTACAAGTGGAACCAGTGGATCTTCACGAAGATGATGGAGAAGGGGCTCGCCTACCAGCGCGAGGCCCCGGTCAACTGGTGCCCGTCCTGCAACACGGTCCTCGCGAACGAGCAGGTCGTCGAGGGGCGGTGCGAGCGCTGCGGCACCGAGGCCGACCAGCGCCAGCTGAAGCAGTGGTTCATCCGGATCACGGACTACGCCCAGCGGCTCCTCGACGGGCTCGACCGGCTCCCGGGCTGGCCGGAGCCGGTGAAGGAGCAGCAGCGGAACTGGCTCGGCCGGAGCGACGGGGCGCGGATCCGCTTCGAGGTCAAGGGGGTCCGGGGGGGCGTCGAGGTCTTCACGACGCGGCCGGACACCCTCTGGGGCGCGACGTTCATGGTCCTCTCGCCGGAGCACCCGCTCGTCGGCTCGATCGCGAACGACGAGGTGCGCACGTACGTCCGCGAGGCGGGGAGGAAGTCCGCGATCGAGCGCCAGGCGGGGAAGACGGGCGTCTTCACCGGCCGCTCCGCCGTGAACCCGGCGACCGGCGAGGAGATCCCGATCTGGGTCGCGGACTACGTGCTCATGGGCTACGGCACCGGCGCGATCATGGCCGTGCCGGCGCACGACGAGCGCGACCACGAGTTCGCCCGCCAGTTCGGGCTGCCGATCCGGCCCGTGATCGAGGACCCGGCCGCGAAGGAGGGCGCGATGCTCTTCGAGGGCACGGCCGTCCGCTCCGGTCCGCTCGACGGCCTGCCGACGAAGCAGGCGATCCCGGCCGCCATCCGCTGGCTCGAGCGGAACAACCTCGGGAAGGGCGAGGTGGCCTGGCGCATCCGCGACTGGCTCGTCTCGCGCCAGCGCTACTGGGGCACGCCGATCCCGGTCGTCCACTGCGGGGAGTGCGGCGCCGTGCCGGTGCCGGAGAAGGACCTCCCGGTCGTCCTCCCGAAGGGCGTCGACTTCACGCCGACGGGGAAGTCCCCGCTCGCGTCGGTCGCGTCGTTCGTGAACACGACGTGCCCGAAGTGCGGCGGCAAGGCGGAGCGCGAGACCGATACGCTCGACACGTTCACCGACAGCTCCTGGTACTTCTTCCGCTACCTCGCGCCGCGCGACGAGAAGAAGCTCTTCGACCGTGCCGACGCGGAGCGCTGGTTCCCGATCGACCAGTACATCGGCGGGATCGAGCACGCCCGCGGACATCTCCTCTACTGCCGCTTCCTCACGATGTTCCTGAAGGACATCGGGCTCTCGCCGTTCGAGGAGCCGGTCGAGCGCCTCTTCACGCAGGGGATGATCTGCAAGGTCGCGTACCGCTGCGAGGAGCACAAGTGGATCCCCGAGCGCGAGGTGGACAGGGGCGGTGCGGAGCCGAAGTGCCGGCACTGCGGCCGCGTCGTGGTCGCACGCGTCTACAAGATGTCGAAGACGAAGAAGAACGTGACGAGCCCGACGGAGCACCTCGGCGAGGTCGGCGTGGACGCGTCGCGGCTCTACACGCTCTTCATCGGGCCGCCGGAGATCGACGCCGAATGGAACGACGACGCGGTGATCGGCCCGTACAAGTTCCTCCGGCGGCTCTGGGAGTGCGCGCACCGGAACAGGGAGCATGTCCTCGCGTACCGGAAGGGGGGGGCTTCGGGGGACCGGGACCTCCGCCGGAAGACGCACCAGACGATCGCGGCGGTGACCGCGGACCTCGAGGGGTTCGGGTTCAACAAGGCGATCGCGCGGCTGATGGAGCTCGGCAACGCGATCGAGGGCAAGGACGGCGATGCCGCCACGGGCGAGGCGCTCGCGGCGATGGCCTTCCTCCTCTCCCCGCTGGCCCCTCACATCGCGGAGGAATTGCACGCCCTCTTCGGGGGGACGGGCTCGATCTTCCTGGCCGGCTGGCCGACCGCGGACCCGGCCGTCGCCGCCGAGGACGAGATCGAGATCGTCGTGCAGGTGAACGGGAAGCTCAAGGGGCGCGTGAAGGTGCCGGCGGACGCGGCCGAGGCGCACGCCCTCGCGGCCGCGCGGCCGCTCGTCGCCGGGCTCCCGGTCGTGAAGGAGATCGTGGTCAGGGGCCGTCTTGTCAACTTCGTGGTGAAGAACAAATGAAGATCACGCCGAGAGCCGAGGATTTCCCGCGCTGGTACCAGGACGTCGTGCAGGCAGGCGACCTCGCCGAGGCCTCGCCGGTGCGCGGCTGCATGGTCATCAAGCCGCACGGGTACGCCATCTGGGAGAACATCCAGGCGCCGCTCGACCGGATGTTCAAGGAGACGGGGCACCAGAACTGCTACTTCCCGCTCTTCATCCCGATGTCGTTCCTCGCGAAGGAGGCGGCGCACGTCGAGGGGTTCGCGAAGGAGTGCGCGATCGTGACGCACCACCGGCTCAAGGACTCGGGGAGCGGCATCGCGCCGGACCCGGACAGCAAGCTCGAGGAGCCGCTCGTCGTGCGGCCGACCTCCGAGACGATCATCGGCCACATGTGGTCGAAGTGGATCCAGAGCCATCGCGACCTGCCGATGCTCCTGAACCAGTGGAACAACGTGGTCCGCTGGGAGATGCGCACGCGCCTCTTCCTGCGCACGGCGGAGTTCCTGTGGCAGGAGGGGCACACCGCGCACGCGACCGCCGACGAGGCGGAGGCGGAGACGATCCGCATGCTCGACATCTACGAGCGCGTGTGCGAGGACGTGCTCGCGGTGCCGGTGCGGAAAGGGTACAAGTCGCGGCTCGAGAAGTTCCCGGGCGCCGACCGGACCTACACGGTCGAGGGGCTGATGCAGGACGGCAAGGCGCTCCAGATGGGCACCTCGCACAACCTCGGCCAGAACTTCGCGAAGGCGTTCGAGATCCAGTTCCAGGACACGGACGGCCAGCGGAAGCACGTCTGGACCACGTCGTGGGGGCTCTCCACGCGCACGATCGGCGCGATGATCATGGTGCACGGCGACGACAAGGGGATCGTGCTCCCGCCGCGCGTGGCGCCGGTGCAGGCCGTGGTCGTCCCGATCTACAAGAACGACGCGGAGCGCGCGGCCGTCTGCGCGGAGGGCGTTCGCATCGTCGCGGAGATGAAGGCGCAGGGGGTCCGGGAGCGGCTCGACGACCGGGACATGAAGCCGGGCCCGAAGTTCTTCGAGTGGGAGCAGAAGGGCGTGCCGGTGCGGCTGGAGCTCGGCCCGCGCGATCTCGCGGAGAGGAAGGTCGTGGTCGTTCGCCGCGACGACGGCAGCAAGAGCCCGGCGCCGATCGACGGCCTCGGGAAGCATGTCGCTTCGGTGCTCGACACGATCCAGCGCGCGCTGCTCGACCGGGCCCGCAAGTTCCGCGACGAGCACACGCACCGCGCGGGGTCGATGGCCGAGCTGAACGCGATGCTCGAGAAGGGCGGCTTCGTGGAGGCGCTGGTGGACGGGACGGACGAGACCGAGCTGAAGATCAAGGACGAGACGAAGGCGACGATCCGCATCGTGCTCGAGGACGGCGCCAACCTCGGCAAGTGCGTCCTCTCCGGCAAGCCGGCGACGCGGCGGGCGCTCTTCGCGGTCGCGTACTGAGCCGCTGAGCTCCTCAGGGCCGGGGTTGTTGCGTCGTGCCGGCGCCCATGAACATGACGTCGATGTGCGAGTACGCGGGCGGGATCTTCCCCGCGACGGCGCGTTGGACGGCCTCCGCATAGGCCGGGCCATCGACCGCAACGGTGGTGTCGATGGTGAGCAGGAGGCTCGGCGCGTCGCGCTCCGCGCTGACAACCTCCATGAAGCTGAAACGAGCGAGTTCGCGTCGGGATCGAACCAGCCCCTTGACGGCTTCCACGAGCGGCTTCGGAAGGGGTGTCTGCACCCATCGTGTGATGAGCTTCTCTTCCGGCTGGATGGGCAGCACCAGAAGGTGGCGGCGGAGCGCGCCCGGATCGCGGGACAGCAGGCCGCGGACCTCGTCCGGGAGCAGCTCCAGCGCGGACGGGTGGAAGGGGTTCAGGGCCACGCCTTGGATCGCCCCGCCCTCGATCCAATCCAGCGCGTTACGGAGCGCCACGTCGCCTGACCACTCCAACTGCATGAGCGGGCCGCCGCTCGTCTTCCAGCGGCGGTGGTGCCCGGCCGCGGAGAGGATCTGGTCTTCGGTGAAGAGCGGGCAGAACCTGCCTCCGTTCGGCTCCTCTAGGCCGTGGTACGCGACATCGAGGGTTCCCGCGGGCACCGGCCTGCCCAGCGGCAGGAGGAGCTTGTGCTTCGGGAGCAGCGCCGCGAGCCGCTCCGTGTGGACCCGGAGCCCTCGCTTGGCCTTCATGACGGCCTCGGTCAGCTCGGCCACGGGATCGCCCACGGGTACCTCCGGCGGTGCTGCCCAGGGATCGTAGCGCGGTGCGGCGGCGGCCGGCGAACGGATTCGGCCCTCTCGCGCGATCACCGGAGGGCCCGCGCCCCCTCTCTCGCTGCGCCAGCGCTGGCGCACTCCGCAGAACGCAATCCAAGGCCGGCCAAGAAGTTACGTCGGCCTACCACGTCAACCGTTGACCTGCCGATAGGGGAGCATGAGCCGTCGAGAACTTATCTCCGTCTGGGTCGCGGCAGGACTCATGGCGCTCATGCTGCTCGTCCCTCCCTGGGTGGTGCGGCAGGACGTCCGCAGCATCAAGGGGGAGCACCTTTCCACGAGCGAGAACATCGAGTACGCGACCATCTTGAGCCCCCCGAAGCGCTACTCGACGAGCGTCACGCCCGCGGAGGGCCTGCTCCTCGTCCAGTGGGCGGGCGTGGGGATCGTCCTCGCGGCCGTGCTCGTGACGTTCCGCACGACGGGGAACGGCCGGAAGCGCTAGCTGCTTTCTTCCCCCCGCCGCGGAAGGGATTCCGCACCCCGGCGGGTCCAATCCCCGGCGGGGGCGAGAGTTACGGCTGCTTCCCACCCTAACCGTTGACGTGCGACCAGCCGATCTCCTTCGTAGGGCCACGCCGCCGGAGGACATCATGGAGACGAAGCACAAGGAGTCGATCGTTTCTCGCCTGTTCGGGTTCGGGAAGAAGAAGGAGGACGAGCCGCCCGTGGGCGCCACGCCGGAGGAGACCGGCTTCGCCCGGACCCCGGAGGCCCCCGAGCCCGAGGACACCGGGGTCACCATCCCCGAACAGGTCATCCGCGTCCGTGGGGGCAAGAAGGAGGAGGCGATCGGCGCCATCTCCGACAGCTTCCGCGAGCTCACGAAGCTCCTCGGCTCCGTCGGCGACCGCCTCGACCGGCAGGACTCCCGCACCGCCGACCTGTCCGACCAGCTGCGCGAGCTCCCCGAGTACCTCCGCACGCTGCCGCGGCTCCACCAGGAGCAGAACGACGCGCTCATCGACATCGGGACCCACCTCGCGAGCCACGCCGAGGCCGCCCGGGCGACCGGCCAGGAGCAGGCCTTCGCGCTCCGCCAGATCGGCGAGAAGCTCGCGGAGGGGACCGGCGCCGTCCAGGGGATGGCCGAGCTGATCTCGCGTCTGCCCGAGGAGATGCGGTCGCAGGCCGCGGCGCAGGAGGAGGCGCTCCGGCAGATCGCGACCGCCCACAAGCAGACCGCGAAGGTCGTCTACGCGGGCCAGCAGAAGTCGCTCCAGATCTTCCAGCTCGCGACGCAGAAGACGATCCGGAACATCGAGCGCCAGCGCGAGGACATGCAGGTGATCCTCGACTCGTCGATCTCCAACATGAAGCGCATGTTCATCCTCGCGGCCGCCTTCATGGGCGCGGCACTCCTCGCGACCGGCGCGCTCCTCTACTTCCACTAGTCCCCCCCTCCGGTTAGACTCGCGGGCGACAGCGGGGCGGATGTCCGCCCCGCTCCCCGCGGGCTCCGGGAAGACGGTGGGATGCCGTCACGGGGCCGCCGCTGTGATCGACAAAGGGTGGGCACGATGCCACTGGGACCAAGGGTCCTGGGAAGGCGCCCACCTGTCGTAAGTCAGAAGACCGTCCCGCGGGAAGGCTCCTAGGTCGACCGGGCTCGTCCCGGACCCGCGCGCTCGCGCCAGCGCGTCGGGGGCAGAATCAGGAGGTGCGCGATGCGCACTCTCGTTCCGTTCCTTCTCGCGGTCACACTGTGTGCATGCTCCGGGGGCTCGTCGGGCACCGACGACCAGGGGGGCGGCGGCGGGGGCGGCGGCGGCGGTGGTGGAGGTGGAGGTGGAGGGGGCGGCGGGGGAGGCGGAGGAGGCCCGCCGCCCGCCACCGTCACGCTCGACGACGCGGCGCTGAGCCTCAACCACCCGGGCGGCTTCCCGTCCGACCTCGTCGTGGACGGATCCCTTCGCCTCTTCACCTTCCCCGACGCGACGATCCCGGGCAAGCTCGTCGCGTACGACGTCACGGCGGCCCCCGGAGCCCCCTCGCTTCAGGTCCCTATCGGCGTCAGCGACCTCGTGGACCACGACGGCGTGACCCCCGCGCGGGCGCCGACGGCCTTCGGCAGCGGGCTCTTCGGCGCGTTCACCGGCGACATCGAGGTCGTCTCGGAGCGGTTCGTCCTCGCGACCGTCGGCGCGGGCAACTCGACGAGCGCGGACATGAACGGGCCGCTCCGGCTCGCGAACCTCGTCGTGATCGACACGCAGCTCGCGAAGGTCGTCCAGACGGTCAACCTCGCGTGGGCGCTGCAGGCGCCCGGCCACACGAGCAGCGGGAGCGCGTACAACGTGATCCCGCAGAGCCTCCCGTCGATGATCGCCGTCGTGCCGTCGACCGACGGCTCGCCGACCGCGCGGGTGTACGTGGCGATGTCGAACGGCGCGGGGACGACCGCCGGACTGCAGGAGTTCTTCCACGGGACGGTGCAGTCGTGGGTCGCGGATTTCTCGAAGGCGCAGCCGCTGTCGCCCGACACGGCCGGGAAGGCGCCGGGCGACGTGACGCGCACGTACGTCTCGGCGTACCACAACCCGGTCGGGTTCACGAAGCATGGCAACCCGCACGGGGAGGCGTTCCTCGTGCTGACCAACGCGGGCGCATCGCGGTTCAACGCGAGCTTCCTAGCGGAGCCGACGACGGACGCGGTGCTCGAGTTCCTCGACGTCCACGCGGACACGTGGCGGGACGGCTGGACGGTGAACCTCGGCGAGATCCTCCCGGCCGCCGGCGCCCTCGCGCTCGGGAAGGACGGCGGGGGCATGCTCTACGGCGTGCTCTCGAGCCAGACCTTCGCGGCCGCGTACTTCGTGGACCTCTCGGGCCTCGACGAGAGCCCGGTCGACCCACTGAAGCTGCGCCTCCTGCGCACGGTGGCTCTGGCGCCGGGCGGGGCGACGACGGTCGGGAGCGGGTACCAGCCCGGACTCGCCCTCTCGCCCGACGGGACGCTCGCGTACGTGTCCTCCTTCAACGCCCGGGTGCTCCACGTGCTGTCGCTCCCGGACGACCTGGAGCTCGGCCACATCGGCGTGGACGAGGCGCCGTTCGACAAGCTCGGGCTCCTCGCGTCCACCCCGGGTGCGCTCGCGGCCCCGGCCGGGGCGTCGGCGGACCTCTTCTTCGTCGTGAACGGCACCTTCGACGCGAACTTCCTCCCGCTCGCGTCCTCGTTCGTGGGCACGGTACGGGGAGAATTCTTACGAGACTCGTGACCGTGTCACGAGTCTCGGAGAAACTCTCCCCGAACCCGTATGGAATTCGCACGCAGGATGGGGCGGCTCGGCACCGAGACCGCCTTCCAGGTCCTCGCCCGGGCCCGGGAGCTCGAGGCGCAGGGCCGCTCCGTCTGCCATCTCGAGATCGGCGCGCCCGATTTCGCGACGCCGCCGCACATCGTCGAGGCCGCGAAGGAGGCGCTCGACCAGGGCTACACGAAGTACGGCCCCGCGAACGGCGACCCCGAGCTCCGGAAGGAGATCGCCGCCTACGCCGGGCGTCTCCGCGGCGTCACGCTCGACCCCGACGGGGTCGTCGTCGTGCCGGGCGCGAAGCCGGTCCTGTTCTTCACGCTCATGGCGCTCGTCGAGGAGGGCGACGAGGTCCTCGTCCCCGATCCCGGCTTCCCGATCTACGCCTCGGTCGTCGAGATGCTCGGCGGGAAGGTCGTGCCCTGCCGCTTCGACGAGCGCAACGGCTTCGCGCTCGACCGCGCGACGCTCCGCCGCGCGAAGGGCGGCATCTTCAACACGCCGCACAACCCGACCGGCGGCATCCTCACCCGCGGGGACTGGGACGCGATCGCGGCGCTCGGGCTCGAGTGGATCCTCTCGGACGAGGTCTACTCCGAGATCCTCTACGGCGTCGAGCACTTCTCCCCCCTCGCGCTCCCCTCTCTTCGGGACCGGATCATCCTCTGCGACGCCTTCTCGAAGACCTGGTCGATGACCGGCTGGCGCCTCGGCTACGGCATCATGCCGAGGCCCTTGGCCGAGCAGGTCACGCGCCTCCAGATCAACTGCACGTCGTGCGCGGCGACCTTCAGCCAGCGCGCGGCGCTCGCGGCGCTGCGCGGCCCGCGCTGCGAGGTCGAGGAGATGGTCCGCACGTTTCGCCGCCGACGCGACGTGATCGTCCAGGGGCTGAACGCGATCCCCGGGTTCCGCTGCGCTGAGCCGAAGGGCGCGTTCTACGCCTTCCCGCACGTCGGCCGCGACGGCGATGCGCTCGCGCGCCGGCTCCTCGAGGAGGCGGGCGTGGCGTGCGTCGCGGGCTCGTCGTTCGGCCCCGCGGGGAAGGAGCACGTGAGGTTCAGCTACGCGGCCTCGGAGGAGACGATCCGGGAGGCCCTGCGGCGGATCCGCGCGCTCCTTGCCGTATGATCGGGTGGGTCGGAGGGAGGGCCATCGCCATGCGTCGTCTCGTCGTGATCGCGTTCCTTCTCGCCGCGCCGGTCGCGCGCGCGGCGCCGGAGGCCTCGCCGGAGCTTTCGGCCCTCGTGCCCGCGGAGACGCTCTTCCTCGTCGAGGGGAACGACCTCGACGGGAAGGGCCGGTTCGGCGAGGACACCGCGATCGGGAGGCTCCTCGCGGAGCCGGACGTCCGGCGGTTCCTCGCGAAGCTCGAGGAGTCGCTCCGGACGGCGTATGCCGGAAATGCCCGCGGTCCGCTCGCGATGTTCGGCCTCGCGCCGGAGGACTTCGACGGCATCCGCTTCCGGCGCGCCGGCCTCGCGGTCGTCGACGTCTCCCTCGACACGCGCCAGGTCGATGCCGTCCTCTACCTCGAGACGCGCGAGGGGAAGGAGAAGGTCGCGCGGATCCTCCGCGGGCTCCGCCAGGCGGCCGAGACCTTCCTCGCGGCGCAGTTCACGGAGGAGGTCGTCCGCGGCCGGACGGTCGTCTCCACGGCGGTGCAGGGGCACGAGATCTCCGTTGTCGCGCAGGAGGACCGCTTCGTGATCACGACGCGGCGCGCGCGGATGGACCACGTGCTGCAGGCGATGGACGAGGGCCATCCGGCGCCCTTGAAGGCGGCGCCGCGCATGGCCAGGCTCCGCGAGCGGATGGGTGCCGCGCGCAACGCGATCCTTCTCTACGCGGACGCGCCCGCGCTCGGCCGCCTCGCCCTCGCCGCGCTCCGGTACGGGCCCGGGGGCGACCCCGGCGAGGTCGAGCGGATCGTCAAGGCGCTCGGCCTCGACGCGGTCGAGGCGATCGGGTTCTCGGACATCCCCCATGGCGACGGGTTCCGGACCGAGGCGGCGCTCCTGCTGAAGGAGCGGCGCGGGCTCTTCGCGCTCGCCCCGAAGGGGGCGCCGAGCCACCGGTTCGCGGCGATGACGCCGCCGGACGCGCTCGCCTACGGCGGCGAGACGTGCGACCTCGCGGCGGTCTGGGACGGGATCCTCGCGATCGCGGGGGGGATCGACGCCCAGACGCGCGCGGACCTCGAGCGGCATGCGCGCGAGGGCGGCGCGGTGCTCGGCCTCGACCTGCGCAAGGACCTGCTGGAGGCCCTCGGGACCGAGTGGGCCGGCTACGTCGCTTGGCCGCCGGGCGGCGGGCTCCTGCCCGACGTCGTGCTCTTCGCGACCGTGCGGGATCGGGAACGGCTGGTCAAGACGCTCGACGCGCTCGCGGACAAGGCGCGCGAGTTCCGCAAGCGCGGCTCGACGGTGACCTCCTCCCGCACCGAGTTCCGCGGCACGGAGATCCGCTTCCTCGAGATCACCGACAGACGCGGCGACCCGCGCCCCTACGCGCCGGCGTGGGCGTTCGGCGCGGACTTCGTCGTGTTCGGCCTCTGCCCGCAGACGGTGAAGCACGCGCTCATGGAGAAGGAGGCGGCCGCGGATGCCCCGGGGCTCGGCACTCGCGGTCTTCTCGGCAGCGCGGGCTTCCAGCAGCTCCTCGCCGCGGCGCCGAGGACCGCGGTGAGCGCGACGTACATCGACCTCGGCCGCGTCGTCACGTGGCTCTACGCCTCGGGCGTCCCCTTCCTCCAGGTCGCGCAGGGCGCGATCCACCGGCAGCTCCAGATGGTCGGCATCCGGCTCAACTTCGAGGACCTCCCGACCGCCGACGTGCTCGCACGGCACCTCAAGGGGATGCTCCTCTACACGGCCGTAGAGGACGACTGCCTGCGGATGGGCTACGTCTCGCAGGTCGGCGCGCCGCTCGCGGTCGCGCCGCTCGCGTTCCTCGCGGGCATCGGCGTGATCCTCCTCCCGCGGAGCCAGGCGGCCACGATGCGGCTGGAGGCGGAGCGAGCGCGGGAGCAGGCGCGCGCGATGGAGCAGGCGCAGCAGGCCGCGGCGCGCGAGGAGGAGAATGCCCGGCTCCGCGCCGAGAACGAGACGCTCCGGAGCCGCCTCGGCGAGCTGGAGAGAAAGCTCGCCGAGCTCCTGCGCGACACGGAGGGCACCGAAGGGGAGGACAAGTGACGATCGCCGACTTCCGCTCCGACACCGTCACGCGGCCCACTGAGGCCATGCGCCGCGCCATGGCCGAGGCCGAGGTCGGGGACGACGTCTTCGAGGACGACCCGACCGTCCGCAAGCTCGAGGAGCGCGTCGCCGCGCTCTTCAGGCGGCCCGCCGCGCTCTTCGTACCGACGGGCACGATGGGCAACCAGATCGCGATCGGCCTCTCCGTGAGGCCCGGCGACGAGGTCCTCATGGAGGAGAAGTCGCACACCTACCACTTCGAGGTGGGGGGCGCGTCCAGGCTCTGGGGGGCGCAGGCGCGGCTCTACCCGAGCGACAGGGGCGTCCCCGACGCAGCGACGGTCGCGGCGCTCGTGCGCCAGGAGAACGTGCACGTCCCGCGCACGCGTCTCTGCCTCGTCGAGAACACGCACAACTTCCACGGCGGCCGCGTGGTGCCGAAGGAGTCGATCACCGCGCTCCGCCGCGCGCTGCCGGGCACCGTGCGTCTCCACCTCGATGGCGCCCGGCTCTGGAACGCCCACGTCCGCACGGGGACGCCGCTCGCCGACTACGCGGCGCACGCGGACACCGTGACGGTCGCCTTCTCGAAGGCGCTTGGCTGTCCCGCGGGCTCCGCGGTCATCGGCGAGGAGGAGGAGATCCGCGAGGCGCGGCGCCTGCGGAAGCTCCTCGGCGGCGGCATGCGGCAGGTGGGCGTGCTCGCGGCACCCTGCCTCGTCGCGCTCGACGAGGGGTTCGAGCGCCTCGCCGAGGACCACCGCCGCGCGCGCAGGCTCGCGGAAGCGTTCGGCGTCGATCCCAAGACCGTCGAGTCGAACATCCTCTTCGTGCCCGTCCCCGACGCGAAGGCGGTCGAGGCGGCGTTCCGCGCCGACGACATCCTCGTGATCGCGACGTCCAATACGGAAATACGGCTCGTGACGCACCGGGACGTGGGGGACGCCGAGGTGGAGCGCGCGTGCGCCGCGGGCGCGCGCATCCTCGGCCGCGGAGGCGAGGGGGGTCCGGGGGCGTAGGAGAGGGGAGGCGGCCGGTCAGTCCTCGATCCTGATCCCGCTCCAGAACGCCTTGATCTCCTTCTGGAAGGCGCGGCTCGCGCCCGCGTAGCAGACGACCTCGAACTCGTAGACGCGGCCGTTCTGGTGGTCGAGGACGAGCCACTCCTCCTCGACGACCTGCCCGTGCGCGCTCTTCCCGACCTGCCTGAACCGGAACGCCGCGTTCGAGCCCGGCATCCGCCCCTTCGGCGCGCGCGCGGGGCCCTTGACCGTCTCGTTCCGGCTCCGGAAGTCGTCGATCCGCTTCTGCGCCTTCGCTTCGACACCCTCCTTCTCCGCCTTGGCGAGGAAGACGCGCACGCGGATGTCGCAGCGGTTCTTCTGGTCGTCCTCGCGCTTCAGGTAGAGGAAGATCCCCTTGTCGCGCTCCGGATCGACCTCCTGCTGGAGGAATCCCGCGGGCTTGCTCAGCCTCAGCCGGTAGTAGTCGTGCTCGATCGTCCCCGCCTTCGCGTCGCCGAGGAGCGGGCCGCCCTCCGGGGCGCCCTTCGGCTCGAGGATCGTGAACCCCTCCGCGACCGCCGCGAGGTCGGGGCCGGCCCCCGGAGCCCCCTCGCAGAAGAGCTCGTACCTTCTCGCCCCGTCGAAGACCACGAGCACGAGACGGAGCGCCTCCTTCCCCTCCACGGCCGCGATCCTCCGTCCGCGACCGCTGGTGATCCCGAGCGAGCCCTCGAACCCCGCCCGGTATTCCTCTTCGCGCGCCTTCACGAACGCGTCGAGGCCGCCGCGCGCCTCCCCCGCGGTCAGGTCCGCGAGGCGGAGGCGGATCGACCCGCTGCCGCCGCCGCCTTCCGGCTCGAGCGCGACCGCGAAGCCCTCGGGCGCGTCGGCCCTCCGGAACCCCTTGGGGGCCCGGAAGAGAAAGTTGGCGGCGGCCACGGGGGAGCGGACGATGAGGCCATCCGCGTCCGACTCGACGAGGATCTCGTCGACCGCGCCGGCGGCCGATAGAAGGAGCAGGAGGGAGGCAGCGAGGCGAATGAGCGTCTTCAAAGCTTACGACATCCGGGGCATCTACGGCAGCCAGATCGACGCGGCGCTCGCGGAGAAGGTCGGTCGCGCGTTCACCGCCGAGGTGAAGCCGCGGACGGTCGTGATCGGCCACGACATGCGCCCCTCAGCCCCCGAGATCGCGCAGGCGCTCGCCCGGGGGCTCACGGCCACCGGGGTCGAGGTCGTGCGCATCGGGCTCTGCTCGACGCCCGTGCTCTCCTTCGCGCTCGGCCGCGGCGGGTTCGACGGCGGCATCATGGTCACGGCGAGCCACAACCCGGCGGAGTACATCGGGATGAAGCTCGCGCGGAAGGGCGCGGTGCCGATCGGGCGCGACAGCGGGATCGCGGCGATGGAGGCGCGCATCCGCGGCGGCCAGCTCCCGCCGGACGCGCCGAAGCAGGGCCACGTCCGCGAGGCGTCCTACACCGACGCGTACGTGGACATGGTCGTGAAGCACGCGAACTTCGGCCGTCGGCTGAAGGTCGTCGTCGACGCGGGCAACGGGATGGGCGGCTGGGAGTTCCCGCTCGTCGCGAGGAAGCTCGACCTCGAGGTCGTGCCTCTCTACTTCGATCTCGACGGGACGTTCCCGAACCACGAGGCGAACCCGCTCGACCACGAGACGCTCGTCGATCTCGAGAAGCGGGTGCGGAGCGAGAAGGCCGACCTCGGGATCGCGTTCGACGGCGACGCCGACCGTGCCGGGTTCGTGGACGAGAAGGGCGGGGTCATCACGAACGACCTCGCGACCGCGCTCATGGCGGCGGACATCCTCTCGCGGGAGAAGGGGCCGGTCGTCTACGACCTGCGCAGCAGCCGCGCGCTGCCGGAGGAGATCTCGCGCCACGGCGGCAGGCCCGTGCGCGGGCGGGTCGGCCACTCGTTCATGAAGACCGCGATGCGCGAGCACGGCTGCGTCTTCGGCGGCGAGTACTCCGGCCACTACTACTTCCGCGAGAACTACAACACCGAGTCCTCGAGCCTCGCCGTGATCGCGATGTGCAACATCGTGTCGCGGGCGAAGAGCGGCGTCTCGGGCCTCCTGAAGCCCCTGCGCCGCTACCTGCAGACGGGCGAGGTCAACTTCCGCGTCGAGGACAAGGACGCGAAGATGAAGGAGATCGAGGCGGCGTTCAAGGACGCGGAGATCGACTGGCTCGACGGCGTGACGGTCCAGTACGAGGACTGGTGGTGCAACGTGCGGCCGTCGAACACGGAGCCTCTCCTGCGCCTGAATCTCGAGGCGAACACGAAGGCCGTCTTCGAGAGGCAGAAGAAGAAGGTCTTCTCGATCCTCGGCGAGCCGGTGTAGCGGCCCCGCCTTCGGCGGGATCCGGCGTGGCACGCCGCCGCGCTAGGCGTCGGCGAGCGTGAACTCGACCGGCTGGCGGATCGCGTAGGCGATCGCGACGCCGTGGCGCCGCGCCGGCTCGAACCGCCAGAGCGCGGCGGCCTCCGCGGCCGCCTTGTCGAGCATCTCGTGGCCGCTCGAGGTTACGACCTCGACGCGCTGGACGGTGCCGTCGGCCGCGACGTGGAGTAGCAGCACCACGGTGCCCTCGAGGCCGAGGCGCCGGGCGCGCGCGGGATACGACGCCCGCGGGGAATCGGGCAGGAGCCGAGGCTCCCGGACGACGCCGTCGCGCGCGGCGGGCGTGGGCGCGGGCGCGGGTACGGGTACGGGTACGGGTACGGGTACGGGCGCGACGATCGCCCGCGCCGGCGGGACGGCCCCGGCGGCCTTTCGCGCCGGGCGCGACAGCGGCCGCCGGAGACGCACGACGGCCGGCAGCGGGTCCGAGCGGACATGAAGGACCTCGGGCGCCTCGATCTCCGGCAAGGAGGGCGCCTCCTCCGGGGCGGGCCAGAACTCCGCGGGGGCCGTCGGCGCCTCGATCGGCGGAGGCTCGTCGGGAGCCCGCTCGGGCTCCGGCGCGTCCTCCGCGTGCGCCGACGCGGCGATCCAGCCGAGCGGCCCGGTCGAGCGGGGCTCCGCGCCCCAGAGGACGAGCGCCGCCGCGGCCGCGCCGTGGACGATGAGGGAGACGAGGAGGCCGAGACGCATCAGAAACGCACGCTGAACGATACCAGAGCGTTGAACCCCGGCATGTTGCTGCCGGAGCCGTGCACGCGGTAGCTCTTGTCGAAGAGGTTCTCGATGCCGAACACGAGGTCCGCCCTCTCGGAAACGTGCCAGCCGAAGAGGAGGTTCACGACGCCGTAGCCAGGCGTCCCGCCCGGCGGGATCCGCTGCGTGTCCTCCTCGTCGCCGGGGGCCAGATGGTCCTGCCTCGCGGCCATGAGCGCGTAGACCTCGAACCAGAACTTCCCGGAAGGCTGCTCCCAGCGCACGCCGACCTGCGTGGTCAGGGGCATGAGCCGGCTCACGTAGTCGCGCGTGACGACCGGCGCGGAGGTGGCGAAGGTGTCCACGCGGCCGTCCATCGCCGTGATCGCGCCGAAGAGCGTCCACGCGGGGCGGAAACGCCACGACCCCTCGAGCTCGGCGCCGTAGACGTAGCCGTCGCCGACGTTGCTCTTGATCACGACGACCTCGCCGTCCGGGGTGAGCGCGCCCGTGGGCGTCCTCGTGATCTGGTCGTCGATGATCGTGTAGTAGGCCGAGATCCGCACCCCGAACGCGCGCTTCTGCCCCTTCGCGCCGACCTCGAAGGAGAGGTAGTCCTCGGGGTCGAGCCCCGGCGACGGGATCTCGAGCTCGTTCGACCTCGCGGCGTCGAGGCGCGTCAGGTCGGAGAGGTTCGGCGCCCGGAACCCCTGCGACACCCCTCCGAAGAGGTGCCAGCGGTCCGGCGCGATCCGGTAGAGCACGCGGACGCTGCCGGTCAGCGCCGTCCAGTCGTCCGAGAGCGCGATCGCGGAGTCGGTGACGGGGTCGTACACCTGGTCCGCGTCCGCGGCCGCCCAGGTGAGCCGGCCGCCGAGGATCACCTCCCACCGCTCGCCCGCGGCCAGCGCCACCTGCAGGTAGGCGCCGAACAGGTCGTAGGTGGCGTCGTCCGCGACCGGGCCCTGGACCGCGTTGGTCGTGGAGAAGCTGTTCACGTTGTCGTGGTAGTACTCGACGCCGTAGGTGAGCCGCGCCGCGCCGAGGCCGCTCCCGAGCTGGAGCCACGTCCCGAGCGTGCCGACGTCCACGCCCTGCCGGTCGCGCCGGTCGCCCGTGCGGAGGCGGTCGCGCGTCTCGTTCTGCTCGTGCCAGGAGACGCTGCCGTGCACCTCGTCGATCGCGCCATCGAGCTCCTCGGCGTGGAGCTGCGCGTAGAGAAGGAGGCGCTCCTGGTCGAAGTCGTGCTCGAGCTCGGTGCCGACCGTCGTGCCGTGGAAGCTCTTCGCGACCGTCGTGCGGTGGGTCCGGGGCACGTTGTTCTGCTCCATCTGCTGGTAGGCGAGAACGAGGCGCGTGTTCTCGCCGAGGAAGTGCTCGAGCTTTCCGTCCGCCGCCCACTCGTCGTAGGCCGTGTTCGGCTGCTCGCCCATCGGGTCCCCGGCCCGGATGTTGCCGTAGTTGCGCCCGGTGAAGCCCGCGAGGAGCCCGGTGGTGCCGTCGCGCCCGATGCTCCCCTCGACGCGGCCCGACTGCGACCCCTCCCCGCTCGCGAACCGGCCGAAGAGGAGGCCCGCGGCGGTCCAGCCCTCGCCGTAGCCGTAGGGCGTCTTCGTGACCGCCTGGACCGTGCCGCCGATCGCGTCCGAGCCGTAGAGGACCGACGACGGGCCCATCACGATGTCGAAGCGCGCGACGGAGAGGGGATCGACGGTCGCCCAGTACTGGTTCGGGCCCTCGCGGTAGGTCGAGTTGTTGAGGCGGATGCCGTCGATCAGCAAGAGCGTGCGGAATCCCGTGAAGCCGCGCAGGAAGGGCGACCCCTGGCCCGGAGAGGTCTCCTGGACCATCACGCCGGGCGTGTTGCGGAGGACCTGGGGCGTCGACCGGTAGGAGCGCCGCTCCACCGTCTTCTCGTCCACCTCCGCTGTGGTGAAAGGGACGTCGATCGCGGGCTCCTCCTCCCGCGTGGCGGTCACGACGACCTTCTCCGCGACCGGGGGTTCAAGGGACTCCTCCCCGTCCGCCGCCGCCGCGAGGTACGCCTCGACGGCCCGGGCACGCGCGTCCCGGGCGGGATCGCCGTCGGCAAGGGCGGTCGAGGCGGCAAGGAGCAGGGCAGCGGTGCGAGTCATGAGCCTTAACCCCTTGGAAATGCCGTGCCGGACGCCGGGCGCCGCGGGATGCGGGCCAGAGGGGGTGACCGGTGTACAGGACGCCGACAGGCGGTGGCATTTACGTTGTCTTGATGTTTCTGACAACGGGGCTTCACCGGGGACTGGTCTCCTTGCATGCGTCCGGCGCGCCTGCCGAGGCGGCCTGCCACCGTGAGAGGCCTGCCCTCGGCGAGGACAGGCCCGCCGAACGAGGCCTCCGTACGGGTGCCGGGGGCGCCGTGCCCCTGGCACCCGTCTCCGGAAGGCGATTGGCCCCGAGGAGGACCGATGATCGAGGAGAGCGTGCGGCGCGGGGAGAAGCCGGCCCAGAGGCCGGTCGTCGCCGGCTTCGTGTCGGCGGACGAGCCCGTCGGCCCGAGGGCGGCGCGGCCGCCGTCCGGGCTCTTCGATGCGGTCGAGCGGGGGTTGCCCTTCGAGACGACGGTCCACGACGAGCTCCGGTCGTGCCGGGCGGAGGTGGAGATCGAGTCGTTCGACCTCTGGTACGGCGCGAAGCAGGCGCTCTTCGGCATCACCATGTCCATCCCGAACGGGGCAGTGACCGCGCTGATCGGGCCCTCCGGCTGCGGCAAGTCGACGCTCCTCCGCAGCGTGAACCGGATGAACGACCTCATCCTCTCCGTGCGCTGCGGCGGCGAGATGCGGCTCTCCGGCGACTCGATCTACTCCAAGGACACGGACGTGATCGAGCTGCGGAAGCGGATCGGGATGGTGTTCCAGAAGCCGAACCCGTTCCCGATGAGCATCTTCGAGAACGTGGTCTACCCGCTGCGCGTGGACGGCGTGCGCGACCGGCACACGCTCGACGAGGTGTGCGAGAAGAGCCTCCGCGGCGCGGGCCTCTGGGAGGAGGTGAAGGACCGTCTCAAGGAGAGCGGCCTCTCCCTGTCGGGCGGCCAGCAGCAGCGACTCTGCATCGCGCGGGCGATCGCGGGCGACCCCGAGATGCTTCTCCTCGACGAGCCCTGCTCGGCCCTCGATCCGATCGCCACCGGGCGCATCGAGGACCTGATCGGAGAGCTGAAGGGGCGCTACACGATCCTCATCGTCACGCACAACATGCAGCAGGCGTCGCGGACGAGCGACTACACGGCGTTCATGTACCTCGGCCGGCTCGTCGAGTTCGGTCCCACGGGGAACATCTTCCTGAACCCGCGGCTGCGAGAGACGGAAGACTACGTCACGGGGAGGTTCGGCTAGCGATGCGGGGGGAGAATACCGGGGGGCGCGGGGGCGGCGGCCGCTCCCGCCCCGCGGAAAGGAGCGGGAGCATGGGCCATGCGGTGCCGGGAAGCGCCCGCGGGAGCCCGCGGAGTGTCGGACCCGGAGCGGAGGATCCGACGTGGAAGCAGATGAGCCATCGGATCCTGGTCGTGGAGGACGAGCCCGACCTGCTGGAGGCGGTGGTGTTCGCCCTCAGGAAGGAGGGGATGAAGCCGATCCCCTGCAAGGACGGCGAGGAGGCGCTGCGCCTCGTGAAGGAGCGGCGGCCCGACCTCGTCCTGCTCGACCTGATGCTCCCGGGCCTCGACGGGATCGAGGTGTGCCGCAGGCTCCGCGCGTCGGAGGAGACCGCGCGGATCCCGATCATCATGGCGACCGCGAAGGCCGAGGAGACGGACGCCGTGATCGGCCTCGGCGTCGGCGCGGACGACTACATGAGGAAGCCCTTCGGGCTGAAGGAGCTCGTGGCGCGCGTGCGCTCGCTCCTGCGCCGCAGCGCGGAGCCGCCGGAAGCGGCCGGGCAGCCGATCCGGTACGGCGAGCTGGAGATCGATTCCGCGCGCCACGAGGTGCGCCTCCGCGGCAAGTCCATCCCGGTCACGGCCACGGAGTTCCGCCTGCTCGTCTACCTCGCGCGCAACCCGGGGCGCGTCTACTCCCGCGCCCAGCTGCTCGACAAGGCGGTGGGCACGGACGTGATCGTGATCGAGCGGAACATCGACGTGCACATCTCCGCGCTGCGCAGGAAGCTCGAGGACTACGGCGACCGCCTCCTCACGATCCGCGGCGTGGGCTACAAGTTCGTGGAATAGGAAGATGCGCCTCGGATGGGCCGGGAAGGCCGCGATCGCAGCGTCGCTGCCCGTCGTCGTCGGGCTCGCGGCGTTCCTCCTGGTCACGGTCGACCGCCTGGGCCGGGTCACGCGCGAGAACCTCGAGAGGTCGCTCGTCCGGGAGGCGCACGGGGCCGCGCGGGCGGTCGCGCGGGGGCCGTGGGGGCCCTTGGAGATGCAGGCGTGGGCCCGGCTCCTGGGCCCGGAGACGGGCGCGCGGATCACGGTCATCGGCGAGGACGGGACCGTGCTCGCCGACAGCGACGTCGAGGACGTCTCCACGCTCGAGAACCACGGCCAGCGACCCGAGGTCATCGAGGCGCGCTCCAAGGGCTCGGCCATCGTCCCCAGGCACTCGAGGACGGTCGGGCGCGACCTCCTGTACGCGGCCGTCCGCGTCCCCGACTCCGCCCGCGTCGTCCGCATGGCCCGCGACCTGGACGAGGCGCAGCAGGCGCTGCGGACCGCGTCGCGGACCTTCTGGTTCGTCGCGGTCGGCGTCGCGGGCGCGGGGGTCCTCATCGCGGCGCTGCTGGCGCGCGGCCTCGCCCGCCCGCTGGGCGAGCTGACCGCGGCCGCGCGACGCGTCGAGGCGGGCGACTTCTCGGCGCGCGTCTATCCGCGCGGCAGGGACGAGGTCGCGCGCCTCGGCCACGCGTTCAACAAGATGACCGGGCAGCTCCAGGAGACCCTCGCGCGCGCCGAGGCCGAGGCGGCGCGGCTCTCCGCGGTCCTCGAGGGGATGAACGAGGGCGTCGTGGCGGTCGATGCGCAGGAACGCATCTCGTTCGGGAACGGTGCGGCACGCGAGATCCTCTCCCTGCCCCCGGACACGGAGATCGCCGGCAAGCGGATCTACGAGCTGGTGCGCGAGCCGCGGATCCTCGGCCTCGTGCAGGCCGCCGCGTCGGGGCGAGGGCCGGTGGAGGCGGAGATCCGCCACGACGGGCCCCCGCGACGCCTCGTCCAGGTGCGCGCGGCGCCCGTGGGGACCGGCGTCATCCTCGTGCTCCGCGACATGTCGCGGCTGCGGCGGCTGGAGCAGATGCGCACGGACTTCGTCTCGAACGTGAGCCACGAGCTCCGGACCCCGCTCGCGAGCATCGCCGCCGCGGTCGAGACGCTCCAGGACGACGCGGCGCGCGGGGATCCCGTCGAGGGCCCGCGCTTCGTGCAGATGATCCAGCGCAACCTGCGCCGCCTCGAGGCGCTGCTCGACGATATCCTCGCCCTGTCGCGGCTCGAGTCGCGCCCGGAGACGCTCCCGCGCGAGCCTCTCGACCTCGCCGGCGTCGTGCGCGCCGCCTGCGAGGAGCTCGCGGAGCGGGCGCGGCAGGCGGGCGTCGCGCTGGCGGTCCGGGCCGAGCGCAGCCGCGTCGTCGGCGACGCAGCCACGCTGCGCCGGGTCGTGGACAACCTGGTCGTCAACGCGATCACCTACACGCCGCAGGGCGGCCGGGTGGACGTGGCGCTCGAGCCGCGCGAAGGTGCGGCCGTGCTCGACGTCAGCGACACGGGCATCGGGATCCCCGAGGAGGACCTCGACCGGATCTTCGAGCGGTTCTATCGCGTGGACAAGGCGCGCTCCCGCTCCGCGGGAGGGACCGGGCTCGGCCTCGCGATCGTGAAGCACGCCGTGGGCCTCCACGGCGGCGTCGTCGAGGTCAGGAGCAAGCTGGCGCGCGGCAGCACCTTCACCGTACGCATTCCGCTCGCGGCCGGGCCCGCGCCCACGGGCGCGGCCGATGCCGGGGCGCCGGGAGAGACGGCCGTATGACGCGACACTTCCTCCGCGAGATGGAGCAGCTCACGCGCGACGTGATGGTGATGGGCGGGCTCTGCGAGTCC
Organism: Planctomycetaceae bacterium; assembly: GCA_011525755.1. GTDB lineage: Bacteria > Planctomycetota > PLA2 > PLA2 > PLA2 > PLA2. The sequence goes on from WYBS01000170.1 coordinate 46,085, forward strand.
GCCGTCGCCCTCGGCGTCAAGGCGTTCCTCGTGAGCGACCACGAGGTCGCGAAGCAGGTGATCGACGGCGACGGCGAGATCAACGCGCTCGAGCTGCGGATCGAGGAGGAGGTCCTGAAGATCCTCGCCCTCTACGCGCCGACCGCGAAGGACCTCCGGTACGTCGTGGGGATCTTCAAGATCACGAACGACCTCGAGCGCGTGGGCGACCTCGCGGTGAACATCGCGGAACGGGCCCTCGGGCGCGAAGGGCGCGAGGACCGGGAGGGGCTTGCGGAGCTCGGCGCGATGGGGGAGGCGTGCGGGGAGATGCTGCGCGGCGCGCTCGACGCGTTCGTGAAGCAGGACCGACGCCGCGCTGAGGAGGTCCTGCGGATGGACGACCAGGTCGACGACCTCCTCGCGAAGACCTACGAGCAGCAGCGCGCCCTCATGGAAAGCGGCCGGGGCGATGTCCGCCCCGGGCTCCTGATCCTCTCGACGGCGAAGTACCTGGAGCGGCTCGCCGACCACTGCACGAACGTCGCGGAGGACGTGATCTACATGGTCGCGGGCGACCTCGTGCGCCACGCGCACTAGCCCGAGCTATTCACGAGGATCGAGACCGACGGGCAAGCGGGACCGCGCGGACCGACGCCGTTCGGCGAGGGAATCCACGCAACGAACATCGCGAGGGTGTTCTGGGCGAGGACAGCCGGTCGAGATCAAGGAGC